>NZ_JBHRYH010000002.1:0-281133 GCF_042648905.1 Vogesella amnigena | reverse complement strand
CTGACTTCGTTTCGTGTCGTCGTCAGCAGAGGAGGCGAACTATACCCATCGCCCCGAACCGCGTCAACAGCGAATTGCACGAAAAGACCAACGAATTCGACAAGTGCTTGATCTGCAAGGCAGCTAAAAAGCAAAAAAGCTTGGCCGCGGCCAGGCTTGCAATAAAAAGCCCGGCTGGCGCCGGGCTGTCTATTGCTTACATATTCGGGTAATTCGGGCCACCACCGCCTTCCGGCGTCACCCAGTTGATGTTCTGGGTAGGGTCCTTGATGTCACAGGTCTTGCAGTGCACACAGTTCTGCGCGTTGATCTGCAGGCGCGGCTGGCCTTCGTCGCGACCAACGATCTCGTACACCCCGGCCGGGCAGTAACGCTGTTCCGGCGCGTCGTACTTTTCCAGGTTGATGCGGATCGGTACCGTGGCATCTTTCAGCTTGAGATGCGGCGGCTGGTCTTCGCTGTGGTTGGTGTTGGAGATGAACACCGACGACAGGCGGTCGAAAGTCAGCACACCATCCGGCTTCGGATAGTTGATCGGGCTGCACTCGTCCTTGGGCTTCAGACACTCGTGGTCATGGTGCTTGTGACGCAGTGTCCAAGGCGCCTTGCCGCGGAACAGATAGGTGTCGATGGCCGAGTAGATCATTGCCGGCCACAGCCCCCAGCGGAACGCCGGGCGGATGTTGCGCACGCTGTGCAGCTCGTCATGCAGCCAGCTTTGCTTGAACTTGTCGGTGTAGGCTGTCGCCTCGATGGCCTGGCCTTCGGCAGCTGCTGCCAGTGCTTCGAACACCGCTTCTGCGGCCAACATGCCGGACTTCATCGCGGTGTGGGTACCCTTGATCTTCGGCACGTTGAGGAAGCCCGCGGTATCGCCCACCAGTACGCCGCCGGGGAAGGTCAGCTTGGGAATACTCTGCAGGCCGCCTTCGGAAATGGCGCGCGCGCCGTAGGACAGGCGGCGGCCGCCTTCGAACACGCCCTTGATGGCCGGGTGGGTCTTGAAGCGCTGGAATTCCTCGTACGGCGACAGGTAGGGGTTCTGGTAATCCAGCCCCACCACGAAGCCGACCACCACCTGATTGTTTTCCAAGTGGTAGAGGAAGGAGCCGCCGTAGGTTTTCGGATCCATCGGCCAGCCAGCGGTGTGGGTGATCTTGCCCGGCTCGTGCAGCTCCGGTTTCACTTCCCACAGTTCCTTGATGCCGATGCCGTAGGTTTGCGGGTCGGCACCGTCGCGCAGCTTGAAGCGCTCGAACAGCGTCTTGGTGAGCGAGCCGCGACAGCCTTCGGCAAAGATGGTCTGTTTGGCCCACAGTTCGATGCCCGGTTCGCCCTCTTCTTCACCATCCTTGCCGGTGCCGACGTTGCCGGTAGCCACGCCCTTCACCGAACCATCGGCGTGGTACAGCACTTCGGCGGCGGCAAAGCCCGGGTAGATTTCCACGCCGTACTCTTCGGCCTGCTGGCCGAGCCAGCGACAGAAGTTGCCCAGGCTGATGATGTAGTTGCCCTCGTTGTGCATCTGCGGCGGGGTGGGCAGCTGGATGGACTCGGTCTCGGTCAGCAGCAGGAAGCGGTCTTTCTTGGCCGGGGTATTGAGCGGCGCGCCCTTTTCCTTCCAGTCCGGGATCAGTTCGTTCAGTGTGCGCGGCTCCAGCACGGCGCCGGACAGGATGTGGGCACCGATTTCGGAGCCTTTTTCCAGCAGGCAGACACTGATTTCCTGGCCTTTTTCCGCAGCCAGCTGCTTGAGGCGAATCGCAGTGGACAGGCCGGAGGGGCCACCACCTACGATCACCACGTCGTATTCCATGTATTCGCGTTCCACCGCTACTCCTTATGCGCCGTATCGGGCCAGATCGCCCAATAATGCAATGGTTGCCGCATTGCGTCAAAATCAAACGAGCGTTTAAACGGTACCATCCGCTTTCAGTTGTGCAATCGCCGCACTGTCGTAGCCCAGCGATGCCAGTACGGTATCGGTGTGCTCGCCCAGTTTCGGCGGCGCCACCTCGTAACGCGGCGGGGTGCCGGACATTTTGATCGGGCATGCTACCAGCGGTACATCCTGTCCGGCGCTATCGGTAAGATGAATCTCCATCTTCCGATGTTTGATCTGTGGATCGGCAAACGCTTCGTCTACGGTGTTGATCGGGCCGCACGGCACGCCGGCAGCATCCAGCAGCTTCAGCCATTCGTCGCGGGTTCTGGCCAGGAACGCTGCGGCCAGCTGCGGCACCAGTTCGTTGCGATTACGTACCCGCTGCGGGTTGGTGGCGTAGCGCTCGTCGGCGCCCAGCACCGGCAGGCCTACCACTTCGCATACCGCGCGGAACTGCTTGTCGTTGCCGCAGGCGAGAATGAAGTGGCTGTCGCCGGCGGTCTTGAATACCTGGTAGGGCACGATGTTCGGGTGGGCGTTACCCAATCGTGGCGGCACTTCGTTGCCGATCAGCCAGTTCATGTTGACGTTAGCCAGCATGGCCAGCGAGCAATCGAACAACGCCATATCGATATACTGGCCTTCGCCGGTACGGCTGCGGGCAATCAACGCCGCCTGTACCGCGTTGGCCGCATACAGGCCGGTGAACAGGTCGGTAACCGCCACGCCAACCTTGTGCGGCTCGCCGTCGGCCGGGCCGGTGATGCTCATCAGGCCGGACATGCCCTGCACGATGTAGTCATAGCCCGGCAGCTCGGCATACGGGCCATCCTGGCCGAAACCGGTGATGGAGCAGTACACCAGCCGCGAATTCACCTGGCGCAGGCTGTCGTAGTCGAGGCCGTATTTCTTCAGCCCGCCCACCTTGTAATTTTCCAGCAACACGTCAGCCTGTGCGGCCAACTTGCGCACGATTTCCTGGCCGGCAGCGGTAGTGATGTCCACCGTCAGCGACTGTTTGCCACGGTTGGCCGCCAGGTAGTAGGCGGCGGTACCGTCCGCCAGGCTGGGCGGCGCCCACTGGCGGGTGTCGTCGCCGCTGCCCGGGCGCTCCACCTTGATGACTTCGGCGCCAAGATCGGCCAGCAGCTGACCGGTCCACGGGCCAGCCAGTACGCGGGTGAGATCCAGAACCTTGATACCGGACAGTGCTCCAGACATAACGCCACTCCTTAAGTGTTCAACGTTGACCGCAAGGGCCAGATATCCATGCCGCTGGGTGTGCCCACCGGCATGGATACAAAAAAGTGGCCCGGTCGCACCGGGCCTCAAGGACAGACAGGAACCAACATCCCGCCGGGGTGGAGGCCCCGGCGGAACATTACATCAGGCGAATGCCTGAATACCGGTCTGGGCTCGGCCCAGAATCAGGGCATGCACATCGTGCGTGCCTTCGTAGGTGTTGACGGCTTCCAGGTTCATCACGTGGCGGATGATGTGGAACTCGTCGCTGATACCGTTACCGCCATGCATGTCACGGGCGATGCGGGCGATGTCCAGCGCCTTGCCGCAGTTGTTGCGCTTGATCAGGCTGATCATTTCCGGGGCGGCGCGACCTTCGTCCATCAGGCGACCAACACGCAGCGCAGCTTGCAGGCCCAGGCTGATTTCAGTCTGCATATTGGCCAGCTTCAGCTGCACCAGCTGGGTAGCGGCCAGCGGGCGGTTGAACTGCTTGCGATCCAGGCTGTACTGGCGGGCACCTTGCCAGCAGTATTCGGCTGCCCCCATCGCACCCCAGGCGATACCGTAGCGGGCCTTGTTCAGGCAGCCGAACGGGCCTTTCAGACCGCGAACTTCCGGGAAGGCGTTTTCTTCCGGCACGAACACATCGTCCATCACGATTTCGCCGGTAATGGAGGCACGCAGCGAGAACTTGCCTTCGATCTTCGGCGCCGACAGGCCCTTCATGCCTTTTTCCAGCACGAAGCCGCGGATCTCGCCTTCGTCATCCTTGGCCCACACCACGAACACGTCGGCGATCGGGCTGTTGGTGATCCACATCTTGCTGCCCTTGAGGATGTAGCCACCGTCGGTCTTGCGGGCGCGGGTTTTCATGCCGGCCGGGTCGGAGCCAGCGTCCGGCTCGGTGAGGCCGAAACAGCCAACCCATTCACCGGTAGCCAGCTTGGGCAGGTATTTGTCTTTCTGTGCGTCGGTGCCGTAAGCCCAGATCGGGTGCATTACCAGGCTGGACTGTACCGACATGGCGGAACGGTAGCCGGAATCAACACGTTCCACTTCGCGGGCGATCAGGCCATAGGCCACGTGCGACAGGCCGGCGCAGCCGTGGGTGTCGATGGTGCAGCCCAAGAGACCCAGTTCGCCCATCTCGCTCATGATTTCGCGGTCGAAGCGTTCTTCGCGGTTGGCGGTCAGTACGCGCGGCAGCAGGCGTTCCTGACAGTAGGCATAGGCGGTTTCGCGCACCATACGTTCTTCGTCGGTGAGCTGATCGTTAAGCAGAAGTGCGTCGTCCCAAGCGAAGGGTGCACGAGCGGAAGTGGCGGCCATTGCGTTTTCTCCTTTGTACTGTTCCGCTTTGCGGAATTCAGTTCTACAATGCAAAATAGACTAACAAGCTCGATGCCGCGTGTAAAGTTTTTTTCTTTAACCACGGCAAGGGCTGCTCTATTCTTGCCACTCTGTTGAAAAGGAACCGTTAACAATGTCGTTGCTACCGCAGGAAGATGAAGAAAAGGACCGCCTGTTCGTGGTGGCGCTGGCGCGTGGCCTACGCGTGCTGGCGGCCTTTCAGCCAGGGGAAAGCGCCCTCTCCAACCAGGTGCTGGCGCAGCGTACCGGCTTGCCCAAGTCCACGGTGTCGCGCCTGACCTACACCCTGACCAAGCTGGGCTATCTGTCACAGGATGCCGAAACCGGTTACTACCGGCTGGGACTGGCGGTGCTGGCGCTGGGCTCGGCGGTGCTGGGCAGTTACGACATTCGCCGCATTGCCGCGCCGCTGATGCGCGAGTTCGCGTTGAAGAACACCATTTCCATCAGCCTGGGCATGCGCGACGGTACCGATATTGTTTATCTGGAAACCTGCCGCAGTCAGGCGCGGGTATCGGTGCAGCTCACCGTGGGATCGCGCGTACCGCTGGCCAGCACTGCCATCGGTCGGGCTTGCTACGCGGCGCTGAACAATAGCGAGCGCAGCCAGCTGGATGGCGAGCTGGCCGCACGCTACGGCAAGGACTGGCCGGCACTGCAGGAGCGGCTGGAACAGGCGCGGCAGCAATACCTGCAGCGCGGTTACAGCGAATCGTTCGGTGAATTCGAACGCGATGTGATGGCAGTGGGTGTGGCACTACCCTCGCCCGCCCCAGGCATGCCGGCGCTGTGCCTGAATGCCAGTGGCCCGGCCTTCGCCTTCAGCCCGGAGCTGATGCGCGGCCAGATCGCCCAGGCGCTGATGCAGCTTGGGCGCCAGCTGGTGCCTGGCCACTAATACCCGTTCCGGAATGCAGAAAAGGTTGGCCGCGGCCAACCTTTTTGCTTGTCTGCGCCTGCTGACTCAGGCGCGGATGTAATTCACCAGTTGCTCGATAACGAACTGCTGCTCGTCAATGGTGGCCCGCACCAGGTCGCCAATGGACAGCAGGCCCAGCACCTTGTCGTCCTCCAGCACCGGCAGGTGGCGGAAACGCTTTTCGGTCATCAGTGCCATGCAGTCGGCCACGGTCTGTTCCGGCGTCACATACACCACCTTGCTGGTCATGATGTCGCGCACCTTGGTACCAGCCGAGGTACGCCCCTGCAGCACGATGCGCCGCGCGTAGTCGCGCTCGGAGAAGATGCCCAGCACATCGCCCATGTCCATCACCAGCACCGCGCCGATATCGTGTTCGGCCATGATCTGCAAGGCCTGGAATACCGTAGCGTCCGGCCCTACCGTGATCAGGCCACTACTCTTATGCACCAGCAACTGTCGCACCGTCTGCATGCCACCCCTCCTCTTGCAGGAAAAGACAAGTCAACGCCGGCTAGCGGCTTTAACACTATAGACAGCATAACAAGCCGCACCACAGGAAATCCCGGCACAACTGCAGCAACTGTCAGCCCCGCCGCAAAGACAAAGCCCTTCCGCGTGCGAAAGGGCTTTGGCAAAACAGCAGTCAGGATGCCGCAGCTAGCCTTAGCTGGCCTTGATCATGGTGCCCACGCCGGCGTCGGTGAGGATCTCCAGCAGCAGCGCATGGGGCACGCGGCCATCAATGATGTGCACCGAGTTCACGCCGCTCTTGGCGGCATCCAGCGCCGAGCTGATCTTGGGCAGCATGCCGCCGGAGATAGTGCCATCGGCGAACAGCTCGTCCACCTTGGACGCGGTCAGGCCGGTGAGCAGATTACCCTGCTTGTCCAGCACGCCCGGGGTATTGGTCATCAGCACCAGTTTTTCGGCCTGCAGCGTTTCCGCCAGCTTGCCGGCCACCACGTCGGCATTGATGTTGTAGGCCTCGCCATTGCTGCCCACGCCGATCGGCGCCACCACCGGAATAAAGTCGTGGCCATCCAGCAACGCCACCAGGCTGGGGTCGATGTGCTCGATGTCGCCCACCTGGCCGATGTCGATCTGCTCGTCGGACTCCGACTTCAGGAACAGCTTGCTGGCGCGGATGAAATGACCGTCCTTGCCGGTGATACCCACCGCCTTGCCGCCGTGCTTGTTGATCAGCGACACGATTTCCTTGTTCACCAGGCCGCCCAGCACCATTTCCACCACGTCCATGGTTTCGCTGTCGGTTACGCGCATGCCCTGGATGAACTGGCCTTCCTTGCCCACACGCTCCAGCAGGTCGTTGATCTGCGGGCCGCCGCCGTGCACCACCACCGGGTTCAGGCCCACCAGCTTGAGCAGCACCACGTCCTTGGCGAAGTCTTCCTTCAGCTTGTCGTCGGTCATGGCATTGCCGCCGTACTTCACCACGATGGTCTTGCCGTTGAAGGAACGGATATAGGGCAGGGCTTCAGCCAGGATGGCGGCCTTGTCGAGGGGGGCTACGCTCACGTCACATTCTCCAGTACGCATTCGCCGGCCACCGGGGGTGTGGCCAGCATCCACAAGTGTTGCATTCTACCCAAGCAGTTTAGTGAATATTGATTTATTAATTGCCAGCATTCGAGTCATTACCCTAAAGTGCCGCGATTACTGAACCAATATTCAGAGACATGCCATGAGCCAGGAACCCAGCTGTCCGATCGCCCGCTGGCGCCGCCGCAAGGAAGTGCGTCCGGCCGAGATTCTCGATGCCGCGCTGCAGCTGTTTGTCGACAAGGGCTTCAAGGCCACCAAGATGGAAGACATCGCCAAGGCGGCCGGCGTCACCAAGGGCACGCCCTACCTGTACTTCGAGAATAAGGAAGACATCTTCAAGGCAGTGGTGCGCGACAACCTGGTAACCCGCCTGGCCGGCTTTGCCGAGCTGGCCAAGCAGTACGAAGGCAGCAGCGCCGACCTGCTGAGGCTGATGATGCGCCGCTGGTGGCAGGAGGTTGGCGAATCGCCGCTGGCCGGCATCTGCAAGCTGATGTTTGCCGAGGCCACCAACTTTCCCGAGCTGGCGCGCTTCTACCACCGCGAAGTGATCGAGCCCAGCCACAACATGCTGCTGCGCATTCTGGAGCGCGGCGTGGCCAGCGGCGAGTTCCGCAGCCTGCACCCGCACGCGGTAGTGGACACGCTAGTGGCGCCGATGCTGCTGAGCATGACCTGGCAATGCTCGCTGGGCCGGGTACTGGAAGACAGCCAGCATCGCAGCCTGCCGCCACTCGACTACCTGGAAATCGCTCTCGACCTGATGCTGGGCGGCCTGAAAGCACGATAGCCGGCGGCACACCACACATACCATCAAGACTCACGAGGAAAACAAAATGACAAGGCATTACCGCACCCTGGCGCTGGCCAGCCTGCTGATGCTGGCACTGGCTGGCTGCAAGGAAGACGTCAAACCAGTGGAGGAAATCCGCCCGGTACGCTACGTACTGGCCGGCAGCAGCAATAGCCAGGACAGCCAGCAGTTCAGCGGCGAGATCCGCGCCCGCCACGAAAGCCAGCTGGCCTTCCGCGTGGGCGGCAAGGTGCTGGAACGCCGCGTCAACGCCGGTGACAGTGTGAAAAAAGGCCAGCTACTGGCCGTGCTGGATGGCAGCGACTACCAGCTGGACACCAGCGCCAAGCAAGCACAGCTGGCGGCGGCCCAGGCCGACCTGGCGCAGCAGGAAGCCGACCTGAAGCGCTACCGCGAACTGCTGACGCAGAACTTCATCAGTGCGGCTCAAGTGGAGCGACAGCAGACCGCGGTGCAGGCTGCCCGTGCCCGACTGCAGCAGGCCCAGGCCGCGCTGAGCGCCAGCCGCAACCAGGGCAACTACACTGCCCTGCTGGCCGACAGCGATGGCGTGATCAGCAGCATCGGCGCCGAGCCGGGCATGGTGGTGGCCGCCGGCCAGCCGGTGGCCAGGCTTGCGGCCAACGGCGAGCGTGAAGTGGCCTTCCAGGTGCCGGAAAACGCCGTGGATGCGCTACGCGGTGCCAGCGGCTTCAAGGTGAAACTGTGGGCCGACGGCCGCGAACTGGACGCGCGCCTGCGCGAACTGGCCGCCGATGCCGACGGCGCCACCCGTACCTATGCCGCCCGCCTGGCACTGAACGGCAGCGATGCCGAAGTCCGCCTGGGCATGACCGCCAGCGTGCGCGCGCTGCTGCCGGGGCAGCCAGGCGCCGCCATGCGCCTGCCGCTGAGCGCCATCCTGGACGAACAGGGCAAACACTATGTCTGGGTGATCAACGCCCAGCAGCAGGTTGGCCGCAAGGCGGTTACCGTCGGTGCCATCGACGGCGACAGCATTGCCATTACCAGCGGCCTGCGTGGCGGTGAAAAAGTGGTGACTGCCGGGGTACACCTGCTGCGCGACGGCCAGCGTGTGACCTTGCTGGAGCAGACTGCAGCAGCAAGAGGCCAGCAATGAAGAAACTCAACCTGTCGGAATGGGCGCTGCGCAACAGCTCGCTGGTGCGCTATCTGATGATCGTGCTGATGGTGGCCGGACTGTTCTCCTACACCCAGCTGGGGCAGAAGGAAGACCCGGAATTCACCTTCAAGGCGATGATGGTGCGCGTGCTGTGGCCGGGTGCCACCGCGCAGGAAACCGAGCAGCAGGTCACCGACAAGATCGAAAAGAAGCTGCAGGAGATGGGCGAGCTCGAATACGTGAAGAGCTACACCAAGCCGGGCGAAGCCACGCTGATCCTGTCGATACGCGAGCAAGTCCCGCCCAAGAACGTGCAGCAGCTGTGGTACACGGTACGCAAGAAGATCGGCGACATGCAGTACACCCTGCCCGCCGGCGTGCAGGGGCCGTATTTCAATGATGAATTCGGCGATACCTTCGGCAATCTGTATGCCTTTACCGGCGACGGCTTCAGCTATGAGGACCTGCGCAAGTACGTAGAGCAGGCCAAGCTGGAAGTGCTGCGCGTGCCGGATGTGGGCAAGGTAGACATCATCGGCGAGCAGGAAGAGCGCATCTACGTGACGCTGGATACCGCCAAGCTGGCCGCCATGCAGCTGGATGCCAGCACCCTGTGGGCAACGTTGGCCGCACAGAACGCCATGACGCCGGCCGGCAGCTACGATACCGCCAGCGAGCGCATCCGTGTCCGCGTCAGCGGCAGCTACAGCTCGGTGCAGGCGATTGCCGACACCCCGCTGTCCGCCGCTGGCAAGAGCTTCCGCCTGGGCGACGTGGCCCGCGTGGAGCGCCAGTTTGCCAGCCCGCCCAGCTTTGGCATGCGCTTTGACGGCAAACCGGCCATTGGCCTGGCCATCAGCATGAAGGCCGGCGGCGATGTACTGAAGCTTGGCCAGAACCTGGAACAGGTAATGGGCCAGCTGCAGGCCAAGCTGCCGGTGGGCGTGATGGTCAGCTCGGTATCCGACCAGCCCAAGGTGGTGAAGACCGCGGTGAGCGAATTCATGCGCTCGCTGGTGGAAGCAGTGGTGATCGTGCTGGCAGTGAGCTTTTTCAGCCTCGGCATGCGCACCGGCGTGGTGGTGGCGCTGTCGATTCCGCTGGTACTGGCAATGACCTTTCTTGCCATGTACGTCTTCAATATCGACCTGCAGCGCATCTCGCTGGGCTCGCTGATCATCGCGCTTGGCCTGCTGGTGGACGATGCCATCATCGCGGTGGAAATGATGGCGCTGAAGCTGGAGCAGGGCTGGAACAAGTTCCAGGCCGCCACCTACGCCTACAGCAGCACCGCCTTCCCGATGCTGACCGGCACGCTGATCACCGCCGCCACCTTCCTGCCGGTGGGGCTGGCCAAGTCCAATGCCGGCGAATACGTGTTCAGCCTGTTTGCGGTGGTATCGCTGGCGCTGGTGCTGTCGTGGGTCGTTGCCGTGGTATTCACCCCTTACCTGGGCTACCACCTGCTGCCCGACAATATGGCGGCGCACGGTCATGAAGACGTGTACCACAAGCCGTTCTACCGCCGCTTCCGCCGCCTGCTGGAATGGTGCCTGGACCATCGCAAGACCGTCATCACGCTGACGTTGGCCGCATTCCTGCTGTCGATGGTGGCGTTCAAGCTGTTCGTGCAGCAGCAGTTCTTCCCCTCCTCCAACCGCCCGGAACTGCTGGTGGACATGTGGCTGCCGCAGGGCGCCAACTACGCCGCCACCCAGCGCGAGGTGGCCAGGCTGGAGCAAAAACTGGCCGGCGATGCGCACGTAGTGAGTGTCACCAGCTATGTCGGTGGCGGCAGTCCGCGCTTCTACCTGCCGCTGGATCAGCAGCAGCAGCACCTGAACTACGCACAGCTGATGGTGATGACCCGCGACGAACATGTGCGTGAAAACGTGAAGCAGAAGCTGGAGCTGCTGTTCGAGCATGATTTTCCGCTGGTGCGCGGCCGCGTTACCCGGCTGGAGAACGGCCCGCCGGTAGGCTACGCGGTGCAGTTCCGCGTGATGGGGCCAGATCACGACCAGGTACGCGCCATTGCCGGCAAGGTGGAAACCCTGCTGCGCGCCCACCCCGCCGCCCGCCACGTCAACAATGACTGGGGCGAGCAGGTGAAGGCGCTGCGCATCGACATCGACCAGGACAAGGCGCGGGCACTGGGCATTTCCAGCCAGAGCCTGGCCCGCCAGCTGCAACTGCTGCTCAGTGGCAGCACGGTGACCGAGTGGCGCGAGGGCGACAAGGCGATTGCCGTGGTGGCGCGGCTGGCCAATGACGAGCGCAGCAATGTGGCGGCGCTGGGCAGCCTGATGATCCAGACCGCCAGCGGCAAATACGTGCCGGTGGCGCAGATCGGCCACATCCGCTACGCGCCGGAAGAGAGCATCATCTGGCGCCGCAACCGCCTGCCTACCATCTCGGTACGTGCAGATGCGGCCGACGGGGTGCAGGCTTCCGACATCTCGCTGGCGCTGTGGCCGAAGATGCAGGCACTGGAAAAAACCCTGCCGCTGGGCTACCACATCGAACTGGGTGGTTCGCTGGAAGCCAGCCAGAATTCGCAAAGCGCCATCGCCAAGGTGCAGCCACTGATGCTGATCATCGTGTTCACCCTGCTGATGCTGCAGCTGAAGAGCTTCCAGCGCACGCTGCTAGTGGTGCTTACCGCGCCGCTGGGCATGATTGGCGTCACCCTGACGCTGATCCTGTTCGGTGCGCCGTTCGGCTTCGTGGCCATGCTGGGGGTGATCGCGCTGGCCGGCATGATCATGCGCAACTCGGTGATTCTGGTGGACCAGATCGAAAGCGACATTGCCGAAGGCATCGACCGCTTCGAAGCGGTGATCGGCTCCACCGTGCGCCGCTTCCGCCCCATCATGCTCACCGCGCTGGCGGCCATCCTGGCGATGATTCCGCTGACGCGCAGCACCTTCTGGGGGCCGATGGCGGTGGCCATCATGGGCGGCTTGCTGATTGCCACCGTGCTCACCCTGCTGTTCCTGCCGGCGCTGTACGCCGCCTGGTTCAAGGTCAAGCGCCCGCAGGCTGGCACCCCGGTTAGCAGCTCTTAATAAACTTGGGGCTGAAAGCCGGACCACGATGCGTTATGGTCTGGCTTTTGGCCCGTTTCAGCACTGATAGATAACCCGATGCAGGTATTTTCATGAACGCGCAAACCCAGTTGATTCTCGCCGGCGTAGTGGCGCTGTGCAGCCTGCCGGCCGCCGCCTTCGATCTGGCCGCCGCGGTGCAGGCCGCCCGTGACTACGATGCCGGCTTTGCCGGTGCCCGCCAGACCCTGCTGGCCGGCCAGGAAAAAGCCGTACAGGGCCGCGCCCTGCTGCTGCCGACCATCGGCCTGTCCGCCGGCATCACCCGTACCGATGCCATGAAGCCGGACGCCGATGCCTACCGCAGCAGCAGCGTGGGCGTGCAGCTGAGTCAGCCGCTGTTCGATATCGCCAGCTACACCGGTTACAAGAAAGGCGTGATCAGCAGCGAGCTGGCCGGCGTGCAGTACCAGGCCAGCAGCCAGCAGCTGGTGGCCGATGTGGCCCGCGCCTATTTCAACGTACTGTTGGCCGAGGACGTACTCAATGTCACCCGCGCCACCAAGAAGGCGTATGAACGCCAGCTGGCACAGGCGAAAAAGGCATTCGAGGTCGGCACCGCCACCATTACCGACACCCATGAGGCACAGGCCGGCTACGACAGCGCGCAGGCCAGCGAGATCGCCGCCATGAGCGATCTGGAAATCAAGCGCGACACGCTGGCCAAGCTCACCGGCCTGCAGCCGGAAGCCATCAACCGTCTGAAAGGCAGCGTGCAGCTGGATGATGCCGGCAGCCTGGACAGCTGGCTGCAGCGAGCCCAGGCCGGCAGCCTGGCCATCAAGAGCGCTGCGCAGCAGGTACAGCTGGCAGAAGAAAACCTGACCGCCGCCCGTGGCAAGCACCTGCCCACCGTGGATCTCACTGCCGGCTACAGCAATACCCACACCACCGAGGCCAGCAGCCGTCTGGCCGGCCGTGGCAATACCGCCGGCAACACCCTGGGCCTGAGCCTGACCGTGCCGCTGTATGCCGGTGGCGGCATCAATTCGCAGGTGCGGGAGGCTGCGGCCAACCTGGAAAAGGCCCGCGACGATCAGGAAGCCGCACGCCGTGACGTGGCGCTGGCGGTACGCAGCGCCTGGCTGGGGGTGAGCAACGGTGCCGCGCAGGTGAAGGCGCAGGAGCAGCTGCTGGTTTCCGCCAAGAGCAAGCTCGACGCCACCCGGCTGGGCCGTGAAGTCGGTGTGCGCACCAACCTCGACCTGCTGAACGCCGAAAGCAGCTATCAGGATGCAGTACGCGCGCTGGCAGCGGCGCGCTACAACCTGTTGTATGCACGCCTCGCGCTGGCGCTGGCCGCCGGCGAGCTGGACGAACAAGCGCTGGCCAGCGTCAACCGCTTCTTCTAATACAGCAGCCACGCGCAGCCAAACCGCGCCACAGCAGCACAAAACACAACGGAATACATGCCTGCCGCTTAATTTGCGGCCAACGCTCCCGCCGGCCTTGCCAAGGTCGCCGGGAGCGTTTCTACTTACGCATGGCGCGCAATGCGGCACAAAAAACCGCACAGCGAAACAAAACAACTAGCCAGTCCACATGTGTGTTTAATTTATCAATCACATGTGGCTTTTTGCTAAACACGGGACTAGAATCAATGCCAAGCTCTAGCCCCGCCGGCGCCCCCCGTCCGGCGATTGCCGGAACGTCGTCTACAAGGAGAGATTCAATGAGCCCGCAAGAACTGATGCAACGTAAAGCCAACGCTACCCCGCGCGGTGTAGGCGTAATGTGTTCCTTCTTCGCCGAGCGCGCGAAGAATGCCGAGATCTGGGACACCGAAGGCAAGCGTTACATCGACTTTGCCGGTGGTATCGGCGTACTGAACACCGGCCACCTGCACGACAAGGTACAGGCCGCCGTTGCCGAGCAGCTGAACAAGTTCAGCCACACCTGCTACCAGGTGGTGCCGTACGAACTGTATATCGAAGTTGCCGAGAAGCTGAACCAGCTGACCCCGGGCAACCACGCCAAGAAAACCGCGTTCTACACCACCGGCGCCGAAGCCGTGGAGAACGCCGTGAAAATCGCCCGCGCCGCTACCGGCCGTCCGGGCATCATCGCCTTTGGCGGCGGCTTCCACGGCCGTACCCTGATGGGCATGGCACTGACCGGCAAGGTTGCTCCGTACAAGATCGGTTTCGGCCCGTTCCCGTCCGACGTGTACCACGGCCTGTTCCCGAACCCGCTGCACGGCGTATCGGTTGAAGACTCCATCGCCAGCATCGAGCACCTGTTCAAGTACGACATCGAAGCCACCCGCGTGGCCGCCATCATCTTCGAACCGGTACAGGGCGAAGGTGGTTTCTACGCCGCGCCGGCCGAATGGGTACGCGCTGTACGCGCCCTGTGCGACAAGCACGGCATCCTGATGATCGCCGACGAAGTGCAGGCCGGCTTTGCCCGTACCGGCAAGTTCTTCGCCATGGAACACTACGATGTAGCCCCGGACCTGATGACCATGGCCAAGTCCATGGCTGGCGGTTTCCCGATCTCCGCCGTGGTAGGCAAGGCTGAAATCATGGACGCACCGGCACCGGGCGGCCTGGGCGGCACCTACGCCGGCAGCCCGCTGGCACTGGCAGCTTCCAAGGCCGTGATCCAGGCCATCCAGGAAGAAAAACTGCTGGAGCGCGCCAACAAGCTGGGCAACCAGCTGAAGGAAACCATCAACGGTCTGAAAGCCGAAGTGCCGCAGATCGCCGAAGTGCGCGGCCTGGGCGCCATGATCGCCGTGGAATTCAACAAGGCTGGCAGCCACGAAGCCGATGCCGACTTCACCAAGAAAGTGCAGACCAAGGCGCTGGAAGCCGGTCTGATCCTGCTGACTTGCGGTGTATACGGTAACGTCGTCCGCTTCCTGTTCCCGCTGACCATCGAAGACGCCATCTTCGAAGAAGCGCTGCAGAAGCTGGTTGCCGCCATCAAGGCCTGATCGCCTGAGCTGAACTGACCTGCGGCCAACCTTGCACCACGCAACGTTGGCCGCATTGCATAACAAGGACACAACACCATGCTGAACCTGAAAGATCCTTCCCTGCTGCGTCAGCAGTGCTACATCAACGGCCAGTGGCTGGATGCCGATAGCGGCCAGACCATTGCGGTAACCAACCCGGCCACCGGCGAAACCATCGCCCACGTGCCGAAAATGGGTAGCGCCGAAGCCCAGCGCGCCGTGGATGGTGCTGCCGAAGCCTTCAAGAGCTGGAAGAAAAAGTCCGCCAAAGAGCGCGCCGGCATCCTGCGCAAGTGGTTCGACCTGATGATGGCAAACCAGGATGACCTGGCGGTGATCCTGACCAGCGAACAGGGCAAGCCGCTGGCGGAAGCCAAAGGCGAAATCGCCTACGGTGCCAGCTACATCGAGTGGTATGCCGAAGAAGCCAAGCGCATCTACGGCGACACCATTCCGTCCACCGGCGCCGACAAGCGCATCCTGGTGAGCAAGGAGCCGATCGGCGTTACCGCCGCGATCACGCCGTGGAACTTCCCGAACGCCATGATCACCCGCAAGGCTGCCCCGGCTCTGGCCGCCGGCTGCCCGATGGTGGTACGCCCGGCCAGCCAGACCCCGCTGTCGGCGCTGGCCATTGCCGTACTGGCCGAACGTGCCGGCATTCCGGCAGGCGTGTTCTCGGTACTTACCGGCGGCTCCACCGAAATCGGCGGCGTGCTCACCGGTAGCGACACCGTGAAGAAATTCTCCTTCACCGGCTCCACCGAGGTTGGCCGCAAGCTGATCAGCCAGTGTGCCGAAACCGTGAAGAAGGTATCGATGGAACTGGGCGGCAATGCTCCGTTCATCGTGTTTGACGACGCCGACCTGGACGCCGCCGTGGAAGGCGCGATGATCTCCAAGTACCGCAACGCCGGCCAGACCTGCGTGTGCGCCAACCGCCTGCTGGTGCAGGACGGTGTGTACGATGCCTTCGCCGCCAAGTTCGCCGACGCGGTAGCCAAGCTGAAAGTGGGTAACGGCCTGGAAGCCGGTGTGACCCAGGGCCCGATGATCGACGAAAACGCGGTAGCCAAGGTGGAAGAGCACATCGCCGACGCACTGGCCAAGGGCGGCAACCTGGTCACCGGCGGCAAGCGCCACGACCTTGGCTACAGCTTCTTCGAACCGACCGTGATCACCGGCGTGACCCCGGAAATGAAAGTGGCGAAGGAAGAAACCTTCGGCCCGCTGGCCCCGCTGTTCCGCTTCAAGACCGAAGAAGAAGCGATCCAGATGGCCAACGACACCGAGTTCGGCCTGGCTTCCTACTTCTACGCCCGCGACATCGGCCGTATCTTCCGCGTGTCCGAAGGCCTGGAATACGGCATGGTGGCGGTGAACAGCGGCATCCTGTCCAACGAAGCCGCACCGTTCGGTGGCGTGAAGCAATCCGGCCTGGGCCGCGAAGGCTCCAAGTACGGCATCGAAGACTACCTGGAAATCAAGTACGTGCTGCTGGGTGGCATCGATAAATAAGGGCTTGTCCGCGATCAGTCCGATCGTGTGCAAACGCAAAGCCGTGACAGACAGGTTGGTGGCCGGAGTACAACAGGGGTAATCCGGCTACCCCATAACGGCAAAACCGCCGCTATCTCGCGATAGTGGCGGTTTTTTTTGTAGGGTGGGCAAAGCGTAGCGTGCCCACCACCAGCCACCATCGCTACCTTGCCGGTGGGCATGGCCCATGGCCTTTGCCCACCCTACGCTTGTCGCGTCCCCACGATTTCGTGAAGAACCTGTTATTTGTGGGCAACGGCTCAGGGCCAGCGCTGCCGGCTGCGGCGCTCGATGCGCTGCAGTACCTCCTGCGGCAGGGTATCGCCCTCCTGCAGCTCGCTCACTGCCGCATGCAGGCCCAGCACCGCGCTGTCTTCGCCGCCGGCCAGCAGAGGTATCAGCTCGCTGACGATGTCATCGCAGATGCGCTCGGCGCTGGCGGCATTGCAGCGATACAGCAGCGCCACGAATACGCCGCCTTCCAACCGCGCCAGGCAGTCACTGCTGCGCAGCCGGTGCTGCAACTGGGCGGCCACCGCCTGCATCAGGCTGCCTCCCCGCAACGACAGATCCTGCTGCAATGGCATGCCATCCTGCCGCAGCTCCAGCCACAGCACGCCATGCGGCTGCAGGCGGCTGCCGCCGTCCGCCAGCGCCGCCGCCAGTGCGGACTGCAGGCCACGGCGGTTGGCCAGGCCGGTCAGTACATCACGCTCCATCTCGCCACCATCGCCGGCCTTGCGCCGGCGCTGGGTGTCTTCGCGCAGCACCCATACCTTGTAGCCGTGCATGCTGCCTGCATCCGTTACCAGCGACAGGGTGAGCAGCACCGGCAGGCGGCGCAGATCACGGCCCAGCATGTCCAGCGCCAGCGTCTGCTCGACGTACAGTTCGGTGAGCATGCCAGTCGATACCGGCCCACCGCCATCCGGCCGGTTCAGCGCCACGAACAGCGCCAGGCTGCGCCCCTGCGCTTCCTCCTGCTTCAGACCCAGCAATTGCCGCGCCGGCGCGTTCAGCTGCAGCACTTCATCGTGCTGATTGGTGAAGATCACCGCGTCGCCCACCGCCTGCAGCAGCCCCTGCAAGCGCTCGCGCTCGGCGGCCAGCGCACTGCGATTGCTCTCGCGCTCGCTGATGTCTTCCATTACCGCCAGAAAGCGCGGCTCGCCATCGCCATCCATGCGACTGCAGTGCAAGGCCACCAGCAGCGGCGCATGCCGCACATGGTTGAGGCGGAAGCGACGCTGGAAATCGCCACTGCCTTCCCGGCTCCACTGCTTCCATTCCTGCAGCAGCTGCTGGTAATCGCTGCTGTGCACCGCCTCCTGCCAGCGGCGGCCAAACCAGTAGGCAGAGCCACGCTCCATGCCGGCCATCTCCAGCATTGCGCGGTTGCCATAGCTGAGCACGCCGTCGGCATCGCAGACAAACACCCCCAGCGGCGAGGTATGGTTCAGCACCTGGAACATGGCTTCGCGCAGCGACAGCTTGTCGGCGATACGACGCCGGTCCTGATAGACATCGGCCACGGTGGCAGCCAGCGTCTGCAGTTCGGCGCAGCCCTCCACCGCGATGTCGCCATCCGTGCCAGCCTGCATGGCGTGGATCTTGCGCTGCAGGGCGGTAAGCGGCCGTAGCAGCCACTGGGTGCCAAGCCAGGCCAGCGGCACTGCCAGCAATACCGCCAGCAACAGCAGCAGCAGGTACTCGCCGGCCAGCCCGGCAAGCGGCAGGCCGGCCTCCTGCGCCGGCAGTACGCCGCCCAGCACCCAGTCCACATTGTGCAGCGTGCGATAGATCCGCAGCTCTCCCGAGGCGGCGGTCTCGCTGCCATTGCGCCCGGCCAGCGCATTGGCGAGCGCGCTGCCGGGCGGCGGCGACACCCGGCGCAGCAGTTGCTCCGGTTGCGGGTGCAGCAGGATCTGCCCTTCCGGGCGGGTAAGCAGGGTGATATGGCCGCTGTTGCCCAGCCGCATGCCGCGCAGTTCACCAAACAGCTCCACGGCGCTCAATTCCAGGCTGCCTCCCAGCATGCCGGCAAACTGGCCATGCGCATCCAGGATGGGAGCGGTGAACACCATGACCTGCCGTTTCAGCGGGCCGCGCGTCTGCAGCGGGCCGCTCACGGTGGCGCGCAGCTGCTGCCGGGTACGCACGAAATAGTCGCGGTCGCTGACATCCAGCCCCTGCCGCCCGGGTAGTTCCGGGTAGTCAGCCACGATACGGCCTTCGGCGCTGTACAGCACCACGCTGCTAAAACTGCCTTTCAGGAAGCGGAACTGCCGGATCAGTTGCGTGCCATGCCGGCGGATATCGTCGGCAGTCGGCTGCAGGTTGGCCGCAGCCTGCTCCAGCATGACCTGGCGGCTGCGCACGCGCTCATCGATATCGTCGGCCAGCAGCGCCACTGCCGCCTCGGTGTGCTGCAACTGCAGCGCACGCAGGTGGGTGCCATCCTGCAGATAGGCGACACCGCACAGCAATACCGACACCAGCAGTATCGCCAGCGAACAGAACAAAGCCAGGCGCGCCTGCAGCGAGCCTGGCCACAATACTTGCAACACGGAACATCCTTTTCATGCGCCGCGGCTTGCTGCCGCGGCTACTGGCAACGCCGCTGCGCGCAACGGCATGGTGACCGGAATAGCCGCTTGCCGATGCGCCTGGCCACCTGGGGCACCCGCCAGATTACGGGGCGATCTGCTGGCAGTCGCGTCCAGCACGCTTGGCCTGCAGCAGCGCGCCATCGGCACGGTTCAGCAGGTCGGCATCGCGTTCGCCATCACGGTATTCGGCAATGCCCGCGCTGATGGTAATGGCCAGCGCTTCGGCGCCGGCACGGATACGCATGGCGGCAATCGCATCGCGCACCCGCTGCACAATGGTCACGGCTTCGTCCACGCTGGTTTCCGGCAGGATGATCAGGAACTCCTCGCCACCCCAGCGTCCGCACAGATCATACTCGCGCACTTCACCTTCCATCATGCGAGAAGTCTCAATCAGCACGGTATCGCCGACATCATGGCCGTAGCGATCGTTGATCGGCTTGAAGTTGTCGATATCCAACATTGCCACACAGAAGGAATGACCACGACTCTGACTGCGTTCCACCTCGGCGCGCAGCCGCTCCAGCAGCGGCCGGCGGTTCACCAGCGCGGTCAGCGGGTCGTGCATGGCCGCTTCCTTCAGCGCCTGGTTCAGTTCGCGCATCATGGTCTGGTAACGATCAGAAATGCGCGCCACCTTTTCCAGCTGGCGCAGTTGCTTGTCGAAGCGCTCGGCCAGGCTAAGCTCGCGCTGACGTGCCATGCTCTGGTAGGCATCGGAGACGCGGGTGATGCGCTCCAGGCGCTCCAGCAGGTCCTGGTAGTGCTGCCACAATTCGGACAGCGCCTCGCCCAGCGGCTGCTGCCGCTGCTGCGGGTCCGCCAGCAGTTGCTGGATATGGGCTTCGAGTTCGCGACTGCCACGCATGGTCATCTCCTCACTGGCTGAGGATGGCAAACGGGAAGGTGCAGTCTTCCTTGAATTCCTCGGCCAACTCCGCCACGCGCTCGTTGCGCGGGTCGTAACGCCAGTTCACCGCTACCGGCTTGCCATCGCGGTGCGCGTCTTCCAGCAGATCGAAGATGTCCATCATCGCCTTGATGCTGCTGGTATTGAGGTATAGCAGGCGCAGCTCCAGAGTCAGCGGGCGCATGGCCTGCGCCAGGTAGCTGTCTACCCAGTCGATGACTTGCTGGAACAATTCGAAGGAGTTTTCCGGATAGGAATCGCCCTGCATCGACAGTACGCCGCTGCTCCAGTTGGCCTCGATGGCGGGGGTAGACTGCGTGCCGGGAATGGAAAGTTGCTTCATGACAGGTACTCGCTAAAAACTCAGATCACAGCACGAACGCTGACAAAGGCGCGGCCATCCGCCAGCTGCCGCAGGCTGGCCCGCAGCGGGGCGCTGGACTTGCGGGCGATATCGATCAGCCCCAGGCCGGCACCGGTACTGGCGCCGGCATCGCGCGGCAGCCGCAGCTGCTCCTTGTAACGCGCCTTCAGCTCGGCCTTGTCCAGGCCGGCCAGCGACTGGATGCGCGCCAGCAGCGCCTCGCCATCGGCCTGCAGCACCAGGTTGCCGGCGCTCACCACGTAATGGCCCTCGCTATCGCGCGCCACCACCACGGTGGCGGTGGAATCCTGTTCGCTCCAGCCGTGCAGCTGGCTGTAGTGGCGGATGTTCTGCGTCAGTTCGATGTACACGCCGAACACGTCCATCGCCGATGACGGGTGGGCATGGTCGGCCAGTAGGTAGTTACGCAAGGCATTGCCGATTTCTTCGATCAGGCTGCGCGAAATCGGCCCGTTGAAGCACAGCATGATCTGCTGCTGGTTGAAGCTTTCGCGCATGCCAAACAGATCCAACGATTGCATACAGGCTCTCCAGGTTGGGCTTCAGTCAAAACGGAAACACAGCAGGGTAATGTCGTCGCGCTGGGCATGCTCGCCCTGATAGGCGGCCAGGGTGGCGCGGAAGGCCTCGCCCTGCTCCGCCAGCCCCAGGCGGGCGTGACGCTGGATCATGTCCACGAAGCGGCTGCTGCCAAAACCGAAGCCCAGCTCGCCACCGGCCTGGTCCAGGAAACCGTCGGTGGTCATGTAGAAGCTGCGGCCAGCCTGCAGTGGCAGCGTGGCATTGTGGTACTCGCCCACCCGCTTGTCGCCGATGGCGCGCCGCGCACCGCGCAGCTCGGCCACCTCGTCACCGTCGCTGTAGTACAGCGCGATCTTGGCACCGGCAAAGGTAACCTGCCTGCTAGCCAGATCAACAAATGCCAGCCCCACGTCCATATTGGTGGCCAGCACCTGCTCGCCGGCCTCGTCGCGGCGCATGCTGCGCAGGATGCGGTCGCAGCGCGCCAGAATCGCCGCCGGATCCTGCATGCCGATATCGCTGATGGCCTGGTCGATGGCGGCATGCGCCAGCATGGTCATCAGCGCGCCCGGCACACCGTGGCCGGCACAATCCACCACCCCGAACAGGCAGCTCTGCTCGCCGGCGCGGTAGACATAGAAATCGCCGCCCACCACGTCGCGCGGGTGCCACAGCACCGTGTGACGCGCGCCCAGCGCCTGTACCAGCTGCCGATCCGGCAGCATGGCGCGCTGGATCAGGCTGGCGTAGTCGATGGAGTCGTCGATTTTCTTGTGTGCCGCCGCCATTTCGCGGTTGGCTTCTTCCAGTTCGCGGGTACGCTCGCGCACCCGCTGCTCCAGCTCGGCGGTGTGGCTGCGCACCTTGTGCGCCATCACGCCGAAGGCGGCGCTGAGTTCACCGATCTCGTCGTCACGCTCGGCCGGCAGCGCCACTTCGTACTGGCCGGCGGCCATGGCCTGTGCCGAGCGGCGCAGCTGGCTGATCGGGCGCAGCACCAGCCGTTCCACCGTCCAGGCAAAACCCAGCAACAATGCGGCCAACAGTACCGCCAGCGCAATCAGCGCCGGGGTCAGCCACGGGCCATGCAGTACCTGGGCGGCATTCAGATCCACCGCGGTAAGCACATGCCAGCCCAGCTCCGGAATGAAGCTCAAGGCAAACAGCTGCTGCTTGCCGTCCATCTGCGCCCAGAAGGTGCGTACCTGCTCCGGTTGTTTCTCCGCCGCCAGCATCGCCTGCTGCAGGGCCGCGGCCCCGGCGGCATCCAGCAACCGCTGCAGGCCATTACCGGCCTTTTGCTGCTGCCCAACCGAGTTGAGGGTGATCATGCGCGAATCCGGGTGCGCCTGAATGGCTCCGGCCCGATCCAGAATCATCGGCGTGACGCCGGCTTCGCGCTGGCGGATGAAATCATCGAGAAAGGAAGTGAGATCCAGGCCGGTACCGGCCAGGCCGATCTTGTGGCTGCCATCGCGCACCACCACGTTGATCCACGCCTTGGTGGCCTTCAGCGCGCGGTCGTAATTGACATTGATGTTGTAATGGCTGGTATTGCGCATGGTGGCAAAGTACCAGCCGTCATCCGCCTTGCCCTGCTGCAGATAGTAGCGCGGCACTTCGGCATGCCCGCCGTTGGCATCGTTGAAGTAGTAGGCGAAGGTCTGATTGCTGATCAGGAAGTAGGAGTGGTCGCGAAAATCGCGGCGGTAGCCTTCGGCCTCGGCAAAGAACTGGGCGCGCCGGGCGGCATTGTTCTCGTCGGCCAGGTATTGCCGGGTCAGCACCGAATCGGCCAGCCGCAGCGACAGCGCCAGCTCGCGCGACAGCGGGGCAAAAATGCGCTCGCGCTGCAGCAGGGTGACATTGCGCACGAAGGCTTCGCCGAAATGGCTGCGGATACTGTCTACTACCTGCCAGCCAATCAGCGCCGCCGGCACCAGGGCGATCAAGCACGCCAGCATCAATGCCAGCAGGGATTTGCCGCGTAGCCCCAGTAATGCCATGCCTGCCCTCGACTGCGTGAATATAAGGCGTTGATTATGCAGGCCGGCAGATGGCAGGACAATGACAATATAAATCCATTGTAAAAAATGGCATGGATTTACAAAGTCTAGCTATAAAAAACGGACGCCTCTTCAATGAAAGCGCGGCGCCTGCTCGCGCAGGCTGATATCGGCGGCGCGCAGGCATTCCGACAGCTCGTGCCAGGCCTGGATGCGGCTGGGTGCCAGATCCGGTACCAGCAGCCACGGCGAGCGCCCCAGCAGCGCGCCATTACTGCGCGACAGCAGCTGCACATCGTAGGCCTGGTGTTCCGGCAGGTACTCCGCCACCGCTTCGATATCCTCCGCCTTGCCGTTCACGCCGGCCGCCACTGCCACGGCCAGGCCGAGGCGCTTGCGGTTGTAGGCATGGGCACCTGCGGCCAACGCCTCCCACCACGGCAGCGGCGAGAACAATTCGGCCTCGCCGAACAGCATCTCGCCGGCCAGTGCCTGCTGCACCAGCGGCATGGCGGCATCCAGCGCCTTGCGCGCGTTACCGCGCACCTTGTCCATGTCCAGCTTGCCGCGCTCCACGATGAAGGGCAGCCAGCACAGGATCAGCTGTGGCTCGGTGGTCTTGCTGGCGGCCTGATAGGTGGCGCGCGCCGCCTCCACATCCTGCGGCGCCAGGTCGCAGCCGGCGTCCATTACCGCCGCCAGGTGCACCAGCGACTGGCAGGAGCGTTCGGCCAGCATGTCGGAACTGAAAATGGTGGGCGACAGCCACAAAATGGTGTTTTCCGGCAGCTGCAGCGCGTCGGCCAGTGCCGGCTCCACCCGCTCCAGCAACGGGAAGTGCCACCAGAAACCGCCCTGCGTGCGCGAGAAGATCAGGGGCAGCGCCCACAGCTCGTAGGACACCACAGTACCGTCCGGCCGCATCACCTCGGGGAAGGCGATGCTGTCGCGCGCCATGCCCAGCAGCAGCTCGCGCGCTTCCGGCTGTGGCGCCAGCGCCAGTTGCGCCTCGGTGAACACCGCCTGGTCGCCGCCCAGCAGCGCCTGCTGGATCAGCGCCGGCAGCTGCATTTTCTTGATCGGGTTGGCCAGTGCCTCTGCCGCCACGCCGCTGAGCTCGCTGATGCGGCGCTGGCGTTCGGCCGGCGGCAGCGGCTCGGTAGGCACCATGCGGAAATCGCGCTCTTTCGGTGCCACTTCGCGCTCGGCATAGGCTTTCTGCAGGCGCAGATACACCTGCATCGCCTCGTCGCAGATTTTCTGCAGCTGGGCGGCGGTAGGAATATCGCCCCAGAAGTTGAAATCGAACAGCCGGAAGCCGGTATTGGTGACGTAGTGGGTAAGGTTGTCGCGCTCGTCGTACAGCACCGCGCTGACGAAACCTTCCTTGTCGCGGCCGTCGAACAGGGTCTGGTCCATGCCTACCAGCCGGCAGACAAAGGCCGGGGCTTCGGTATGGATCACGTACTCGTACGGCTCCAGGCCCTGCTCCTCCACGGCATCGCCGAAGATGAAGCGGCTGGGAACAAAAGGGTCGCCCTTGATATGGGCATTGCGCGGGTGCGATTTCATACGGCTGACGTCGATGCTGCCTTGAAAAACAACTGGCCATTTTACCCCGACGCCGCCGTATGGTGTGCGGGCACCTCGAAAAACTCCCGCTTTCGTCGCGATACCGCGTTGCTCACGAAAAATTTCTCCTTACATATCAAGCGTATGCTGCGTCGAAATTTTGCGCTCGCGCCTTGTCTCGCCGCAATTTTTCTCGATTGGAAATCAGGGTTTTTCCAGGCGCCCACGCTGTTATCGCTGCGCCAGCGGCAGCCGGTAGCGGTAGAACTGGGTTTCGCGCTGCCAGCCCATGCTCTCGTACAGCGCCTGCGCCGTGAGGTTGTCATGCGCAGTGGCCAGCTCCAGCCGCGCCAGCCCGCGCGCCACTGCCAGCTCGCCGGCGGCGGCCAGCAGCTTGCGGCCAACCCCGCCACGGCGCGCGGTCGGCGCCACGAACAGATCGTTCAGCAGGCAGGCCGGCGCCGCGGCTACCGAGGTGTACAGCGGGTACAGCTGGGTGAAGCCCTGCAGCGCGCCATCCTGCTCGTACACCAGGATGATGGAATCGCCCTGCACCAGCCGCTGGCGGATGAAATCATGCGAGGTGGCGGCATCGTCATGGCGGCCGTAGAACTGGCGGTAGCCGTCGAACAAGCCAGCCAGCTGCGGCAGGTCGGCCAGCGTGGCCAGGCGCACACCGTCCTGCCGGGTGGTGACGGCCAGCGCTCGGCGGCACTCTTCCAGGCTACGGCGCTGCTTGCCCGCGGCATCGAAGTTGGCCGCATCCAGCCAGGCTTCCATGGCGGCACGGTTGGCCGGCCATTCGCTGTCCAGCAGGCTGAACCAGGCGGTGTCGCGGTTCAGGCCCCAGTTCACCCGCGCCTGGCGGAAGATGCCCTCAAAGGTGAAGCCCAGCCGTGGCGCGGCACGCATCGACGGCGCGTTCAGCGCATTGCACTTCCACTCGTAGCGGCGATAACCCCAGTCGAAGGCCTGGCGCATCAGCAAATACATCGCCTCGGTGGCGGCGGCGGTGCGCTGCAGCAGCGGCGAGAAGCGCAGCCAGCCCACCTCGATTACCCCCATCGCCGGATCGATGCGCAGATAGCTGCAGCTGCCGATGGCCTGGCCGCTGGTCTGGTCGACAATGGCGAAGAACAGCGGGTCGCGGCTGTCTTCCATCATGCCGAACCAGTTGCTCCAGTCGGCATCGCTCTGCGGACGCGGCATCAGGTAGGCCCAGTCGCGGCCGTCCACATCCAGCTCCAGCGCCGCGCGCAACCCGGCGCCGTGTTGCGCCTGGCTGAACGGCTCCAGCCGGCAAAAGCGTCCCTGCAGGGTGATGCGCTGCGGCGGGGTGGCGCCCTGCCAGTTGTCCACCGTTACCCCCAGCGCCTGGCCGTATTGATCGTATTGCATGCTCATGTTCAGCCTCCGCAGCCGCAATCGGCCGCCGTGTTGATGTCGCAACTGGCGCCGCCAGCCACCGTGGGGTAACCGTCGCGCTTCCACCAGTCCACCCCGCCCTGCAGCTCCTTCACGGTAAAGCCCAGCTCGGCCAGCTTCAGCGCGGTCTTGGTGGAGGCGTTGCAGCCAATGCCGTCGCAGAAGGTGACCAGCAGCACGTCGCGCGGCAGCTGCGCGGTGCTTTCGGCGGTAATGCCACGATGCGGCAGATTGATGGCGCCGGGCAGGGTTTCGGCGGCGTAAGCGGCCGGCGAGCGGCCATCCACCAGCAGCAGCGGCTTGCCCTGCTTCTGCTGCTCAGCCACATCCCAGCTGTCGATCTCGTACGCCAGTTTGGCGCGGTAAAAGGCGAGTTGATCCATGCCACGTTCTCCTAGTCGAGACATCACGATGACATTGATGGTAAAAACACAGGCGGCTCCATAACAGAGCCAGATCACTTGCACGAAAGGGAACCACTTTGCCAGACAGCCGCCAACCATCGCTGTGGATCATCGATGCGCTGCAGGCAGCGCTGCAGCGCGACGGCAAGGAAGGGCTGTCGCGGCAGCTGGCGCGCCTGCTGCGGCAGTGGATAGGCAGCGGCCGTCTGGCTGGCGACAGCCGGCTGCCGGCCAGCCGCGACCTGGCGCGCAGCCTGGGCCTGGGTCGCAACACGGTGCTGGATGCCTACGAGCAGCTGCAGGCGGAAGGCTACGTCGCCACCCGTGCCGGCAGCGGCAGCTACGTCACCCGGCTGTTCGCCCCCGCCGCCGCCGAAGCGCCCGCCAGCACGCGCGGCCAACCTCTGGGGCTGTCGCAGCGCGGCCATGAGCTGTTCGCCACCAGCGGCCTGCCGGTGGGGCTGTTCGGCGCCTTCGCCCCCGGCGTGCCGGAGATTCGCCAGTTTCCGCACCATGCCTGGCAGCAACTGCTGTCGCGACAGCAACGCCGCGCCACGGCGGAAGAACTTGGCTACCGCGCCGATGGCGGCCTGCCGGCGCTGCGCGAGGCGCTGGCCGACTACCTGCAGCTGTCGCGCGGCGTACGCTGCCGGCCGGAGCAGATCATCGTCACCCAGGGAGCGCAGCAGGCGCTGGAGTTGGCCGCACGGCTGCTGGCCGACCCCGGCGACGTGGCCTGGGTGGAAGAACCCGGCTACGTGGGCGCCCATGCCGCCATGCGCGGCGCCGCGCTGCAGCTGGTGCCGGCGCCGGTGGACCACGACGGCCTGAACCCGGCGCTGGTGGCCGACCCGCGCCCGCCCAAGCTGATCTACACCACGCCCTCGCACCAGTACCCAAGCGGCGTGGTGATGAGCCTGTCACGCCGGCTCGCACTACTGGAGAGCGCGCAACGCCACGGCGCCTGGATCATCGAGGACGACTACGACAGCGAATTCCGCTACGTGAGCCAGCCGCAGCCGGCGCTGCAAGGCCTGGCGCAGGACGAGCGGGTGATCTACGTTGGCACCCTGGCCAAGGTGATGTACCCCGGCCTGCGCGTAGGCTATCTGGTGGTGCCGGATGCGCTGATCGACCCGTTCCGTGGCTGCAATGCCCGGCTGTACCGCGAAGGCGCACTGCCGGTGCAGGCAGCGCTGGCCGAATTCTTCAGCAGCGGCCTGTTCGCCCGCCACGTGCGGCGCATGCGCGAGCTGTACCGCGAACGCCAGCATTGCCTGCGCAGCGCACTAGCGGCCAGCGGCGCCGAGCACCTGGCGCTATCGCCGGGCGAAGCCGGCCTGCACCTGGTGGCCACGCTGCCGCCGGGCTGCAATGAAGAGGCGCTGTCCGCCGCCGCCGCGCGGCAGCAGGTGTGGCTGCGGCCACTGAGCCGCCACTACCTGGCCGCACCGCAGCAGCGCGGTTTCGTGCTCGGCTACGCCGGCGTGGACGAAGCGGCGATCCGCCGTGGCGTGGCGGTGATGGCGCAAGTATTGAAGGAGCAAACATGAACGAACACCCCACCCTGCTGGTCAGCGCCTGCCTGCTGGGCCAGCCGGTGCGCTACGACGGCCACAGCAAGGGCCTGCCGGCCACGCTGCACGCAGCGTTGGCCGCACGCTATCGCCTGATCATCATCTGCCCGGAAGTGGCCGGCGGCCTGCCCACCCCGCGCCCGCCGGCGGAGCTTGCAGGCGGCGACGGCCATGCCGTGCTACGCCAGGCCGCCACGGTACGCACCGCAGCCGGCGGCGATGTCAGCCAGGAGTTCATCACCGGCGCGCAGCTGGCACTGCAACTGGCACAACAGCAGCAATGCCGCATCGCGCTGCTGAAAGCCAACAGCCCGTCCTGCGGCAATCTGCAGGTGTACAGTGGCCGCTTCGACGGCCAGCTGCAGGATGGTCAGGGTGTTACCGCCGCGCTGCTGAGCGCACATGGCATCACCGTGTACAACGAGACACAGCTGGAGCAGTTGCTGGATTAGCTGTCTGATTAACCCCGCGCCGCCTTGCGGCCAACTGTAGGGTGCCTTGAAAAACCCCGAGTTCTACGCAAGACAAGGCGCGAGCGAATAATCCCGACGCAGCATATAGGTGATATGTAAGGAGGGGTTTTTCGTAAGCAACGCAGTATTGCAACGAAATCGAGGGCTTTGCGAGGTGCCCGGGAGGTGTCTGATGTCCCTGCTCTACCACCTGCGGCTCTTGGCCGATTACAACCAGTGGATGAACGACAAGCTGTACAGCGCCGCCGCCGCGCTGCCGGCCAGCGAGCTCACCGCTCCACGCGGTGCGTTCTTCGGCTCGCTGCAAGGCACGCTCAACCACCTGCTGGTGGCCGATACCGTGTGGCTGAAGCGCTTTGCCGCCCACCCAGCCGGCTACACCGCGCTGGCACCATTGGCCGACATCGCCATGCCGCAGCAGCTCGACCAGCCGCTGTACGCCGACTTCGCCAGCATGCGCCAGCGCCGCAGCGAGCTGGATAGCATCATCAGCGCGCTGCTGGCAGAAATCCGCGAGCAAGAGCTGGACGTGGCGCTGGGCTACCGCAGCATGAAGGGCGTGCCGGCGCAGCGGCAGTTCGGCAGCCTGCTGCTGCATGTCTTCAACCACCAGACCCATCATCGCGGTCAGGCCACCACGCTGCTGAGCCAGGCCGGCGCCGACGTGGGCGTGACCGACCTGCTGCTGCGGATACCGGATCAGCTCGCGCTGTAGCCCGGATAAGCCGCAGGCGCATCCGGGGTGGTGCGGCCAACGTTGGCGCTGCTTTCCCGGATGCGCTGCGCTTATCCGGGCTACGGGCTACTTGGTAGGTTGCGGTCGAGCGCAGCGAGGCCCAACGTTCACCGCGTCGGGTTTTTTTATCCGCGCAGCGAGATTCCCCTCCCCCATGAAAAATGCGGCCAACCCTGCAAAGGTTGGCCGCATCCCCTGGTACGGCTGCGGATCGCCCGTTGGGCATCCGCCCTACATGGCTAACCCCACAGCCGTTCCGCGAGGCCGCTCTGCCGCGGCGGGGCGTTTTCCACGCCAGCGGCCAGTACCGCCGGGTTGCCCACCAGCACGAAGTGCTGCCGCGCGCGGGTGATGGCGGTATATATCAATGCCCGCGTCAGCACCGCGCCGGGGTTGGCCGGCAGCACCAGCCACACGGTGCCGAACTCCGAGCCCTGCGATTTGTGCACCGTCATCGCGTATACGGTGTCGTGCTCCGGCAGCCGCGCCGGCGCCACTTCGCGCCAGTCGCCGTCCGGAGTGGGAAACAGCACCCGCAGCCGCTCGCCCTGCTGCACGGTGATGCCGATATCGCCGTTGAACAGGCCGATGCTGTAGTCGTTGCGCGTCACCATTACCGGCCGGCCCGGGTACCAGTCGCTGCCCGGCTGCTTGCGGCCCAGACGCTCCAGCTGCTGTTCGATAGCGCTGTTGATGGCGGCCACGGTGTGGCGCTCCGCTGCCAGCAGCATGCATTCGCCGAACGCCGCGAACAGCGCCGCCGGTTCCGCGCCGGCATCCAGCGCCTGCCAGTAGCTGGTGCGTTGTGCCAGCAGGCCGGCGCCATCCGGCAATGCCGCCAGCTGCGCCACATCCTCCGCCGTGCCGTCGGCCAGCAGTGCCGATACCTCGGCAAGGTTGGCCGCATTCACCGCCCGCGCCAGGCGGCCAATGCCGGAGTGCTCGCCAAAGCGGTGGCTTTTCGCCAGCACCACCACGCTGTCGGCCAGCAGCGCGCTATCGTCCACTTGCCCCGGCAGGCTAAAGCCGGCTGCCTGCAGTGCGGCAGCGGTATCGCCGTGCCATGCCTGGCGGCTGCAGATGTCGCCCAGCACCGCGCCGGCATCCACCGAGGCCAGCTGGTCCTTGTCGCCCAGCAGAATCAATCTCGCGTGCGCCGGCAGTGCCGCCAGCGTCTGCGCCATCAGCGTGAGGTCCACCATCGAGGCTTCGTCCACCACCAGCACGTCCAGCGGCAAGGGGTTGGCCGCATGGTGGCGCGGGCGGGCGCTGCCCGGCACCAGGCCGATCAGCCGGTGCAGGGTCTGCGCCTTGTCCGGCAGCTGGGCGCGCACGGTGTCCGCCACCGGCAGCGCGTCGCGCGCGGCGCGTACCGATTCGGTAAGCCGCGCCGCCGCCTTGCCGGTGGGGGCGGACATCGCCATGACAAGCGGCCGGGGGGACAGCGAGGCCAGCGCGGCCAGCAGCCGCACCACGGTGGTGGTCTTGCCGGTGCCGGGGCCGCCGGAGATGGTAAGAAAGCGTCGCTGCAGCGCCAGGCGTGCGGCCAACCTTTGCCAGTCCGGCGCGGCGGGCGGGCCGAACAGCGCGCTCAGCAGCGCCTCGACCTGCGCTTCGCTGGCCGGCAGCGGCTGCGGGTCGCGGCTCAGCGCCGCCAGCGCGGCGGCCAGCTGTTCCTCGTCGCGCCACTGGCGGGCGAAGTACAGCCGCCCGGCGGCATCCAGAATCAGCGGTGTGTAGTCGCCGGGGCGGCCGGCCAGCGGTGTCTGCCGCAGCAGCGCGTAGTCGTCGCTGCCAAGGCCGGTAAGGCACACGTGGCCGGCGCCCTGCGCGTTCACCAGCCGTTGCAGCAAGGGCTGCAGCGCCGGGCCGTGGGTGGGGTCGAGGCGGGCGAACAGGCCGGCCAGCTGTGCTGGCAGCAGGTTGTCGATGGGGGTGTGGTCCATTGGCAGCTCAGTTGCCCAGCCGCGCTTCCAGCGCCTCGCACACCGTGGTCAGCACCTTGATGCGCGCGTAGTACTTGTTGTTGGCCGGCACCAGCGTCCACGGCACGGCGGTGGTGCTGGTGCGGTCCACCATATCGCACACCGCCAGCTTGTAGGCGTCCCACTTGTCGCGGTTGCGCCAGTCTTCCTCGGTGATCTTGAAGCGCTTGAAACCGGTTTCCTCACGCGCCTTGAAGCGCGTCAGCTGCTCCTCGGCGCTGATCGCCAGCCAGAACTTGAGCACCACGGCGCCGTTCTCGTGCAGCTGGTGCTCGAAGTCGTTGATCTCGTAATAGCCGCGCATCCAGTCCGGCGTGGCGGCAAAGCCCTCCACCCGCTCCACCAGCACGCGGCCATACCAGGAGCGGTCGAAGATGGTGACCTTGCCCTTGCCCGGCACGTGGCGCCAGAAGCGCCACAGCCACGGCTGCGCGCGCTCTTCGTCGGTGGGGGCGGCAATCGGCACCACGCGGTAGCGCCGCGCATCCAGCGCCTGGGTGATGCGGCGAATCGCGCCGCCCTTGCCGGCTGCGTCGTTGCCTTCGAACACCAGCACCAGCGAGTGCTCGCCGAACTTGGGGTGGCGGGTGAGCTTGTTCAGCCGCCCCTGCAGCGCTTCCAGCTGCTGCAGATAGTCGCTCTTGGACAGCTGCTGATCCAGCGGCAGCGACTCCAGCAACAGCTTGTTGTCCAGCGATGGGGTGATTGGCGCCGCATCCGAGCGCGGCTGCCAGCTGTGATCCATCTCCAGCCGCTGCTTCAGCGCCGACAGCAGCGCGCGGCCAACGGTGAGGCTGCGGTAGTTGGCATCCTCCCCGTTCACCACCAGCCACGGCGAGTTGGAGGTGTTGGTGAGACGCATGATGTGCTCGGCGGTTTTCTTGATGCGGTCGTACTGCTCCAGGTGCTTCCAGTCCGCCTCGCGCACGCGCCAGGCGGTGGCAGGGTCCTTCTCCAGCGCCTTGAAGCGCTTTTTCTGCGCATCGCGCGTCAGGTGCAACCAGAACTTGAGTACCAGCACGCCGTCGTTGGTAAGCATGCGTTCCAGACGCAGGATGTCGAACAGCTTGCGGTCCAGCGCATCGCGGCTGCCGCCATCCACGCGCTCGAACATGGCGTCGGAGTAGTAGCTGCCGAAGAACATGCCGATGCGCCCCTTCTGCGGCAGCTCACGCCAGTAGCGCCACATCCACGGCCGCTCGCGGGCATCGTCATTCGGCTTGTCGAAGGCAGCGGTGTGGATCAGCCGCGGGTCCAGCCATTCGTTGATCTGGTTCAGTGTCTCGCCGCGGCCGGCGCCGTCCATGCCGTGGATCAGGATCAGCACCGGGCAATCGGCACGCTGCCTCAGCTCGTACTGCGCATCCAGCAGCGCCTCGCGCAGCGCAGCCTCCTCGGCCTTGTAGGTGTTCTTGTCGATAACGTGACCGAGCTCGGCGGATTCGAACATGGTGATCTTCCCGGTATTGGTTGGCCGCATGATGCGGGCGGCAATGATGACGTGATTGTAGAACGGGACGCAGTGTGGCGGCAGCCGGTGGTCTCGGTGTTGACTTGCGGCAATGTGACCTGCCGTAGCCCGGATAAGCGCAGCGCATCCGGGAAAATGCTGCGACCAACATGGGAAGTAACACGCCATGTGGATCGAGTGCAGCGCAGCCTGAGCTACCTATTTTCTGTCATGAAACGTATCCAGCCCCAGCGCCCAAGCAGAAAAACGCAGAAAAGTGCATAGATCAGCCAGTTTCCGGTTTCCAGACTCATGCCAGTGACAGTGGATATGAGGCTCGCAGTAAAGCACATGATTTTGTGCTGTTCTGTACATGGATTTGTAGGCGACAAATATGAGCCGAGTGCCATCAAAGCGAAAATGAGTGCCCCACCAACTGCCAGCTTCAGCCGGTACGCTTTAGTTTGAGGGAGAGAGTCCATTTCCTTCTTCAACTGGCCTCTGAATAGTCCGAAAAGCATATTGTTTCCTCATGCCATGAGAAAAATCATAGGGTTGCCAGCACCATCTCGCCTGCCAAATGCTCGGCATCGTCATTGAGCAGTACCGTAGCCCGGATAAGGGCAGCGCATCCGGGAACAGCGGCATCACCACGCCCCCGGATGCGCTGCGCTTATCCGGGCTACCCAAGGGTTACCCGGCGCGGAACAACCCGTCCAGCGCATCCAGCAGCGCTTCCGACGGCGCATCGCACCACACGCCGTTACCCGTGCCGTCCACCCCGCGCAGGTAGAGGTAGCGCACACCGCCCAGACGCAGCTGCGGCGCGCGCTGCGCCAGGTAGCGGCGTAGCGCCACGCTGTAGATCAGGTACTGCAGGTAGTAGTGCTCGCGGGCGATGGAGGCGGCAAGCGCATCCTGCCCGTACGCCGCGTAGCCATCGCCCAGGTGGTTGGACTTGTAATCCACCAGCCACAGCGCATCGCCGGCAATGAAGGCCAGGTCGATGAAGCCTTTCAGATAGCCCTGCACCCGCTCGAAGCTGAGCGTGGCAGCGGCGGCGCGCAGCGGCTCGGCCAGGCCGTGCGCCGGGTCGGTAAGAATGCGCTTGAGGGCAGGCAGGTTCAGCCCGTCCGCCGGCAGGGTGAATTCCATCTCCACCCGCCGCCGCGCCGGCGGCACATCGGCCAGGCGCACGCCGGGGGCGATCTCGCTGTTGATGCTGCTGGCCAGCATGGCCAGCGCCGCGTCCTGCCACAGCGGGTCGAAGCCGTGGCGTTGCAGCGCCTCTGCCACCGCTTGCGGCCAACCTTGTGGCTGGGTGAAATCCACGCGCTCGAACATATCGTGCAGACAGGTACCGGCGCGGGCGCCGCGCGGGAAACTGAAGCGATCGCGCGCCAGCTCGGCATCCGGCTGCTGCAGCGGGCCGTGGTCGTGGTCCGGTGCCTCCGCTGCCGCCAGCAAAGGCGTACTGCCGTGCAGGTGGCTGGTGAGATGGGTGAAGCTGCTGATGCGCCACGGCGTGTACAGCGGGCGCTCGACACGCGCCAGCTGCGGCTGGAAGCCCGCCTCCTGCAAGGCCGGCAAGGGGTTGAGCGCCACGTCCACTTCGCGCCGGCCGGCGGCGCCGGCAAGGCCGGCGACAAAGGCCGCCAGGTCGCTGTGGATGCCGGCATCAGACAGCGCGCCCTGCTCCAGCGTGGCGAGGTCGGTCGCGCCGCTGCCGTGCAGCAGCCAGGACAGCGCCGCGGTCTGCATGTTCTGCACATGGCCCCACAGCAGGTACTGGCGGTGCTCGGCGCGGGTCAGCGCCACGTACAGCAGCCGCAGTTTCTCCGCCAGCAGCTCGCTGCGCGCCGCCTGCCGCGCCTCGTCGCTCACCAGCGCCTGCGGCGTGAGCCAGGATTCCCCCTCATGACGGTAGCGCCAGAAGGTGGTGTCGCGCCGCTCCAGCGCGCCGTCCCACAGGAAGGGGCAGAACACCAGCGGGTACTGCAGGCCTTTGGAGGTGTGGATGGTGACGATCTTCACCAGCTCGGCATCGCTTTCCAGCCGCAGCAGCGCCTCTTCGCCGGCCGGCGGGCTGGCCACCTGGCTTTCGAACCACGCCAGCAGCGGCGCAATACCGGCCACGCGTTCGCTTTCCTGCTGCAACAGCTCGGCCAGGTGGCCGAGGTTGGTGAGCCGGCGCTCGCCGTCCGGCAGCGGCAGCAGCCGCGCCGCCACTTGCTCGCGCGCCATGAAGCCACGCCAGGCGGACATGAAGCCGCGCTGCTGCCACTGTTTGTGGTCCTGCTGGTTGGCTGCCAGCCGCACTTCCCACGCCGCCTCGTCCTCGGTGAGCGCCAGCAGCTGCGCGGCGTTCAGCCCCATCAGCTCGCTGGCACACAGCACCTTGAGCCGGCCTTCCGCCGCCGGCTCGGCCCAGGCACGCAGCAGCACCAGCAGCTCGCCGGCCTCGGCACTGGCGAATACGCTTTCCTGCGTCAGCGCCACCGCCTGCACGCCACGGGCGGCCAAGGCCGCGCGCACCGCGTCGCCCTGGCGGTGGGTGGCCACCAGCACCGCCATGTCGCCGCCAGCCAGCGGCCGTGCCTTGCCCGCTTTTTCCAGCTGCGCCTTGCCGGCACGCGCCAGCGCCAGCAAGCGCGCGATCTCGTGCGCGGTCGCCTCGGCGGCATAGGCGGAGGCATCGCCCTTGTTGATGCCCTTGGGGTTGTCGCTGGCCGGGAAGGTAAGCAGGGTGAATGCGGCATCGCCGTCGTCCAGCAGCAGCCGGCTGCCGCCAGCCGGCGCCGCCGCCACCGGGTGGTAGCCGATGCCGTCCAGCAGAAAAGGCTGCGGCCGCGCAAACAGCCGGTTCACCGCGTCCACCAGCGGCTGTTGCGAGCGGCGGTTGGTGTCCAGCGTGTACTGCTGCCCGGCCGGCGCATCGTCGCGCGCGCTCAGGTAGGCAAAGATGTCGGCGCCGCGAAAGCTGTAGATCGCCTGCTTGGGGTCGCCCACCATGAACACCGGCCGCCCCTGCTGCACAAAGGCGCGGCGGAATATCTGGTACTGCAGCGGGTCGGTATCCTGGAATTCGTCAATCAGCGCGATGGCGAAATCGCCGGCAATGCGTGCGGCCAACCTTGGGCCATGCTCGGCATCGTCCAGCGCGGCGGCCAGATCGGTGAGCAGGTCGTCGAAGCCGCGGCTGCGGCTGGCGCGGCGCTGTTCCACCGCGTGCCGGTCTATCCACTGGATCAGCTGCAGCTTGAGGCCGGCGAGCTGGCGCTCCAGCGCATCGGCGTAGCGCTGCCACGCCGCCAGCCAGTCTTCCACCAGCCGGAACAGCCGATGCTGCGGCGCGGTTACGCCCTTGTTGGCACCGGCATCCAGCTGGCTCTGGGCGAGCCGGCCCAAGTCCTTGAGCTGGTTGGCCGACAGCTGCGGCAGGCTGGCATCGGCCACCAGTAGTTGCAGCAGGCGCAGGTAGCGCTCTCGCTGTTCCACTTTGTAGCTGCGGGCATTCAGCCCGCTGGCAGCCAGCAACAGCTCGCCGCCTTCGGCCAGCGCGGCGCTGTCCGCCTGCAGCGGTGCCCAGGCGTCGGCAGCGGCGGCACGCAGCGCCAGCAACTCGCTGCTGTCCAGCGTCGGCAGCTGCAGATAGGGCTTGGACAGATAGGGCCGCACCTCGGCCAGCCAGGCATCCGGCGTGTCGCCATTCTCCGCCAGCACCGCCGCCAGCTGCGGCTGGCTGACGATGTGCTGGCGCCAGAAATCATCCGCCAGCTGTTGCAGGTCGGACTGCTTGTCCACCTCCAGCGTGGCGGCGAAGGTCTGGCCGCTGTCGAACGCGGCATCGGTGAGCACGCGCTGGCAGAAGCCGTGAATGGTGTAGATGGCGGCGGCATCGAAGCCGTTGATGGCAGCACGCAGCCGCTCGCGTGTAAGCGTCGCATCGCCTGCGGCCAACCTGTCGGCCAGCGCGCGCAGGAAGCCATCGTCGCTGTGCCCGCCATCCAGCACCTGCGCCAGCTCCACCAGCCGTCGCCGCAGGCGCTCGCGCAGCTCGGCGGTGGCGGCCTTGGTGTAGGTGACCACCAGCAGCTTGTCCAGCGACGGCGGCGGCGAGCCATCCGGCGCGTCCTCCAGCAGCAGGCGGGTGTACAGCGCGGCAATGGTCCAGGTCTTGCCGGTACCGGCCGAGGCTTCGATCAGGTTCACACCCGCGAGCGGGCAGTTGAGGGCGTCTAGGGGCTGCATTTGCTGCTACCGGTTATTGATGGCGGCTTGCCGGGTAAGGAAAAGGCTTCTTTCGCCACGGAAAAGCACGGAATTTTTTTGGCCACGAAAACCACGAAAGGCACGAACAAAGCATGGAAGACATGTTTCTGCTTGAGGTGTGAGCAAGTGACGGCATGGCTTTGTGACAGGGTTTTGTTTCGTGTTTTTCGAGGGTTTCGTGGCAAAGATCCTTCCGTGGATTCTGTTGCCAAAACATTCCGTGCCCTTCCGTGTGTTTCCGTGGCCCAAAAGTCTTTGGGGTTTCGTGGCAGCATCTCAGCCCTCCTGCTGCCACGCCGCCACCATTGGCCGCAGCAAGGTATCGGCCAGCTGCACGAACAGCGGGTCGGACAGCGGTTCGAGGTGGCGGAAGGCCAGCAGGTTGGCCGCATCCAGCTTTTGCGGCGCGCTGTGCTCGCCGACGAAGTCCGGATCCCACGCCGCCTGCGCCTTTTTCAGCTCCTCGCCCGGCTTGGCGCTGGCATAGGCTAGCGAAGTGCGGGCGAAGAATGGCAGCACTTCGCGTTGGCCCTGCTGGTAGCGCACCAGCCACGCCGCCAGCAGCGCGTGAACGTCCAGCGGCTCGCCGTCAGCATCGCTGGCGCCAAAGCCATGCACGCCGTCGTCGGCGAACAGCCGGCTGTCCGCCGCCACACCGGGCACTGCGGCGGCCAGGCGGATCAGGTGTTCCAGCCACAGGCGGATGAATTCGGTGGCGTAGGCCTTGCGCGGTACCACGCGCAGCAGGCCTTCCGGGCGTAGCCCGGCCAGCTCGCCCACCAGTGTCACGCCGTCGATGTCCAGCCGTACCGGCTGTGGTGGCAACGGCGCCGCCAGCAGGCTCTGCGGCAGGCGGCTGGCAAAGCGGGCGCTGGCGGCGCGCTCCTGTGTCAGGCAGGCAGCGCCCAGCGCGGCATCCGGCAGCAGGCCCTGGCCCTGCAGCCGCGCCTCGGCCACGCGCAGCGGCTTGCCGGCCAGCATGGCCTGCACCAGGGTGTCGCGCACTTCGCTGCTGCTGTCGCGCTCGATACTGAACGGCTCGCGCCCCGGCAGCTCATCTGCCAGCCGCTCCAGCTTCAGCCCCAGCCGGTCCGCCAGCCAGGCGCGTACCGGGTTCTGCCAGAAGCGCAGGAAATCGGCGATGTGCACCACCGCCGGCGGCACAGCTGCCAGCTCGGCGGCAAACGGCTGAGGTGTGGCAGGCGGCTGCGCCAGCGCGCCGGCCCACAGCGGCTCGTAGCTGGGCAACGTGGCGTCGTAGTAGCGGCGCGAGAACGGCTGCAGCGGGTGGCGGGTGGTGATGGCGGCGCTGATGTCGCCGCCGTGCATCGCCGCCAGCGTGTCCAGCAGCTCGGCCACCAAGGGCGACGGCGGCAGCGGTTCGTCGCTGCGCACGCTGCGGCCAACCCAGCTCAGGTACAGGGTGTCGCGGGCGGAGAGGATGGCTTCCAGGAACAGGTAGCGGTCGTCGAAGCGGCGCGAGCGGTCGCCCTTTTTCGGGTGGCGCGCCACCAGGTCAAAGCTCACCGGGCGCTCGTCGCGCGGGTAGGCGCCGTCGTTCATGCCCACCAGGCACAGCACGCGGAACGGGATGGAGCGCATCGGCACCATGGCGCAGAAGGTGAGCCCGCCGGTGAGGAAGCCGCCGCTGGACGACATTTCCAGCTGCCGCAGCACCGCGTCGCGCACCACCGGCAGCGGCACGCTGCCGTCGAAACCGGCCAGCGCGGCATCGGCGGCCAGCTCGTCGGCAATCTGGTGCAGCAGCTGCATGGCCGCCTCGCCGTCTTCGTCCACCAGGAACAATTGCGCAGCGGCTGTACGCAGGCGCTCGGCCCACTCCGCCAGGCTGGCCGGCTGCGCCCACAGCCGCGCCAGCGCATCCAGCTGTTCGAACAGTGCCGCCAGGCTGGCGAGTTTGGCGGCCACCTGGCCCTGGGCGGAACTGTCCGGCAGCAGGCCGCCAAACAGCGGCATACCATCGCCCGCCAGGCTGGCCGGCAGCACGCTGCCCAACAGCAGGCGGTCCAGCCCCCAGCGCCAGGTGTGGGTGGCCTCGGCTGGCAGGCCCAGCTCGGCCTTGTGGCCAGCATCGCGCCCCCAGCGGATGCCGGCGCCGCGCACCCAGTCGGTAAGCAGGGTCACGTCTTCGTCTAGCAGGCCGAAGCGGGCCAGCAGCGGCTGGCAATCCAGCAGTGCCAGCACGTCGGCGGCGACAAAGCGCGAGTCGGCCAGCTCCAGCACCGCGCCGAAGCTGGCCAGCAGCGGTACTTCGCGCGCGATGCGGCGGTCGGCGATGCTGTAGGGAATCGACGGCGCGTCGGCGCGGTAGCCGAACACCGCGTCGATGTAGGGTGCGTAGCTGTTGATGTCCGGCGTCAGCACCGCGATGTCGGCCGGGGTGAGCGTGGGGTCGGCGGCCAGCATCGCCAGCAGCTGGTCCTTGAGCACTTCCAGCTCGCGCATCGGGCTGTGCGCGATGTGGCAGACGATGGAACGGTCGTCCGCTGGCGACTGCACCTTGGCCGCAGGCGGCGCCAGCTGCAGGATGTCGCGCTGCAGCCGTGGCAGCAGCGCATCGCCTTCCGGCGCCACGAAGGCGGATACCGGCTCGTGGATGCCGCCGGCAATCTCATCGAAAAAGTCGCGCCCCTGTTGCCCGAGTGAAGCCAGCAGCGGGTGGCCGCTGTCGGCCTGCTCGCCATGTGCGAACAACTTGAGCTGGCCACGGGCATCGACGATGTCGCCCCAGTAGGCTTCGCTGGGGTTGAGCAGGAACACGTTGACCTCGGTGAGCTCGGCCATGCGCTTGAGCAGCGCCAGGTACATCGGCGCCAGGGTGGCGATGCCGAACACCGACACCCGCTGCGGCAGGTGCTCGCTACGCAACGCGGCAAAGAAGTCGTCCAGCATCGCCACGCGGTGGCGACGACTGGTGTTATCGGGGACACTGTCGGCCAGCAGCTGCCATAGCGCTGCCTGCCAGGCTTCGTCCTCGCCCAGATCCAGCCGCTGCCCGGCCTGCCAGGCGCGGATCCATTCCGGGCGGAACACCAGGTACTGGTCGTAGATGTCGGCGATCTTGCCGGCCAGCTCGTGGCAGGCCAGCGCACCGCCCTGCAGGTAGCGCGTCAGCGGGGTGAACGGCTCACCCTGCAGCGTGGGTAGCAGCGCCATCAGCCGCCAGGTGAGCACCTCCGGCGCAAAGACGGACTTCGCCGGCAGCTCCGGCAACACGGTTTTCATCAGCCGCCAGCCAAAACCGGCCGGCAGCACGAACTCCATATTCGCCGCCAGCCCGCGCGCGCGCGCCAGCTGCAGCGTAAGCCAGCGCCCCATGCCGCGGCTTTGCACCATTACCACTTCCGGCGCGAACGGATCGGCCAGCGGGCTGTCTGTGAGGTGGCGGTAGAGAATGCCCAGGGCTTCCAGGCGGTTGGATTGATACAGGTTGAGCGGCATGGCGCGATGATGGCGTAGTCATCAGACATGGCAGTTTAGCATTCCACCGTAGCACGCCGAGCCGCTATCATCGGCCGCCGGCAACAGCCGCGATGACCACACGAGGAACCTCATGGATTACCAGACGCTGAAACACGCCCATGCCGGGCTGGCCTACCTGTCGGTGACACTGTTCGCGCTGCGTGCCGCGCTGTCCTATTTGAAACCAGCGCTGCTACAGAGCAAGCTGCTGCGCATCGCGCCGCACGTGGTGGACACCGGCCTGCTGGCCGCCGCCATCACCCTGGCGGTGTGGGCCGGCTTCTCGCCGCACAACCAGCCGTGGCTTGCCGCCAAGATCCTGGCGCTGATCGCCTACATTGTGCTGGGTACGCTGGGGCTGAAACGGCTGCAGGGCTCGCCGCGGCGCGGCCCGGTGCTGCTGCTGGCGCTGGCCATGCCGATCTACATCATTGCGGTGGCGAAGACCAAGATGGTGTGGCCGTTTTGAGGTGAGTTGGGAACAAGGTTGGCCGCAGGCTTGCAAGCCTGCGGCCAACCTTGCAACCAAATCAGGAGAGTAGGTTGGGCTCGGCGTAACAAAGCCCAACGTTTACCGTGTCTGGTTTTGTATCCGCTGCGCGGATGATGTTTTTGGCGCCGGTTTCGCCCGGCGAACGAGGAAGGGGCCGACCGCCGGCCCCTTTCCAATCCCCGGCTCCGGCTTTTTATTCCATTGGGGCTGCTCGAAACCCCGTGCAAAACGGCACGCCCCAGGCGTCGCCGAACTCGTCCCTCGCTAACGGCTCGGGACTCAAACAAATCGGCGCCTTAACACCTGGGGCACACCATTTTGCCCGGCTCGCGCCAACGGGCTTGGGGCAAATCGTTACCGTTCTAGCTCTCTTCTGGACAGGGAAAGGCCTCTAAGTGAACAGCATTCGCCGTGCGCTTGTTCTGTTAAACGTGCGGCCAACGTCTTGGTCACGATAGTTCGGCTATCGGCACGAACTGCCCGGCGGCGGCATCGAACACCAGTACATCGCCGCTGGCGATGTCGTACACCCAGGCATGCAGCTTGAGCGTACCGCGCGACAGTCCGGCCAGCACTGCCGGGTGGGTGCGCAGGTTCTCGATCTGCACCAGCACGTTTTCCTCGACGCAGGTTTCCAGCCGCTTTGCATCCGGCAGTGCCTGGTAGTGACTTTCCATCAGCTGGCGGGTGGCTTCGGCGTAGGTCAGCCAATGCCGCGTGGCTGGCAGCCGCGCCAGGCTGTCCGGCGCCAGCACCGCCTTCATCGCCCCGCAATGGGTGTGGCCGCAGACGATGATGTCCTTCACGCCCAGCACCATCACCGCGTATTCGATGGCCGCTGACTCGGCGCCATGCAGCGGGCCATACGGCGGCACCAGGTTGCCGGCATTGCGCAGCATGAACAGGTCGCCGGGGCCGCTTTGTGTCATCAACGATGGCACCACGCGGCTATCGGAACAGGTAATGAACATGGCTTCCGGTGCCTGGCCCTCGCTCAGACGCTGGAACAAGGCGCGCTGTTGGCCGAACACGCCGCTCTGAAACTGGTGAATGCCCTCGATGAGCTTTTCCATGCTGACTCTCCGCTTCGGAAAAAGCCGATGAGAGCATGCGCCTGGGTGCTTGGTGGATAGGATAAGTCCCATCCGGCAAGCGACATGATGCACAGCAAAAAAAGCGGCCGGTTCGCAGTGAACCGGCCCCAAGTGGACAATAGCAGGTCAAACTCACAAGTCGGCAGCGCCCCCCGGTGCTGCCATCTTGCTTTCGGTAGCGCGCCAGCGTTGGCTGGCGCAGCAATATATTGCTCACGATCTTGCGAGCTAGGGCGAGACAAGGCAAAAACGGCTGAGGAAGCGGAATTGACATACAGTCAATGCGCATCCCTGAATCAGATTTAACGCCGTATCGCCGACGCGCAGCAGATCGTAAACAGATTTTTAGACGCCCAGACGATCGCGCATACCGTACCACCAGGCACCCATGGTCAGCATGGGTACGCGGAAGACGCGGCCACCCGGGAACGGGTAATGCGGCAGGTTGGCAAAGGCATCGAAACGCTCGCTCTGGCCACGAATCGCCTCGGAGATGATGCGGCCGGCCAGGTGGGTGTAGGTCACACCGTGGCCGCTGCAACCCTGCGAGTAGTAGATGTTGTCATCCACGCGGCCAACCTGCGGCAGACGCGACAGGGTCAGCGAGAAGTTGCCGGTCCAGCCGAACTCGATCTTGACGTTTTCCAGCTGCGGGAAGGTTTTCAGCATCTTCGGGCGCACCAGGCTTTCGATCTCGCCCGGGTCGCGCGCGCCGTACACGGTGCCGCCACCGTACAGTAGGCGGTTGTCGGCGGTCAGGCGGTAGTAATCCAGCAGGAAGTTGCAGTCTTCCACGCAGTTGTCACCCGGCAGCAGGCTCTTGGCAAGTGCCGGATCCAGCCGTTCGGTGGTTACCACCTGGGTGCCGCAGGGCAGGGTTTTTTCCGCCAGCTGCGGAATCAGGTTGCCCAGATAGGCATTGCCGGCCACGACCACGGTATCGGCCACCACTTCGCCCTGCGCGGTCTTCACCTTGGCGGGCTTACCCTTCACCACATCCACCACGGCGGACTGTTCGAAAATCTGGCCGCCCAGCGATTCGAAGGCGGCGGCTTCGCCCAGCACCAGGTTCAGCGGGTGGATATGGCCACCCCAGGTATCCAGCAGCGCACCGTGATACTGGTCGCTGGACACGATGTTCTTCATGCCGGCCTTGTCGATCAGCTGCAGGCCGGTGTGGCCGTAGCGCTCCCACAGGGCTTTCTTGGCGGCCAGCTCGTCCAGCTGCTTCTGGGTGAAGGCGGCAAATACGTTGCCATCTTTCAGGTCACACTGGATATCGTATTTGGCGATGCGTTCGCGGATGATCTTGCCACCTTCGAAGGCCATGGCCCCCAGCTTGCGGGCGGCATCGGCGCCGTGGCGCGCTTCGATCACGTCGATATCGCGGCTGTAGCTGTTGACGATCTGGCCGCCGTTGCGGCCGGAGGCGCCCCAGCCCACGCGGGCGGCTTCCAGCACCACTACCTTGTAGCCGGCTTCGGCCAGGTGCAGCGCGGTGGAGATGCCGGTGTAGCCAGCGCCGATCACGCAGACATCGGCACGCAGGCTGCCACGCAGCGCCGAGCGTTCCGGTGTCGGGTTGGCCGAGTACGCATAGTAGGACCCGGTGTGTTCGATAGTCTGGCTCATGACAGCTCCTCGTATTATTTCTTAAACATTGCAGCGCAACATCACGCTATGTGTTGAAGCATTATGCGTCAAACGATAGCACACGTCTAATATGTTAAACATAACCGGCGTGAAATATTCCAGCCACGCAGCTGACAGTTGTTGCCAATTTGCCCACCATTAGCCCTGCCAGCCTTGCCAGACAAGGAAAATGGCAGCGCACGCAGCGCCCTTGCCTGCCGCCTCGCGCCACAAATGCACAAGGCCCGGCGGTGCCGGGCCTTGTATGCGTTTGCTCATCACCCTTGTTCAGGTGCTGGCGCTTACATTTCGTGCGGGTCGCCCAGCGCCGCGCGCTTGGCGGACAGGTCCACCCCAGGCAGGTCGCCGACGATATCCGGGTGATCCACCAGTTTTTCCAGCACGAAATCCACGAACACGCGAGTACGCGGCGCGATATGGTCGCGGTGCGGGAAGCAGATATAGATGGAGCGCTCCATGGAAACGAAGTCGGTAAGCACTGCCTCCAGCCGGCCGGCACGCACATCGGAAAGCACCTCATGCCCCGGCAGCTGGGCCACACCCAGGCCCAGGCGCGCCAGTTCCAGCACCGCATCCACGTCGTTCACGGTGTAGGTACCGGATACCTCCAGCGGAATGCGCTCGCCGCTGCGCTCGAACTCCCACTTGTACAGGCGGCCGGAGGTGGGGAACTGGAAGTTGATGCAATCGTGTGCCGACAGCTCTTCCGGGTTGCGCGGCTTGCCGTGCTCGTCCCAGTAGCCGGGCGATGCCACCACGTACTGCGGAATATGCGCCAGATGGCGCGCCACCATGCGGCTGTCCGGCATCATGCCCACGCGCACGCCCACGTCGTAACCATCTTCTATCAAGTCGCTGAAGTGGTCGTCCATGCCGAAGAACACGCGGATCTTCGGGTAGCGGGCGCAGAACTCTTCCATCAGCGGCAAAATGAAGCGGCGGCCAAAGGCATTGGGCAGGCTGATGCGCAGGTGGCCGGCTGGCTCGTCACGGCTGGCTTTCAGCTGCTGGATGGCGGAGTCCAGGTTGTTCACCGGGCCCCGGCACTGTGCGTAGAAACGGCGCCCGTCCTCGGTAAGGGTGAGCTGGCGCGTGGTGCGATTGAACAAGCGCACTTCCAACTCCTGCTCCAGGCGGGCAATGCTCTGGCTGACGGCAGCCGGTGAAACCCCCAGCTTGCGGGCAGCGTCGGAAAAGCTGCCGTTTTCGGCAGTGGTCATGAAGACCATCAGGGCTTTCAATGTATCCATCAGTTTCGATCTCGCAGCAGATGGCGGGCGTTATGCCATGCACACATCATTTGAAAACGTGTCATACACAAACAGCAGTGCAATTTACAACTTATCTGTCAAATATATGTGAAAAAAGGCATTGCTTAAAGATATTTAAGTATCGCCTGATAAATGCAAATGGCGTGAATCGCAGATTTTGGCAGTAACAGCCCTTCCCGGCCTTCCGGCCAGTTTGCAAAGTGATGCCGATTTGCAACAACAGTTCCCCGCTGTCAGCCCCTGTTTGTGTTGAGCCCCAAGAAAGCCAGATGCCAACCATGAGTAAAAAACATGGGTGGTAGAAATTCGGTTGGGCGTGCCCCATGGCTTCGATAACATGTCGGCTCACAATAATTCAGATACAGAGGAGAGCTGCGTGACAAAAGGCATTCCGTTTGCCTGTGGCAATGTCTGCAATGGCTTGACACACGCTCAGCTGACAACGTTGTTGCAGTGGATACACTCGCTGCCACAACTCGATGACGAGGCGCAGCTGCTGCGCTACCTGGACACCCTGGCCGAAGAGAGCAAGGCCAGCACCCTGCAGATTCTGCATGGCCAGGCGGCCAGCCAGGGCTGGCTGGGAACCCCGCGCCGCCTGTGCGCCGGCACCGTGCCGCTACTGCAACACCACAGCCAGCATCCCCTGGGACTGGGCATGGGAAGCGAGGTGCAGTTCTACGCTGCGGAAAACGGCGAATCCACCGCCTGCCTGTCGCTGCACAGCAATGGCCACCTGACACAACTGCATGTGGACAGCACCCTGCCCGGGGCCGAGCTGCGCATGCTGGGCAGCCTGCTGCCGCACCTGCATCGCACCATGCAACGCATCAGCCCCGCCAGCAGTGGCGACAACCCGCTGTCACACCGCGAGCGCGACATTTTCTACTGGATGATGCACGGCAAGACCAACTGGGAAATCGCCACCATTCTGGATATCAGCGAGCGTACGGTGAAGTTTCATGCGGCCAACATCATCCGCAAGCTGGACGCCAACAACCGTATCCACGCCATCGTGCTGGGCCTGCAGAAAGGCCTGGCAGCCTGATCGCCGCCTGAAGGCGGGCAAGGGGCGCCAGGTGCACATGCCGGGCGCCCCGTTTCGCTGGCGGCGCCAGCCGCATCTTCCCCCGGCTTGACCACGGTCAACGCTCGCCCTGCCGCCACTGCCGACAATCCTGCCTTTGTTTTTTTGACGCAGGAACCGGCATGGCCATCTCGCACTCGTTTTCCCCGCTGATCATCCGTGGTCGCCAGCTGTTGCCCATCGTGCAGGGCGGCATGGGCGTCGGCATTTCCGCCAAGCGCCTGGCCGGCGCGGTGGCGCGCCAGGGCGGCGTGGGTACCATTGCCAGCGTCGACCTGCGCCACCTGCATGACGATCTGCTGGCCGATGCGGCCAACCTGCAGGGCCAGGAGGGCATCAACCGCCTGAACCGCATCGCGCTGGACCGCGAAGTGCGCGCCGCGCTGGCCGCCTCCGACGGCCATGGCCTGGTGGCGGTGAACGTGATGAAGGCGGTGGACGACCACGCCGCACTGGTGCGCCAGGCCTGCGAGTCCGGCGCGCATGCGGTGGTGATGGGCGCCGGACTGCCGCTGGACCTGCCGGAGATGACCGCCGACCACCCGGATGTGGCGCTGATTCCCATCCTGTCCGAAGCGCGCGGCATCGGCATCGTGCTCAAGCGCTGGATGAAAAAAGGCCGCCTGCCGGACGCCATCGTGATCGAGCACCCCAACCACGCCGGCGGCCACCTGGGCGCCGCCAGCATCGCCGGGGTGGCGGATCACAAATTCGACTTCCAGCGCGTGCTGCAGGAAACCTTCGAGCTGTTCCACAGCCTGGGGCTGGCGCGCGAGCGCATCCCGCTGATCGTGGCCGGCGGCGTGAACAGCCACCAGAAAGTACAGACCTACCTCGGCGAGTACGGCGCCAGCGGCGTGCAGATCGGCACTGCCTTCGCGGTAACCGAGGAAGGCGATGCTCACATCAACTTCAAGCGCACCCTGGCCGGGGCCAAGCAGGAAGACATCGTGGAATTCATGTCGGTGGCCGGCCTGCCGGCGCGCGGCATCCTCACCCCGTTCCTGAAAAGCTACCTCAAGCGCGAGGACAAGCTGCAGGCCAATGCCAAGGCCGACCCGGCGCGCTGCACCCAGGCGCTGAACTGCCTGTCGGTATGCGGCCTGCGCGACGGTCTGGCCAAGGTCGGCCAGTTCTGCATCGACCTCAAGTTGGCGGCGGCTTTCCGTGGCGAGGTCAGCAAGGGCCTGTTCTTCCGCGGCAGCGAGCCGCTACCCTTCGGCGATGCCATCAAGAGCGTGCAGGAAACCATTCACTACTTCCTCAGCGGCGAAAAACCGCTGGATCTCACCACCACCTGAGCCGTCTGCCCGCCGATACGGCCAACCCTGCGGCATGGTCAGGGTTGGCCGCATTTGTTACAGTCTCCCGACTGTAATTGCCCTGCTACCTCTGCCAGCCCTGCCGCCATGAACGCCTTCACCAGCTGTAACCCCGCCTCCGGCGAAGTGGTCTTCACCCGCCCCGCTCTCGATGCCGACTGTCTGCCACCGCTGCTGGCCGGCCTGCGCCAGGCGCAGCACCGCTGGTCGCGGCTGGATACCGTGGCGCGCACCGAGCGCATGCTGCTGCTGGCTGACCACCTGGCGGCGCAGCGTCACGCGCTGGCGGAGCTGGTATCGCTGGAAGTGGGCAAGCTGCTGCGCGAATGCCTGGCCGAGATCGATAAATCCGTGCAGCTGATCCGCTACTACGCCGAGCTGGCGCCACGGCTGCTGGCGCCGCAGGACATCGCCACCGGCGCCAGCAAGAGCGGCGTAGCGTTCGAGCCGCTGGGCCTGGTGCTGGCCATCATGCCGTGGAACTACCCGGTGTGGCAGGTGCTGCGCTTCGCGGTGCCGGCGCTGATGGCCGGCAATGCCTGCCTGGTGAAACCGGCGCCATCGGTACCGCAAAGCACCGCGCTGCTGCTGGACATCGTGCAGGGCGCCGGGCTGGATGTGCTGGACGTGGCATGGATCAACCACGACGCGGTGGATGACGCCATACGCGGCGTGGACGCGGTAGCGTTTACCGGCTCCACCGGCACCGGCCGCCAGATAGCGGCCATGGCCGGGCGGCACCTGAAGAAATCGGTGCTGGAACTGGGCGGCAGCAACCCCTTCATCGTGCTGGCCGATGCCGACGTGGAAGCCGCTGCCGTCGAGGCCGCGCACTCGCGCTTTCGCGATGCCGGCCAAAGCTGCAACGCCGCCAAGCGCATGATCGTGGTGCCGGAAGTGGCCGATGCCTTTATCGAAGCCTTCATGGCGCAGGTACAGGCGCTGGTGCCGGGCCACCCGGCCGATGCCGTCACCACGCTGGCGCCACTCACCCGTGCAGACCTGCGCGAGGCGCTGCACGCCCAGGTGCTGGATGCGGTACACAACGGCGCGCGGCTGCTGTCTGGCGGCGTAATGCCGCACGGCGTGGGCTTCTACTACCCGGCCACGGTGCTGGACGAGGTCACCCCGGCCTGCCGCGTCTACCACGAGGAAGTGTTCGGCCCGGTGGCCAGCATCCTGCGCGCCCGCGACGAGGCCGACGCCATCCGCCTGGCCAACGACACCCCGTTCGGCCTCGGCGCCACCATCTTCAGCGCCAACACTGAACACGCCTGGCAGCTGGGCCGCGATATCGAGGCCGGTGCGGTGTTCATCAACCGCTACACCAGCTCCGACCTGCGCCTGCCGTTCGGCGGCGTGAAAGCCTCCGGCTACGGTCGCGAGCTGTCCGAGTTCGGCCTGTACGAGTTCGTTAACGTGAAGACCTACTGGCAGAAATAGATGCCCCAGGTAGGCCGGAAGCCCGCGGCCAGCGGGCGTTCCGCCACCACGTGTAGTGGGTAGCCCGGATAAGCCGCAGGCGCATCCGGGGTTTGGCGGCAGATGGGTAAGGCTTCCCCGGATCCGCTACGCTTATCCGGGCTACGTGTTCGACCGCGACCTGCGTGGCGAGTCGATATTGCCGGCCACAAGACAATTGGCCGTCAGCCGCCCCGCCCCGTATCATCCCCGTTTTACCGCCCGACCGGCCCTTTCCCATGAGCAATCTGATCCTGTACGGCAACCGCTTCTCCGGCCACAGCTACAAAGTGCGTCTGGCACTGGTGCTGGGCGATGTTTCCCATGAATACCGCCATGTCGATCTGGCCACGCCGCGCGATGCCCGCCCGGAGGAATTCCGCGCCGCCAGCCGCTGGGGCGAGGTGCCGGCGCTGGTAGTGGATGGCGTGGCCATGGTGCAGTCCAATGCCATCCTGCAATGGCTGGCGGAAAGCGAAGGCGTACTGGCCGGGCGCCCTGGCGACAAACAGGCGATCCGCGAATGGCTGTGCTGGGAGGCCAATCGCATCGGCCTGTCGCTGCCCAATCTGCGCTTTGCCCGCAAGTTCGAACCACAGCCGCCAGAAGTGCTGACCTGGCTGGCGGCGCGCTGCCAGCGCGACCTGGATACCCTGAACCAGCATCTTTCCGGCCAGGATTACCTGTTGCCAAGCGGCCTCACCATTGCCGACCTGTCGGCCAGCGCCTACCTGTGGTGGGCAGCCGAGGCCGGCATCGATGTGCAAGGTTGGCCGCATGTCGCCGCCTGGCTGGCGCGCATCGCCGCGCAACCGGGCTGGGAACACCCGGACACGCTGATGGCACCGGATTTTGCCGAGCCGGAAGACGCCGACGCCTAGCCAGCCGTGAAGGAAAGCCCGCGATGACCGATCTCGTCTCCCGCCTGGCCGCCATCGTCGGTGCGGCCAACCTGCTCAGCGCCGAACACGACGTGGCCCCCTTCGTCACCGACTACCGCGGCCGCTACCATGGCCGGCCGCTGGCGGTGGCACTGCCGGCCAGTACCGCCGAGGTAGCGGCGCTGGTGCGGCTGTGCGCGGCGGAAAACATCGCCATCGTGCCGCAGGGCGGCAATACCTCAACCTGTGGCGCCGCCACGCCGGATGGCAGCGGCCGCCAGCTGGTGATCGCGCTGCGGCGGCTGAACCGGCTGCGCGCGGTAGATGTGCCGGGGCGCGCCATCACCGTGGAAGCCGGCATGACGCTGGCCGCGGTGCAGCAGGCAGCGGCCGATGCCGGCTGCCTGTTCCCGCTGTCGCTGGCGTCGGAAGGCAGCTGCCAGATCGGCGGCAACCTGGCCACCAATGCCGGTGGGCTGGCAGTGCTGCGCTACGGCACCATGCGCGAGCTGGCGCTGGGGCTGGAGGTGGTGCTGCCGGATGGCACGGTGCTGGATGCGCTGTCCAGCCTGCGCAAGGACACCAGCGGCCTGGACGTGAAGCAGCTGTTCATCGGCGCCGAAGGCCAGCTGGGGCTGATCACCGCCGCCACGCTCAAGCTCTACCCGCAGCCCAGCGCCCGTGCTACCGCCATGCTGGCGGTAGGCAGCGCCGAGCAGGCCATTGCCACCCTCACCGCGCTGCAGGATGCCTTTGGCGACCGCCTCACCACTTTCGAGATGATGTCGGAAGCCTGCCAGCGGCTGCTGGACAAGTACCAGCCGGGCAAGGTGCCGTTCTTTTCACCATGGGCGCTGCTGGTGGAGCTGTCTGACAGCGGTGCGCCGGCCACGCTGCAGGCGGCGTTCGAAAACTGGCTGGCGCATGCGGCCAACCTGCTTGACGGCGTGCTGGCGCACAGCGAGGCCGAGCGCACGCGACTGTGGCAGCTGCGCGAGGACATGTCGGAAACCCAGAAGCGCGACGGCGCCAGCATCAAGCACGATATCGGCGTACCCAGTTCGGCGATACCCGCCTTCCTGGCCGAGTGTGACGCGGCGCTGCAGGCAGCCTTCCCCGGCGTGCGCATCATCGCCTTCGGCCACGCCGGCGACGGCAACCTGCACTACAACATCAGCTACACCCGGCCGGGCAATGCCGCACTGTTCGACGACGAAGACGCGGTGAACGCCATCGTCTACGAGCACGTGTACCGCCACCGCGGCACGTTGGCCGCAGAGCACGGCGTGGGCCAGCTCAAGGGCCACTGGCTGGCGCGCTACAAGGACCCGGCGGCGCTGGCGCTGATGCGCAGCGTGAAGCGCGCCATCGACCCGCAGGGCATCATGAACCCGGGCAAGTGGCTGTAGCAGCAGTAAAACCCCCCTGTTAATGACGTTGTTTTGTCTGGCATAGCGGCTACCCTGAATTTATAGAAGTCCACCAGGGGAAACCGCACGTCATGACCACCCCCATTGCCAGCGAGCCCTTGCTGGCCGCACTGCTGGACAGTGCCCCCATCGGCATTGCGGTACTGGATGCCTCGCTGCGCTACTGCCACATCAACCAGCTGCTGGCCGACTCCAACGGCCACACGGTGGCCGAACACCTGGGCCGCACGCCGCGCGATGTGCTGCCAGACGTGGGCGAGCAACTGGAGGCCATCATGCGCGACGTAATGGCCGGCGGCCAGGCGCGCTGCAATTTCGAAGCCCGCGCCGAAGTGCCACCGGGTTCCGGCCAGTTCCGGCTGTGGAATGCCAGCTATCACCCCTATCGCCAGGATGGCGCGGTGGTGGGCATCATCGCCATGGTGGAGGATGTCACCCATGCCCGCGACACTGCGCGCCGGCTGCGCGACAGCGAGCAGCACATCCGCCGCGTACTGGACAGCCTGTTCACCTTCGTTGGCGTCATCGCGCCGGACGGCACGCTGCTGGAGGTGAACCGCGCGCCGCTGGAGGCCGCCGGTATCGCCCTGGACAGCGTGCGCGGCCAGAAGCTGTGGGACACCTTCTGGTGGGGCTACAGCCCGGAGATGCGCCAGCTGGCGCACGAGGTGGTGGCCCAGGCCGCCAGCGGCGATACCGTGCGCCGCGATATCACCGTGCGCATGCAGAACGACAGCCGCATGACGCTGGATTTCATGCTGGCGCCGCTGCGCGACGATACCGGCACCGTCACCCACCTGGTGGGTTCGGCCAACGATGTCAGCGACCGCACCCGCAGCGAACAGGCACTGCGCCAGAGCGAGACGCACTTCCGCCAGGTGGTGGAAGCCACGCCGGATGCGCTGATGATGGTGGACGACCACGGGGTGATCCGGCTGGTGAACAGCCGCATGGAAGAGCTGTTCGGCTACAGCCGCGACGAGCTGATCGGCCACGGTTTCGACCACCTGCTGCCGCCCACCATGCGCAGCCAGCACCAGGCGCTGGTGCGACACTTCTTTGCCACCCCTTCCACCCGCGACATGGCCAACCGCAAGCCGCTGTTCGCCATGCGCCGCGACGGCTCCAGCTTTCCCTGCGAAATCGGCCTCAACCCGCTGGAGATCGACGGCCAGCTGCTGACGCTGGCTTCCATCACCAATGTCACCGCGCGCTACCAGGCGCAGCAGGCCATGGAAAAGGCGCTGGAGGAAAAAACTGTACTGCTGGGCGAGGTGCACCACCGGGTAAAGAACAATCTGCAGGTGATTTCCAGCCTGCTCAACCTGCAGGCGCGCAGCGCCGCCGAGCCGGTACGGGTGGCACTGGTGGAAAGCCAGAACCACGTCAAATCCATGGCGCTGATCCACCAGCTGCTGTACGAGCGCAGCGACTTCTCGCGCGTGCCGCTCACCACCTACCTGGAACGGCTGCTGATGCTGCTGCAGCACTCTCTGGCCGACAGCCGCCAGAAGATAAGCGTGCATTTCACCCCGCCGCCGCAGGAGGTGTTCCTGGAGCTGCAGCAGAGCATTCCGCTGGGACTGCTGGTGAACGAGATCGTCACCAATGTGTTCAAGCACGCCTTTGCTGGCCGCGGGCACGGCACGCTGCGGCTGCAGTTGCAGCCGGGGGATGAGGACAACCTGCTGTGCATCACGGACGACGGCGTGGGCCTGCCGCCGGATGTGGTACTGGGCGAAAGCCAGACGCTGGGCTTCCAGCTGCTGCCGATGCTGGCCGAACAGCTGCAGGGCCGGCTGGAGCTGGAAAGCCAGCCGCAGCAGGGCACCCGCTTCGTGGTGCACTTCCCCGCCCTGGCTACGGGAGAATCGGCATGAGCCATCGCATACAGATCGTGGAAGACGAGCGCATCGTGGCGCTGGACCTGAAGGAGTGCATCCGCAGCCTGGGCTTCGAGGTGGTGGACATCAGCGCCTCCGGCGAGCGCGCCATCGCCCGTGCGCGCGAGCTGCGCCCCGACCTGACGCTGATGGACATCCACCTGGAAGGCCAGATGACCGGCACCGAGGCCGCCGCCATCCTGCGCAGCGAGCTGGACATCCCGGTGGTGTTCCTTACCGCCTATGCCGAGGAAAACACCCTGAAGGCGGCGGAAGAGAGCGCGCCCTACGGCTACCTGCTCAAGCCCTTCGAATTGCGCGAGCTGAACGCCACGCTGCGCATGGCGTTTTCCTGCCGCGCCGCCGAGGCGGAAACCCGTGACCAGCATCGCCGGCTGCAGATGGCCATCGACACCGCCAAGCTGGGTATCTGGGAATGGGACGATCAGCAATCCACCTTCTTCAGCCAGGGCCATATCCAGCAGCTCACCGGCATCCACCCCGGCACGCTGCGCGACAGCGCGCCATCGTTCATGCGGCTGCTGGCCAAGACCGACCGCGACAAGCTGCTGACCATGCTGCAGCAACGCGGTCAGGCCGAGATGGTGGCCACCATGCAGCGCCCGGATGGCGAGGCGGCGTGGGTGGAACTGAACGCCAAGCAGTTCCAGGGGCAGAACCAGGGGCAGACCAAGCTGGTGGGGGTGCTGCGCGACGTGACCGAACGGGTGCAGATGGAAGAAAAACTGCGCCAGGCCAGCGCGGTATTCCACACCACCGCCGAAGGTATCGCCATCGTGTCGCCGCAGCGCGAGATCCAGATCGCCAACCCGGCCTTCCTGCGCATGAGCGGCTATGGCTTCAGCGAGCTGCTGGGCCAGGATATCGATGCGCTGCTGCACGAGCGCCACCACAGCACCGGCTTCTACGAGCAGCTGGGCCAGCAGGTGAACGGGCTGTGGAACGGCGAGATACTGTGCCGGCGCAGCAACGGCGAGCTGTTCCCGGTGTGGGAGCATATCTGTGCGGTACACGATGAAACCGGCCAGCTGTCGCACTTCATCGTCGCCTGCTCGGATATCTCCGGCATCCACAACGCACAGCGCGAGCTGAACCACATGGCGTTCCACGATGCGCTCACTGGCCTGGGCAACCGCCACCTGCTGCAGGACCAGCTGGAAGTGGAGCTGGACCGCGCGCTTTGCCACCAGCAGTCGCTGGGCCTGGTGTTCATCGACCTGGACGGCTTCAAGCTGGTGAACGACAGCCTGGGGCACGCCGCCGGCGACCGCCTGCTGCAGATCGTGGCTGGCCGCATCAAGGAAACCGTGCGCCGAGCCGACATTGCCACTCGCTTCGGTGGCGACGAGTTCTTCATCGTCTGCCCCGGCAGCGGCGAGGACGAGTGCATCCAGCTGGCCAACCGGCTGATCGCGCGGCTGGAGGAGCCTATCCTGCTGGCCGACGAGCCGGTGGTGGTGAGCTGCAGCATCGGCATTGCGCTGTTTCCATTGCACGGCATGGAAATCGACAAGCTGCTGCGCGCCGCCGACAGCGCCATGTACGAGGCCAAGATCCAGGGCAAGCGGCGCTGGTGCCTGTTCGACGATGGCATGGCGGACAAGGTGCGGCTGCGCATGCAGACCGAGCAGCACCTGCGCCAGGCCATGACCCGCCAGGCGTTCGAGCTGCACTACCAGCCACTGATTGCGCTGGGCAGCGGCGAGCTGACGGGCTTCGAGGCGCTGGTGCGCTGGCGCGACGGCCAGCAGCTGATCATGCCGGATCGGTTCATTCCGGTGGCCGAGGAGTGCGGGCTGATCCACGACATCGGCGAATGGGTGCTGCGCAGCGCCTGTATCAGCGCCCGTGAATGGCAGGACCGCTACCAGCTGCCGCTGCGCGTAGCGGTGAATGTATCGGCACGGCAGTTCGCGGCGCCGGACTTCGTGCGGCGGGTGGGACTGATCCTGCTGGAAACCGGCCTGTACCCGCACCTGCTGGAGCTGGAAGTGACCGAAAGCACCCTGCAGATCATGGAGGACAGCCAGCGCATCCTGGCCGAGCTGAAGGCACTGGGGGTGAGCATTGCCATCGACGATTTCGGCACCGGCTATTCATCGATGGCGCTGCTCAAGCACCTGACCATCGACCGGCTGAAGATAGACCGCTCCTTCGTGAAGGACACCCCGGAAGCAGTGCGCGATTGCGCCATCTGCCGCGCCATCGTCACCCTGGCGCACAGCCTGATGCTGAGCATTACCGCCGAGGGGGTGGAGACAGCAGAACAGTCTGCATTCCTTTCCAAGATCGGCTGCGACACTGCGCAGGGCTATTTGTTTGCGCGGCCGCTGGATGCCGCGGCACTGGCAGGCTACCTGGCAAACTGGCAGCAGCAGAATCAGGGCGGGGATGCGCCTGGCGAGCAGGCAAAAAAAATCCCCTGAGGGTTTCCACAGGGGCCAACACGAGGAAGAAACATCACACCGGCGAGGGGCCGGCAGATGCTTCGAGGGGCTAACACCACAAAAACCTTTCGGTTTGAGTGCGCTGCACAATTTAGCGTAATTACTCTAGGGTGTCCATTGCTTTATCAGCCACTTAGCTACGCCAACGTCGTAGCGGTAGGCGCAGCCTCACTCTCGCACCGGCCGCTTGGCCAGCATCCGCTGCAGGCTGCGCCGGTGCATTCCCAGCGCTCGCGCGGTGGCCGACACATTGCCGTCGTGCTCGGCCAATACCCGCTGCAGGTGCTCCCAGCTCATCCGCTTCAGCGACATCGGCTGGCTGGCCACCGGCAGTGCCGGGTTGGCCGCAAGCTGCCCCAGCGCCGCCAGGATGTCGTCCACCGTGGCCGGCTTGGCCAGGTAGTTCACCGCCCCCAGCTTTACCGCCTCCACGGCGGTGGCAATGCTGGCATAGCCGGTTAGCACCAGCACCCGCGCCGCCGGGGCGGCGGCCAATAGCTGCGGCAGCAGCAACAGGCCGCTGTCGCCGGCCAGGTTGAGGTCGAGAATGATGCCGTCCGGCGGGCTCTGCAGCGCCTGCAGTGCCGCCGTTGCGCTGGCGGCCTGCGCCACCGTCAGCCCGCGCCGGGCCAGGCTGCGCGCCAGCACCGCGGCAAAGGCGCTGTCGTCGTCGATGATCAGAATGCTGTTCATGCGCTATCCGCTTTGTCCGGGCAGCGGCAGGCGCACGCAGGCGCGCACGCCGCCGGCCGGGTCGTTGTCGAGTTGCAGTTCGCCGCCCAGCTGCGACAGCGTGGCATGCGACAGCAGCACGCCAATGCCCAGCCCGGCCGGCTTGTCCGAATCCAGCGGCGCCAGCCCCGCCTGCTGCAGCTGCGCCGCGCTGAGGCTGCCCTGGCGGTTGTGGATGTCCAGCCGCAGCCAGCCGCCCTCCACCGCTACCGTCAACTCCACTTCGCAGCTGTCACCCGTACCGCTGCCGGCGGCATCGGCGGCGTTGTTGAGCAGGTTGAAAAATGCCGGCCAGAAGCGTGCATCCAGCCGCATGGCCGGGCCGCCCTGCAGCAGGCCATGGCGGATCAGGGTGACCTGCGGCCGCGTGCTGTGCCAGCCCTGCAGCTGCTGTGCCAGCTGCCGGCATACCGGCTGCACCTCGCCCTCGCCACTGCTGCCGGCACGCAACTGCTCCAGCGCCTCGCGGCACAGTTGCAACTGGCGCTGCATCAACAGCAGATCGTCGCGCAAGGGGCCGCCAGCCTCGTGCAGCATCTCGTCGCATAGCAGCGTCAGCGTAGCCAGTGGCGTGGATAAGGCATGCGCGGCAGCAGCAGCCTGCACCCCCAGCCCCACCAGTTGTTCGTTGCGCAGCTGCGCCTCGCGCGCCGCCGCCAGCGCCGCCTCGCGCCGCAGCAACTGGGTCATCAGGTAGGACACGAACAGCGTGAGCAGCAGCACCGACACCGCAAACGTCAGCCACATACCCACCAGATGCAGGCGGAAAGCATAGGCGGCATCGTCGCCGGCCAGCGGCCAGGGCAGATGCCAGCCGAACAGCAGGGCATAGGCGGCCAGGCTGAGCAGCGCCAGAGCCCAGGCCTGGCGAGGCGGCAGCAACAAGGCGCCGAACAGCACCGGCGGCAGGTACAGCGAAGCCAGCGGGTTGGCCGCACCGCCGCTGAATGCCAGCAGCTCGGTAAGCACCAGCACATCGCCCGCCAACCCCAGCGCCAGCAGGCGCCGCACCGCCACGCTACGCGCGGCCAGCCAGGGCAAGGCCAGATTGAGCACCGCCAGCGTAGCCAGCGCCTGCAACAGCAGCCACCACGGCAGCTGCAGCGACAGCGCATGGCATAGCGCCAGCAGCAACAGCCCGCCGGCCAGCATGCCCCAGCGCAGCTGGCACAGCCTCTGCAGCACGGCATCCAGCCGCTGGGCGGATAGAAACGGAAACATGGAAGGCATCATGAGCGGCACTTTAGCACCACACCACGCCACTGGCGCCGGCTGCGGCAGCTTGTCGCATGGCAAAAGCAAGCCGCCCGACAGGCGGGCGGCAGACAGTTCGCTTGGAGCGCGGGAACGCCTTCCCGCAGCCGCCACTGTAGCGGGGCAAGACCGCAGGCGGAATGCGACATGTTGTCGCAGTGGCGTAGACCGTGACCGCTGGTCGCACTGCAGTGGTGGGCACGCTGCGCTTTGCCCACCCTACGCCTTGGCGGCCAGGCGTCGGTCGTGTTCTTGTCTGGCAAGGTCACGATCCTGACATGCACCGATGTGCACCAGGCGAGCAATAATGGCGCCCATACCGCGACCAAGTTCTGCTGCGATTGTGTCGGCATCCCGCCCTTCTCCCCACAGCGCCCGCAAGCGGGAGTCATCCTCGGCCCCCCAGGCTTTGCCATGCATCGGCGGCCTGGCTCCCGACATACGCCGCCCCTGGACTCGCATCAGTTCATCCAGGTAATGCAAGCGCGCACGGTCAAGTGCCGGATCACGCGGCGTGTCCAGAACTTCGCCGGTGACAGGGTTCACCCCGTGACATATGGCATCAATCAGCTCAAATTCGGTCATGGTCTCTCCTTGGTACGCGCCAAAATGGCAGCAACAAATTATTCCCATGACATTGAAAAATCAAACCCGCCCTGATGACACCACGCCTGGTCATCCCCCGAGGAACAACTCACAGTGCGGTCAACATTTGCGACAAGACACTGGAAGACAGCCAGTAGCCCGGATAAGCGCAGCGCATCCGGGGGCGCTGCGCAAAGTTGGCCGCATCACCCCGGATGCGCCTGCGGCTTATCCAGGCTACGAAGCTTGCGGCCAACCATGTGTGCCGCGAGGGTGAATGGCGGAACGCCCGGTATCACCGGGCTTCCGCCCTACAAGCGCCCGATCACCGCATCACAGTACGCAGCCGTGCTGGCGCTGCCGCCCAGATCCGGCGTGCGGGTACCGGCCGCCAGCGTGGCGCGCACCGCCTGCTCCAGCCGTGCGGCCAACGCTGGCTGCTGCCACCAGTGGCGCAGCAGCATCGCCAGCGACAACAGGCTGGCCACCGGATTGGCAATGCCCTGCCCGGCGATGTCCGGCGCCGAGCCGTGCACCGGCTCGGCAATGGCGGCGTGTTCGCCCAGGTTCAGCGAGGCGGCCACGCCCAGCCCGCCGCCGAAGGCCGCTGCCAGGTCGGACAGGATGTCTCCATAAAGATTGGGTGCCAGCAGCACATCGAAAGCCTGCGGTGCCTGCGCCAACTTCAGCGCTGCGGTATCCACCAGCAGCTCGTCCACCTGCAGCTGCGGATATGCCGCCGCCACCTGGCGCGCCACGTCGCGGAACAAGCCGTCGGTAAGCGGCAGGATATTGGCCTTGTGCACGATGGTGAGCCGCTGCCGGCCCTCGGCCAGCGCCAGCTGGTAGGCACTTTGTGCCACCCGCTGCGAGGCGGCGCGGGTGATGCGCTTGATGGCGGTGGCGGTGTCGCCATCGGACTGCTCCTCGCCGATGTACAGGTCTTCGGTGTTCTCGCGCACGATCAGCAGGTCGATACCATCGGCACCGCAGCCGGGCAGGCTCAGGGTTGGCCGCAGGTTGGCGTGGCAGCCCAGCTCGCGTCGCAGCTGCACGATGGGCGAGCGGTAGCCGGCCACCTTGTGCGCCGGCGAACTGACTGCACCGAAGATCACCGCGCCGCAATCGCGCGCCGCCGCCAGGGTGGCCGCCGGCAGCGCCGTACCCTGCTGGCAGAAAGTGTCCCAGCCGGCCTCGGCTTCCACTACCTGCAGCGCCGGCAGCAATGCCTGCAACACCCGCAGCGCCTGCGGTACCACTTCCCGACCGATGCCGTCGCCGGCTATCACGCACAGTTTCATCGCCCTGATCTCGCGTCGTTGTTGTTGCATGGCAACATAAATGCTGCAGCGTTTATCGACAAGCCCGGATGTCAGACAGCCTGACAGGCCCGCCCCGCCTGCTGATTGGGAATGTATATCATTATATAAATTGAGCAACATCAAAAAAGGCAATAAAGACAGAACCTTTCCGTCCAAGCAGTTATTTGGAAGCTGAGGTAGAATGCCCCCCTGTTGAATTACTGCCGCATGTAGAGACAAGCACACATGGCTACCCTCACGACCGAAACCGTCCAGTCCGTTCACCACTGGAACGACACCCTGTTCAGCTTCACCTGCACCCGCGACCCGGGTCTGCGCTTCATCAACGGCCAGTTCGTGATGATCGGTCTTGAGGTGAACGGCAAACCGCTGATCCGCGCCTACTCCGTGGCCAGCGCCAACTGGGAAGAACACCTGGAGTTCTACTCCATCAAGGTACCGAACGGCCCGCTGACCTCGCGCCTGCAGCACCTGCAGCCTGGCGACAAGGTGGTGATCTCCGGCAAGCCCACCGGCACCCTGGTACAGGACAACCTGCTGCCGAACGCCAAGCACCTGTTCCTGCTGTCCACCGGCACCGGCCTGGCGCCGTTCATGTCCATCATCAAGGACCCGGAAGTCTACGACCTGTACGACAAGATTTTCCTGATCCACGGCGTGCGCTGGGTGAGCGAGCTGGGCTACCACGATTACATCACCAAGGAACTGGCCGAGCACGAGTACCTGGGCGAGCTGGTACGCGAGAAGCTGGTCTACTACCCGACCGTTACCCGCGAACCGTTCCGCAACCAGGGCCGCCTGACCGACCTGATCAAGAGCGGCGAACTGGCCCGCCAGCTGGGCATTCCGCAGCTGAACCCGGAAACCGACCGTGCGCTGCTGTGCGGCAGCCCGGCGATGCTGGACGACACCTGCCACATTCTGGACGAGCTGGGCTTCAAGGAATCGCCGCGCATGGGCGAGCCGGGGCACTACGCCATCGAGCGTGCCTTCGTCGAGAAATAACATCAGGTAAGGCCCCTGCGGCCAACCTTGCTGATCACACCCCGTCGCGTACGGGGTGTTTTGCCATCTGGAGCATCCCATGTCCCACCCCACGGTACCGTTTCGCGATGCGCTGCGCTTCTGGCTGAAGCTCGGCTTGCTCAGCTTTGGCGGCCCGGCCGGGCAGATCGCGCTGATGCACCGCGAGCTGGTGGACAACAAGCGCTGGATCTCCGAGCAGCGTTTCCTGCACGCGCTGAACTACTGCATGTTGCTGCCGGGGCCGGAGGCGCAGCAGCTGGCCACCTACCTGGGCTGGCTGATGCACCGTACCCGTGGCGGCATCGTCGCCGGCGTGCTGTTCGTGCTGCCCTCGCTGCTGATCCTGATTGCGCTGTCCTGGCTGTACATGGTCTTCGGCCAGCTGCCGTTGGTGGCCGGCGCGTTTGCCGGCATCAAGGCCGCGGTGCTGGCCATCGTGCTGCAGGCAGCCTGGCGTATCGGCAGCCGCGCGCTGAAGCACCCGCTGCTGTGGGGCATTGCCGCCGCCGCGCTGCTGGCGCTGGCGGTGTTCGCGCTACCCTTCCCCGCCATCGTGCTGCTGGCCGGCATCAGCGGCTGGCTGGGCGCCAAGCGTTGGCCGCAGGTGTTCAACGGCGGCAAGGGCCATGCCGCCAGCAGCACGCAGGATGATAATCAGGCGCTGATCAACGACCACACCCCGCCGCCACCGCATGCCAGCTACAGCCACGGCAAGCTGCTGCGCCTGGCGCTGGCAGGCACGCTGCTGTGGACGCTGCCGATGCTCAGCGCCGTGGCGCTTGCCGGCAGCCAGCACACGCTGCCGCAGATGGGCTGGTTCTTTACCAAGGCGGCGCTGCTGACCTTTGGCGGTGCCTACGCGGTGCTGCCCTATGTGTACCAGGGCGCAGTGACGCACTTTGGCTGGCTGACGCCGGGGCAGATGATGGACGGGCTGGCGCTGGGCGAAACCACGCCGGGGCCGCTGATCATGGTGGTGGCCTTCGTTGCCTTCGTCGGCGGCTACGGCGCACCAATGTTCGGCGCCGGCAGCGCGGCGCTCAGCGGCATCATCGCCGCCAGCTGGGTGACCTGGTACACCTTCCTGCCGTCCTTCCTGTTCATCCTCGCCGGCGCGCCGCTGGTGGAACACACCCGCGGCAAGCTGGGCTTTACCGCGCCGCTTACCGCCATCACCGCCGCGGTGGTGGGGGTGATCATCAACCTGGCGCTGTTCTTCGGCCAGCACCTGCTGTGGCCGCACGGCCTCACTGCCGGCATCGACTGGTTTGCCGCGCTGCTGGCGGCGGCCAGCCTGTGGGCGCTGGTGAAAGGCGGCCGCGGCGTGATTCCGGTGATTGCCGGCTGCGCCGGCATCGGCCTGCTACGCGCGCTGCTGGCCTAAATTGGCCGCGATCTGCAGCAGGTAATCCACCACCGCGCGCACCCGCGGCGAGCGGTAACGGTCAGCGTGGTAGACCAGCCAGCTGCTGCCCTGGTAGCGCCCCAATAGTTGCCAGCCCGGCAGCACCGGCTGCAGGCTGCCATCCGCCAGCTGCTGCCGCACCGAGAAATCCGGCAGGCTGGCGATGCCCAGCCCCCACTCGGCCGCTTCGCGCCGCATCTCGCTGTGGTTGCTGGCGTAGCGGCCGCGCACATTCACCACCACCCGCTCGTTGCCGCGCACCAGGCACCATTCGTCGTCGCCCGGCAGCTCGGCCAGATGCAGGCAGCTATGGCGCACCAGCTCGGCCGGATGCTGCGGCGTGCCGTGCGCCGCCAGATAGGCCGGCGCGGCGTACAGCAGGGTGCGCACCTCCATGAATGGCCGCGCCACGTAGCCGGGCGGCGGGTCGCCCAGGCGCAGTGCAATGTCCACGCCGTCAGCGATCAGGTCCACCACCTGGTCGGTAACCTGCAGCTCCAGCACCAGCTGTGGATAAGTCTGCAGCAGCCCGGGCAACTGTGGATGAATCAGCTGCCGCAGCGCCGCCTTGGGTGCGGCCAACCTTACCCGGCCGGTAACGCTGCTGGCGTGGCGCGCGGCGCCGTCGCAGGCGGCACGGGCGGCTTCCAACATGTCGCGGGCGTGGCGCAGCACCTCCTGCCCGCCGCTGGTCAGGTGCAGCCGCCGCGTGCTGCGCTCCAGCAACTTCAGCCCCAGCGCCGCCTCCAGCCGCGCGATCTGCCGGCTCACCGCCGACGGCGTACTGCCCTGCAGCCGCGCGGCGGCGCTGAAGGAGCCGGCTTCCACCACATCCACCAGTACCGCCAGGTCCGGCAGCAGCGGCAATAGCTCACTTGTTCTCATGGCGCAAAAATCCTGTGCCTGGAAGGCGGATTATCAAGGTATCGATGCAGTTTCATACTGCTGGCTAGTCAATGCAAGGAGCCCGCCATGAACCGCATCCTGATTCCCGCCGAACTGTTGCTGCTGCTCACCGCTGCCATCTGGGGCGGCAGCTACAGCATGGTGAAGAGTGCACTGGCCTTCTACCCGGTGGCCGGTGTCATCGCGCTGCGCTTCCTGCTGAGCGCGCTGTTGCTGCTGCCCTACTGGCTGCGACTGCCGCGCGCGCAGCAAGGCGCCACGCTGCGGGCGGCGCTGCCGATAGGTAGTGGGCTGCTGACGGTGATTCTGGTGGAAACCTACGGCGTGGCGCATACCAGCGCCGGCAACGCCGCCTTCCTGATCAGCCTGTGCCTGCTGCTGACGCCGCCGGTGGAATGGCTGTGGTTCGGCAAGCGCCCGGCGGCGCGGCTGTGGCTGGCGGCCATCCTGTCGCTGCTGGGTACCTGGCTGCTTACCGGCATGGCGACGGGCAAAATAAACGGCGGCGATGCGTTGATGCTGCTGGCGGCGCTGCTGCGTGCAGCGCAGACCTGCCTTGCCACCCGGCTTACCGCCGGCAAGGGCATCGACATGCTGGGCCTCACCGGTGTGCAGAGCGCACTGGTGGGCGCCGGAGCGCTGCTGCTGGGCCTGCTGCAGCCCGGCGGCCTGCCACCACTGCCGACGGCAGCATCGTTCTGGCTGGCCATCGCCTTCCTGGTACTGTTCTGCACCCTGTTCGCCTTCTGGGCGATGAACCGCGCGCTGGCGGAATCCAGCCCCAGCAAGGTGGCGCTGCTGCTGGGCAGCGAGCCGCTGTGGGGCGCACTGTTCGCGGTGGCCTGGCTGGGCGAGCCGCTAGCCGCCAGCGGCTGGATCGGCGGGCTGCTGATCGCCGGCGCGGCGCTGTGGCAGGCGCTGCCGGCGAGGGCGGTGCGTAGCTGATGCACTGAAAACACTTGCGGCCAACCTTATCGCCACAAGGTTGGCCGCAAGCGCACGAGAGCCGCTATCTCAATCCTGCGCCAACGGCGACAGCGCCCGCCGCACGGTGTCTTCGTCCAGGGCAGTCGAGCACAGCTCGATGAAACGGTAGGCGAAGCTGCGCAGGTAGTGGCCGCGGCGGATGGCGATGCGGGTGGTCTGGTGGCCGAACAGTGGCTCGCCAGCCACCACCTGCACCTGGCTGTCGCGCTGCGCGTCCACCGCCATCGAGGCGATGATGCCCACGCCCAGCTCCAGCTCCACGTAGGTCTTGATCACGTCGGCATCCAGTGCCGCCATCACGATGTCAGGCGCCAGGCCGGCGTCGGCAAAGGCGCGGTCGATCTGCGCGCGGCCGGTAAAGCCCTGGTGGTAGGTGACGATGGGATACTCGGCCAGCGTCTCCAGCGACAACTGCTGGCCATGCAGCGGGTGTTCCGGCGGCGCGATCACCGCGTGGTGCCAGCTGTAGTACGGGAAGGACACCAGCTCCGGCACCTCGGCCACTGCCTCGGTAGCGATGCCGATGTCGGCCTCGCCGGCCAGCAGCAGGCGCACCAGCTCGTCCGGGCTGGCCTGGTGCAGCACCAGGTGCACCTTGGGAAAGGCTTTCTTGAACGCGGTCACCACCTTGGGCAGCGCATAGCGTGCCTGGGTGTGGGTGGTGGCGATGGTGAGCTGGCCTTCGTCGCGCTGGCTGAACTGCTCGGCCAGGCGCTTGATGTTGCCGGCGTCCAGCAGCATGCGCTCGACGATGGTAAGCAGCTCCTTGCCGGGGTCGGTCAGGCCGAGAAAGCGCTTGCCCTTGCGCACGAACAGCTCCACGCCCAGCTCGTCTTCCAGGTCCTTGATGTGCTTGGAGACGCCGGACTGCGAGGTGAACAGCGCGTTGGCCACCTCGGTGAGGTTGAAATTCTGTCTTACCGTCTCGCGGATGATGCGTAGCTGCTGGAAATTCATGCGGCACCTGCCGTTTCCTGGTTGGCGAACACGCGCACGCTGCGCGGCTTGAGGCGTACCGGCTGCCCGGCCTGCAGGCTTGCGACAAGCTCGCTGCCGGCCGGCAGTTCCACATCGAACTGCTGGCCGGCCAGCTCGTCACGGCCTTCCAGCTCCACACGGGTGAGCGCGCCCAGCGTCAGCAGGCGGCTGATGCGTGCCGGCACGCCATCGCCATGCTCGCCCGGCACGATGTCCAGCTCGTGCGGGCGCACAAAGGCGATCACCCGGCCATCATACGCTGCCGGCTCACTGCTGAGCCGGGCATTACCCACCGCGATGCCGCCGGCGCTGCCGCTGCCTTCGAACCGGTTGGCCGCCCCCAGAAAGCCGTACACGAAAGGCGTGGCCGGCTGGCGGTACACCTCGCCCGGGCTGCCGATCTGCTCCACGCGGCCGTGGTTCATCAGCACCACGCGGTCGGCCACTTCCAGCGCTTCTTCCTGGTCGTGGGTCACGAAGATGGAGGTGATGTGCAGCTCGTCGTGCAGGCGGCGCAGCCAGCGGCGCAGCTCCTTGCGCACCTTGGCGTCCAGCGCGCCGAACGGCTCGTCCAGCAGCAGCACGCGCGGCTCCACCGCCAGCGCGCGCGCCAGGGCGATGCGCTGGCGCTGGCCGCCGGACAGCTGTGCCGGGAAGCGGTCTGCCAGCCAGTCCAGCTGCACCAGGTCCAGCAGCTCGTGCACCTTGCGCTTGATGTCGGCCTCGCTGGGGCGCAGCTTGCGCGGCTTCATGCGCAAGCCGAAGGCCACGTTGTCGAACACCGTCATGTGGCGGAACAGCGCGTAGTGCTGGAACACGAAGCCCACCTGGCGCTCGCGCACGTGGGTGTCGGAGGCGTCCTCGCCGTCCAGCAGCACGCGACCGCTGTCGGCCTGCTCCAGCCCGGCGATGACGCGCAGCAGCGTGGTCTTGCCGCAGCCGGACGGCCCCAGCAGCGCCACCAGCTCGCCGCCGGGGAAGTCCAGCGTGAGGTTGTCGAGAGCGACGAAATCGCCGAATGCCTTGTGGATGTTCTGTACCTGGATGCTCATTTCATTTCTCCGTGGTCGCCTTGCGGCCAACCTTGCCCGCTGCGCTCGCCGCAGCGGATAGATATTTGGCGTTGCTAACAAAACCTTGCAGAGGACCTGAGCCAAGGCGCGCCGACGCAGACAGTACAGCGAGTACGGCAAGCAGGCGCAACGCAGGATCAGGGGTTTTGTTAGCGACGTTTAATCGCGCGTGGCGCGCCACTCCACCCAGCTCTTCACCACCAGCGTCACCAGCGCCAGCAGCGCCAGCAGACTGGCCACGGCAAAGGCGGCGGCAAACTGGTACTCGTTGTAGAGAATCTCCACATGCAGCGGCAGGGTGTTGGTCTCGCCACGGATATGGCCGGACACCACCGATACCGCGCCGAACTCGCCCATCGCCCGCGCATTGCTGAGAATCACGCCGTACAGCAGCGCCCAGCGCACATTGGGCAGCGTCACATGCCAGAACACCTGCCAGCCGCGCGCGCCCAGCACCACGGCGGCCTCTTCTTCCTCGCGCCCCTGCGCCTGCAGCAGCGGAATCAGCTCGCGGGCCACAAAGGGCACGGTCACGAACATGGTAGCCAGCACGATGCCCGGCACCGCGAAAATCACCTTGATGTCATGCTCCAGCAACCAGGGGCCAAGCCAGCCGTGGCTGCTGAACACCAGCACATACACCAGGCCGGCCACCACCGGCGACACCGAGAACGGCAGGTCGATCAGCGTGATCAGCAGCTGCTTGCCGCGAAAATCGAAACGGGTGATTGCCCACGCCGCCGCCACGCCGAACACCAGGTTCAGCGGCACCGAAATCACCGCGGCCAACAGCGTGAGCTTCACCGCCGACAGCGCATCCGGCTCCAGCAGCGCCGCCAGGTAGGTATCCCAGCCCTTGGCCAGCGCCTCGGCAAACACTACTGCCAGCGGCAGCAGCAGGAACACGGCGAAGAAGCCCAGCGCCACGGTGAGAATGAGGGTCTTCACCCACGCCGGCTCACGGGTGGCCTGGCGGCTTTCCAGCAGCGCCGCGCGGTCATGCTGGGCATAGAGATTGGAAACGGCACCGGCCATCATGCACTCCTTCCGCTACGTTTCGCCTGCCATGCCTGCAGACCGTTGATGGCCAGCAGCAGCAGGAAGGAAAACACCAGCATCACCCCGGCGATGGCGGTAGCGCCGGCATAGTCATATTGCTCCAGCTTGCTGATGATCATCAGCGGGGTGATCTCCGACACCATCGGGATGTTGCCGGCGATGAAGATCACCGAACCGTACTCGCCCACCGCGCGGGCAAAGGCCAGCGCGAAACCGGTCATCAGCGCCGGCTGCAGCACCGGCAGGATCACGTGGCGGAAAGTCTGCCAGCGGTGTGCGCCCAGGCTGGAGGCGGCCTCTTCCAGCTCGGTCTCCAGGTCTTCCAGCACCGGCTGCACCGTGCGCACCACGAAGGGCAGGCCGATGAACACCAGCGCCACCAGCACCCCCAGCGGCCCGAACGCCACCTTGATGCCCAGCGGCTCCAGGTACTGGCCCAGCCAGCCGTTGCCGGCGTACAGGGCGGTAAGCGCAATGCCGGCCACCGCGGTGGGCAGCGCGAACGGCAGGTCCACCAGCGCATCCACCAGCTTCTTTCCGGCAAAGCGGTAGCGCACCAGTGCCCAGGCCAGCAGCAGGCCGAACACCGTATTGATGGCCGCCGCCAGCAGCGCCATGCCGAAACTCAGCCGGTAGGAGGCCAGCACGCGCGGCGCGGTCACCGCCTCCCAGAAGGCATCCAGGCTCATGCCGCTGGCGCGGATGAACACCGCCGACAGTGGGATCAGCACGATCAGCGACAGGTAAGTGAGGGTAAAGCCCAGCGACAGGCCAAAGCCGGGCAGGACACGGGGCAAGGTAGCGGCACGGCTCATGCGGCGGCTCCTCGGGTAGTGGGTTTCATGCTGTTTCCTGTGGCTATATAACTGGCCACAGGATATTGGCCGGCTCCTTATTCGAAAAATAAGGATTTCTTCGTTACTTATTCAATAACTGAAAAAGCGGAATGCGGCCGGTTGATATAGCGGGTGGTTGTAAAACCGCGGCAACGTGAGCACTACACGTAGGGTGGGCTAAGCGGAGCGTGCCCACCGATGACATCTTGCCGGTGGGCACGGCTGACAGCCTTAGCCCACCCTACACGAGACAAGGAACATTGGCCGCAGCGCCCGGTACGGGCTTGCGGCCAACGTTGTGTGGCAGGTGGTGCTAAAACCGCGGCAACGTGAGCACTACACGTAGGGTGGGCAAAGCGGAGCGTGCCCACCGATGACATCTTGCCGGTGGGCACGGCTGATAGCCTTAGCCCACCCTACGCGAGAAAAGGAACATTGGCCGCAACCCTCGGTACAGGCTTGCGGCCAACGTTGTGCGGCGGGTGTGTCATATCGACAGCTCAGCACTCCCCCGCCAGCGGCTGGCTGGCCAGGCGGATGAGGTCGGTCAGCAGCGGTGACAGCTCGCTAGCGTCCTCCCCGCTGCCGGACAACAGATGCAGCCGCGCCTGCCAGGCGGTGGCAAGGCCGGCGGCCTGGGTCAGCCGCGGGTAGCGCGGGTCGGGGCGGTGGCAGGCCACCAGCGCGGGAAACGGCAGCGGCCGTGCGGCCAGCGCATCGCCCTGCGGCGACAGCAGCAAGGCGGCGCGGCAGCGGGTGTCTGCCGCCAGCAGCTCCAGTGCCGGCACGCATAGTGCGCCATGCGCCAGCAGCAGAACGGGCGTGGCGCCCAGCTGCAGCCAGTGCGCCAGTGCCGCCACCTCCTCCAGCACAAAAACACCCTGCCCGCGCGCCAGCGCCAGCAGGGTGCGGCCATCGTGCTGCCGGCCGTCGGCAAGCAGCAGCAACGGCAGGCGGGTCTGCATTACTTCACCTGGATCTGGTCGAAGATGCCGCCATCGGCAAAGTGGGTCTTCTGCGCGCGGGTCCAGCCGCCGAACACCTGATCGATGGTGAACAGTTTTACCTTGCTGAACTGGTTGGCGTATTTGGCGGCGGTTTTCGGGTCACGCGGGCGGTAGTAGTTCTTGGCCGCCAGCTCCTGGCCTTGCGGGCTGTACAGGTATTGCAGGTAGGCTTCGGCCACCTTGCGGGTGCCACGTTTGTCCACCACCTTGTCCACCACGCTCACCGGCGGCTCGGCCAGGATGGACAGCGATGGGGTGACGATGTCGAACTTGTCCGGGCCGAATTCGTTCACCGACAGATAGGCCTCGTTCTCCCAGGCCAGCAGCACGTCGCCGATGCCGCGCTGGGTGAAGGTCACGGTGGAGCCACGCGCGCCGGAATCCAGCACTTTCACGTTCTGGAACAGCTTGCGCACGAACTCGCGGGCCTTGGTGTCGTTACCGCCCGGCTGCTTCAGCGCGTAGCCCCAGGCTGCCAGGTAGTTCCAGCGCGCGCCGCCGGAGGTTTTCGGGTTCGGCGTCACCACTTCCACGCCCGGCTTGATCAGGTCATTCCAGTCCTTGATCCCTTTCGGGTTGCCCTTGCGCACCAGGAACACGATGGTGGAGGTGTACGGCGAAGCGTTGTTGGGCAGGCGCTTTTGCCAGTTGGGCGGAATCAGTTTGGCTTCGGTGTTGAGCGCATCCACGTCGTAACCCAGCGCCAGTGTTACCACGTCGGCTTCCAGGCCGTCGATCACCGAACGTGCCTGCTTGCCGGAACCGCCGTGTGACTGCTTGATGTTGACGGTTTCGCCGGTCTTGGCTTTCCAGTACTTGGCAAAGGCGGTGTTGAAGTCCTGGTACAGCTCGCGGGTGGGGTCGTAGGACACGTTCAGCAGGCTGACATCGGCCAGCGCGTGGCCGGCCAGTGCGAACAACAGGGTGGTGGCAGTGGCAAGTCGGGTAAGGCGGTTCATGGATGTTCTCCCCTGGGTAACGATAAGCAATGGGGAGAATCTAGCGAAGCACCAGGCGGCGGCGAACCAAGAAAATCTGCATTGCTTATCAGCTATCGGTTGATAAGCAATGCAGTGGCAGGCTCTCAGCCGGGTATCAGTGGCTGTCCGGCTGCAGGCAGACTTCCAGCCCGCCTTCGCTACGGTTGTGCCAGCTCAGGCGCAGGCCGTGCAGCTCGGCAATGCGTCGCACGATGGACAGGCCGAGCCCGCTGCCGCTCTGACCTTGCCCCGGGGGGCGGAAGAAGCGCTGGCCAACCTGCGCCAGATATTCGGCGGCGATACCGGGGCCGTTATCCAGTACCCGTATCTGCTGCGGGCCGACTTCCAGCACGATGTGGCTGCCGGGTGGGGAATAGCGCAGGGCATTGTCCAGCAGGTTGCGCAGCAGCAGGGTGAGCAGCGTGGCCTCGCCCGCAGCCAACGGTTCACCGCTGAGCTGCGGCACGATATGGCTACCGCGCTGCGCGGCGTAATCGGCCACCTGCTGGCAGGCGTGCTCGGCAATCTGCGCCCAGTCCAGTGGCTGACGCGGCAGGTCGTGCTGCTGCTCCAGCCGCGACAGGGCCAGCAGCTGGTCCACCAGGTGGCTGGCGCGGTCCACGCCCTGCATCACCTTGCCGGCGGCGGCATTGCGCGCGGCCGGTTCGTCCAGCAGGGTCAGCAGTTCGGCCTGCACCCGCAGCGCCGCCAGCGGGCTGCGCAGCTCGTGCGCGGCGCTGGCGGTGAATTGCCGCTCGCGCTGCAGGGTGTCTGCCACACGGTCGATCAGGCTGTTCATGCCGTCGATCAGTGGCTGGATCTCGCGCGGCACATCGCGCTCCAGCGGCGTGGGGTCGTCGGCTTGGCGTTGCTGCAATGCGCCGCGCAGCACCGCCAGCGGCCTGAGGCTGTGCGCCACCGCCCACCACACCGCGCCCAGCGCCACCGGCAGCAGCACCAGCCACAGCAGGCTCTGGGTCAGCAACAGCCCGGAGAGCGCCTCCCAGCGTTCGTCCAGCTCCTGCGCCACCGCCACGGTACCGTCGGGGCCGGACAGGTAGTACACCCGCCAGTTTTCACCATCGTGCTGCAGGCTGTGAAAGCCGCTGCCATCGGCCCGGTAGTCGAGGTCCAGCCCTTCGCTGTCCACCAGCAGGCGTTGTCCGCTCGCGTCCCAGGCGGCTACCGCCTGGTGATCGCTTTCCTGTTTCTGTTCCGGCGGCAGGCCCTGTTGCCGTGCCGCCAGCATCGGCAGCGTGCTGTACAGCTGCTGGGCAAAGGTCTGCTGCTGACCATCGTACAGTTCGTTGATTTCATGGCGGGCATGCAGTGCAAGCAGCACGCTGGCCACCAGCCACAGCGGGGTAACCACCACCAGCAGGCTGCGTATCAGGGTGCCGCGCAGGCTGTTGCTCACTCAGGCATCTCCCAGCGTATAGCCCAGGCCGCGGCGGGTCTTGATGAAGTCGGCGCCCAGTTTCTTGCGCAGGTGGTGGATGTGCACTTCCACCGCGTTGCTCTCTACCTCGTGCGCCCAGTCGTACAGCTTTTCCTCGATCTCGGCACGGCTGAGCACGCGGTTGCGGTTATTGAGCAGCACCTCCAGCACCGCCAGCTCGCGGGCGGACAAGGCCACCGGCACGCCATCCAGCGTGACCTGGCGCGCAGCCGGGTCCAGGCTGACGCGGCCGTGGCTGAGCAGCGGCAGGCTCTGGCCACCACGGCGGCGCAGCAGGGCGCGCAGCCTTGCGGCCAACTCGCCCAGCGCGAACGGTTTCACCAGGTAATCGTCGGCGCCGGCATCCAGGCCGCGAATGCGGTCGTTCACCGCATCACGCGCGGTGAGCAGCAGCACCGGCTCCTGCTGGCCGGCCTTGCGCCAGGCGGCCAGCACGTCCAGGCCATCCATGCCGGGCAGGCCCAGGTCCAACACCACCGCGTCGTAAGGCGCGGCGCGGATGCCGGACAGCGCCAGCTTGCCGTCGCGCAGCCAGTCGCAACTGAAACCAAGGGCCTGCAGGCCAGCCTGCAGGCCATCTCCGATCAGCGGATCATCCTCGACGATCAATACCCGCATAGCTTTACCTCAGCGCCATTGTTTGACACCGGTAATCATGGCACGAACCAGGTTCACGCGCTCGACACGGCTCATCACGATGGCGGCCAGCGCATGCAGTCCGGCGGCGGCCAGCAGGGTGTTGGCCAGAGCCTCGTGCAGCTCTTCCAGCCATTCTTCGCCGAAGTAGGCATCGGTACCCATCAGGTAGCCGCTGACACCCAGCGACAGTACCAGCCCCATCAACGCAAACATCATCAGCGCGCCCAGCGGGTTATGCCCCACCGTCTGCGGGTGCTGGCCTTCCTTCACCGCGCCCAGATGCGCCTTGATGCGGCCCGGGGTGGGGAAGAAGCTGCTGAAACGCGCATGCTCGCTGCCGATGAAGCCCCAGATGATGCGCGCCACTACCAGGCCGGTGGCGATATAGCCTGCCCAGCGGTGCGGCGGGTCGCCTTCTTCCAGCACAAACAGGTTGAGCAGCACACAGCTCACCAGCGACCAGTGGAACAGGCGCACAAATGGGTCCCACACTTTCACGCTGCGGGCGGTAACGGGGTGAGTCATGGTTTTCTCCTTGAAAAGCCTGTGCAGCATGCAGCAAGGGCTGCGGCATCCTGCTCAGGCTCTGTTATTCGACAGCCTTCCTGTGTATGGAACAAAGCCCTTCCGCGTGGCGAAAGGGCTTTGTCAGCCCTCACGCAGGTCGGGCTTGCCCGACCTGCGTGGTGGTTATCAGTCAGCGATATCGCTCTTCACCGGCTTGCCGCTTACCGGGTCAAAGTAGATTTCAACTTTCTTGCCATCCTTGTTCTTGCCGTAGATTTCGTAGCAGTTGCCGGACACCTTGAATTTCTTGATCTGGTAGCCCTGACCTTGCAGCTGCTTTTTGAAGTCGGCTTCTTTCTGCCATTTGTCTTTCGGCTGGGCCGGGCATTGGGCAGCGGCAAAGGCAGTGGAAGCAAAGGAAGCCATCAGGGCGATAGCAAGCAGTTTTTTCATGGTAAAGCTCCTTGGAGTGATCTGTAGGGTGCCTGCACGCCTGCAGGTACCCGTTCAATTTATGCCGCCAGTCTTAATGCAGCCTTAGCCTGTACTTAAGCGGCGCTTAGCTGCCGGCGCGCCGCGCTACGCTGCCGCCACGGCTGCCACAGCAGGTCGTAGCAGGCGAACAGCAGGCAGCAAGTCGCCCATACCAGCCAGCCGCTCCACAGGTTGTGCGACAGGAAATGGGCGCCGCGCAGCATCTGGCCAAAGCCCATCAGCATGCCAGCCCCCATGCCCAGCCAGAACAGGCCGCGCGCCAGGGTTGGCCGCAACAGCCACTGCCAATAAGCCAGCGCCAGCAACGAAAATCCGGCCGAGGCATGGCCGCCGGGGAAGCAATGCCCGGGGCCGGCATCCGCAGGTACCAGCCCGCGCAGCGGAAACCAGCTGGCGGTGCCGCCAAAAGCCTGCAGATCCCACGGGCAGGAATGCGCGCTCTCGGATTTGAGCCAGGCCACCACGGCGCCGGCCAGCAGCATGGCGACGACCGTAAGCAGCCGACGGGCATCGCGCTGCCGCCAGCCGCGCCAGGCCAGCAGCAGGCCGGTAAGCAGCACCAGGTATTTGGCCAGCCGGTGATTGAGCCACTCCAGCCAGCGCGCGTCCTGCAGCGGGAAGCGGCTGCTGGCCGGGTCGTAGAACCAGGCTTGCAAGGAGAAATCCAGCTGCGGGTAGTGTTCCAGCCACAGCAGGGCCAGCAGGCAGAACAGCAGGCACAGGAGCTGGCGGCGGTAGAAAGTGGAAGGCGTCATAGCTGGTGACGTCGGCAGAATGGAATGCGGCAGTGTGCCGCCCCGGCATTAACCGGGGCTTAACAGCACATCAGGCCCGGCGGCAGCCGGCGTACATGTCCAGCGGGCGCTGGTACAGGCTGGTCTGTACATCCATCAGCCCCAGCACGGTGTGGAACAGGTTGTCCTGGCTGTAGTGCTGGCGGCTGCCCTGCTGCAGGCAGGCCTGGCTGAGATTGGCCGCAGCCAGCCATTGCGGCGAGAACCAGGCCAGCATCGGGATGTGCTTTTGCGCATCCGGCGCCACGATATAGGGCGTGGCATGCAGGTACATATTGTTTTCACCCAGCGACTCGCCATGGTCGGACAGGTAGAACAGGCTGCCGGCGATGTCCTGCCGCGCCTGCAAGCGGGCGATGGCCTGCGCCAGGATGTGGTCGGTGTAGCGGATGGTGTTGTCGAAGCCGTTGACGATGTCGGCCTGGCTGCATTTCTGCAGTTCGCTGCTCTGGCAGGCCGGCTGGAACGGCGAATACTGCGGCGGCGAGCGCTTGTAGTAGGCCGGGCCGTGGCTGCCTTTCTGGTGCAGTACGATCACCGTGTCCTGCTTGATGGTTTTCAGCTTGTCGTCCAGTGCGGTGAGCAGGATGTCGTCGAAACATTCTTCCTCATTGCAGTAGCGCGGGTCCTTGGCGCCGAACAGCATCTGCGATGGCACGCGGTTGCACACTTCCTTGCAGCCGGAGTTGTTGTCCAGCCACTGCACGTCCAGCCCGCTGCGCTTGAGCACATCCAGCAGGTTTTCACGGTGCTTGGCCTCGTCAGCATCGAACTGCTCGCGCGGCAGCGACGAGAACATGCATGGCACCGAGACCGCGGTTTCGGTACCGCAGGACCAGGCATCCGGGTAGTTCAGCAGCCCGCCCACCTTGGCCAGCTCCGGGTTGGTCGGGCGCGGGTAGCCGTTAAGCGAGAAGTGGTCGGCGCGAGCGGTCTCGCCCACCACCAGCACCAGCACACGCGGCTTGCTGCCCTGCGGCCAACCCTGGCCGCGGCGGGCATCCAGCCCGATCTGCTGCAGCGGCACCTCCTTGGCATAGCTGCGTTTCAGATAAGAACTGGTGGCCTGCAGGTAGTTGGTGGGGGTGATGGCAAAGCGCAGCTCGCGGTTGTTGCGAAACAGCGAGGCAAAATCCTGGTAACCCACCATCGCCACGCCCAGTACCACGCCGCCGGTCACCAGCAGCGCCACGGCGCGGCTGCCCAGCTCGCGCAGCGCCGGGCGGTAGCTCAGCGGCGCGCGCCACAGCCACAGGCTGGGCAGGCCGCCCAGCAGCAGCACGGTAAGCAGCATTTTCACGGTGAGCAGATCGCGCACCTCGGCGCCATCGGTCTGCATGGCGTTGCGCACCATGTTCATGTCGATCAGCACGCCGTACTGGCTCATGAAATAGCTGATGGCGGCGGTGGTAACGAATAGCACGGTAAGCAGCGGGCGGCCGATGCGCGGCCACAGCAACAGCAGCAGCAGCAGGTTGAGCAGCGCGGTGAGCAATACGAAGGACAGCCCCAGCAACTTGATGCCGTGGCCGTCGATGGGGCCGATGATGGCCAGCAGCCGCTGCCAGAACGGCAGGTTGAACAGCACTACAAACAGCAGGGCGGCGGACAGCGCCAGCCACTCGGCACGGGCCGGGCGCAACAGCTTGTTCATCATCAGTCTCTAGGGCGGAATACGCGCATTGAAGCGGAGCAGCATTAAGCCAAGCTTATGGCGTCGCCGACATCGGAATTTTCTCATGCCATGTTACCGTCACCAGGCTGTCACAGCACACTCATGCTGCTGTCACACGGCGGCGGCAGCATCGGGGCATCTGCAGCGTGGAGATGCTCCATGAGCCACCGTTACCGCACCATCTGGCTATCCGATGTCCATCTTGGCACCAGCGGCTGCCAGGCCGCCTTTCTGCTGGATTTCCTGCGCCACAACGAGTCGGACACCCTGTACCTGGTGGGCGACATCATCGATGGCTGGCAGCTGAAAAAATCCTGGTACTGGAAGCAGGCGCACAACGACGTGGTGCAGAAAGTGCTGCGCAAGGCACGCAAGGGCACGCAGGTGGTGTATGTGCCCGGCAATCACGACGAAGCGGCGCGCCAGTACCACGGGCTGGATTTCGGCGGCATCGCCATTCGCGGCGAAGCCGAACACCGCACTGCCGACGGCCGCCGGCTGCTGATCATCCACGGCGACGAATTCGACGGCGTGATCCAGCACGTGAAGTGGCTGGCCTATGTCGGCGACAGCCTGTACACGGTGATCCTGGGGCTGAACCGCCATTTCAACTGGCTGCGGCAGAAGCTGGGGCGGCCGTACTGGTCACTGTCGCAGTACCTGAAACACAAGGTGAAGAACGCGGTGAATTTCATCAGCGACTTCGAGCACATCCTGGCCGCCGAGGCCCGCCGCCGCGGCTTTGACGGCGTGATCTGCGGCCACATCCACAAGGCCGAGGTCAAGGACATCGACGGCATCGTGTACGGCAACTGCGGCGACTGGGTGGAAAGCCTGTCGGCGCTGGTGGAACACCACGATGGCCGGCTGGAAGTGGTGTACTGGACGCGCATCGATACCCCGGCAGCCAGCCCGGCCCACCCTGCCAGCCACGAGGAGCTGCTGCTGCCGTTGCCAACCGAGCTACCAGCTGCCCTGCCGGTACATGCCCATCAGGAGAGCCGCCCATGCGCGTAATGATCGTGACAGATGCCTGGCTGCCGCAGGTGAACGGCGTGGTACGCAGCCTGCTGGAAACGGTGCGCGAGCTGCGCGCCATGGGCCACGAGGTGGCGCTGCTCACCCCGCTGGGCGGCGAACACGACGATGGCGAAGCGTTCACCACCATGCCGCTGCCCAGCTACCCGGATATCCGCATCGCGCTGTTTCCCTACCGCAAGGTGGCACAAAGCTTGGCCGCATTCGATGCCGACGCGGTGCACATTGCCACCGAAGGCCCGCTGGGCTGGGCCGCGCGCCGCTGGTGCCTGCGCCACAAGCAGCCGTTCAGCACCGCCTACCACACCCGCTTTCCGGAATACGTCGCCGCCCGCACGCGGCTGCCGCTGGGCATCAGCTATGCCTTCATGCGCCACTTCCATGCTCCGGCGGCGGCAGTGATGGCGCCCACGCCCAGCATAGTGCGCGCGCTGCGGGAGCGTGGCTTCGGCAATGTGGTGCTGTGGGGACGCGGCGTGGATACCACGCTGTTCAGCCCCGGCGAGCGCGAACGGCTGGAAACCGCGCCGCCGCGCTTTGTCTACATCGGCCGCGTGGCGGTGGAGAAAAACATCGAGGCCTTCCTGCAGCTGGACCTGCCGGGCAGCAAGTGGGTGGTGGGCGAAGGTCCGCAGCTGGAAGAGCTGCGCCAGCGCTACCCGCAGGTACACTTTGCCGGCGTGTTTCCGCAGCACGAGCTGGCCCGCTTCTACCGCGCGGCGGATGTATTCGTGTTCCCCAGCCTTACCGACACCTTCGGTCTGGTGCTGCTGGAAGCGATGGCCTGCGGCACACCGGTGGCGGCCTACCCGGTGGCGGGGCCGCTGGACGTGGTGGGCAACAGCGGCGGCGGCGTGCTGCACCAGGACTTGCGCCTGGCCTGCCTGCAGGCGCTGGCGCTGGACCGCGATCACGTGCGCCGCATTGCCGAGCGCTTCTCCTGGGCCGAGGCCACGCGGCAGTTTGCGGCCAACCTCAATCCGCGGCGCCGGCCTGCCAGCGGGGTATCTGCCAGCCATGCCACGGCGAGTGGCAAAGTTCGATAAATGTCGCACAATGTGAGCATCATGATCTTGCGTGGTGCCCATGAAAGCATTCGCCGGCCTGCTGTTGCTTGCCTCGCTTGCGGCCCAGGCCGCCGCCCCCTGCCGCTACGATTACCCGAGCTATAGCCGGGCAGCACAGCTATACAGCGAGGCCCGTAACGGCAGCCCGCAGGGGCTGCTGCCGGCACTGGCCGGGCGCCTGCAGCAGCTGACCGGCTGCGTGCTGACCCCGCGCGAACTGCCACTGGCACGACGCAATGCCATGCTGCAGCAGCACCAGCTGCAGCTGTTGCTGCTGGCGATACAGAGCAGCGAACTGGAGCCGCTGCTGGAGTTTGTCCCGCTGTTCCGCCTGCCGCTGCAGACCACGGTGCTGGCTGGCAGCAACTACCGCAGCGCCGATGCCTTGCTGGCCGATCCGAACGCACGCATCGGCATTCTCAGCGGTGCCTTGTTCCCAACGGAAATCGAACAACGGCTGGCAACGCTACGGCAGGCCGGCCGCCTGGAGTACAGCAACGATCGCGGCAGCCTGTATCTGAAACTGCAGCACCGCCGGCTGCAGGCACTGCTGGAAACCACCAGCTGGCTGGGCAGCCCGCAGGGTACCGAGGGGGCCACCCTACGCTACCTGTCATTCCAGCCCGAGGTGTATCTCACCGTCGGCAGCTATCTGTCGCGCCGCATGTCGCCACCCGATCGCAGCCAGCTGCGCCAGGCGCTACAGCGGCTGGTAGCCAGCCGGGAGGTCTCCCGCCTGACACTGCACTATCTGCCGCAATTGCAGGGCCAGCTGCGCCAGCCCTGAGCCGGCTCACACCGGCGCATGTTCGGTCTTGCGCGCGCCCAGCTGGCTCAGCAACACGCTGGCCACGATCAACGCCGCACCAGCGACCTTGCCGCCGGTCAGCATCTCGCCCGCCAGCCAGCCGATCAGCCCGCCCCACACCGGCTCCATCGCGTAGATGATGGTGGCGCGGGTGGCCGGCACCGTTTTTTGCGCCCAGTTCATCACGATCTGGATCAGCGCCGTCATCGCTCCCAGCGCCAGCACACTGGCCAGCAGCAGCGGATGCCACTGCGGCAGACTCTCGCCGGCCAGCGGCGCGCTCAGCAGCGACAGCAGGCACACGGTCAGCAACTGCACCAGCGCCATGCGCCGTGCATTGCAGCCGACAGCAAAGCGGCTGATCAGACAGATCTCCAGCGCAATGGTGGCGGTGGCGGCGATGGTCAGCCACTCGCCCAGCCCCAGGTGGATGTTCAGGCCGTCGGCGCCAGCCAGCAGCAGCAGGCCGACAAAGGCCAGCGCTATCCCGCCCCAGGCCGCCAGGCTGGGGCGATCACGGAACAGCACCCACTGCAGCAGCGGCACCAGCGGTACATACAGCCCGGTGAGAAATGCCGAGGTGCTGCTGGGAATATGCGGCAGCCCCAGCGTCTGCAGGTTGTAGCTGAAGTACAGCACCGCGCCGATAGCCAGGCCACCCAGCAGTTCGGCCCGATTCAGCTGCGCCAGTTCGCGCCGGCACAGCAGCCAGGCGGCCAGCGCCGCCACGGCGAAGCGCATGCCGACAAAGGCAAAGGCGCCGCTCCACTGCAGCGCGGTCTGTACCGCCAGAAAGGTGGCACCCCACAGCATGGTGACGCCCACCAGCGACAGATCAGGCAGCAGCCGGTGGTGAGTCGCAGGCGCGGTAGTGGCAAGAGTGGACATATACTGGTCTCGCAGCTAAGGTATGGAAACAATTCAGTGCACTATAGTGCACATATCGATAATAGCGCAATATACTGCACCATGACCGACCACAGCTCTCTGCAAGTCTTCAGTCACGTCGCCCACAATCTGCGCACCACCCGCCAGCGCCTGGGCTGGAGCCAGGAAAAGCTGGCCACCGCCGCCGATGTCAGCCGCCGCATGCTGATCAATATCGAAGCCGGCGCCAGCAATGTCAGCATCGCCACCCTGGACCGGCTGGCCAGCGCGCTGGGGCTGACCTTTTCCGAGCTGGTGCGCCAGCCGGGCAGCGAGTCGCCGGTACGGGTGTGGCAGGGGCACAATCAGCACAGTCACGCCACCCTGCTGCACAGCCTGGCATTACCGCACTGCACGCTGGAGCTGTGGCAGTGGCAGCTGGCACCCGGCGACAGCTACCAGGCCACCCCGGACCCGAGCGGCTGCGGCGAGATCGTGGAGGTGCACAGCGGCACGCTGCAGCTGAGCTACGCCGACAAGGCGCTCACGCTGCTGGCCGGCGCCACCGCCGGCTACGGCACCGAATACGGCTACCGCTACCACAACCCCGGGCGTGGCCTGCTGCGCTTCCAGCGCAGCATCGTGATGCCGGCGCCCCAGGGAAAATAGGGGAAATGATGCGGCCAACCCTGCCGCGCCGCATCATGCCAAAGGTATTTTTCCAGACTTGATGCACATCAATTAACACCACATGCTGCGTCCATACAATGCGCCAAACACTAGATATTGGAGCAAACATGGACGCACGCCCCAGCCACCACGTGGATGCGGTCAGCAGCATCAGCGAATACCTGTCCCGTGCCGACTGGCGGGTGCAGGCCAATGCCAACCAGGGCTACAGCCTGGGCGGCATGATCCTCAACATCGCCGGCAAGCTCACCGCCGAGTACTGGCTGCACGAAGTATTCCCCGCCGAGGCCGCCACTGCGCACCGCCACGGCGACCTGCACATCCACGACCTGGACATGCTGTCCGGCTACTGCGCCGGCTGGTCGCTGCGCACCCTGCTGCAACTGGGCTTTGCCGGCGTGGGCGGCAAGGTGGAATCCGCCCCGCCGCGCCACCTGTCCAGCGCCTGCGGCCAGATCGTCAACTTCCTCGGCACGCTGCAGAACGAATGGGCCGGCGCGCAAGCATTCAGCTCCTTCGATACCTACCTGGCGCCGTTCGTGAAAAAGGACGCGCTGAGCTACGCCCAGGTGAAGCAGTGCATCCAGGAGCTGGTCTACAACCTGAACGTGCCCAGCCGCTGGGGTACGCAGACACCGTTCACCAACCTCACTTTCGACTGGGTCTGCCCGGAAGACCTGCGCGAGCAGATTCCGGTGCTGGGCGGCGAGGAGATGCCGTTCCGCTACGGCGACTGCGCGGCGGAAATGGCGCTGATCAACCGCGCCTTCATCGAGGTAATGCTGGCCGGCGACGCCTGCGGCCGCGCCTTCACCTTTCCGATTCCCACCTACAACATCACCAGGGACTTCGACTGGTACGGCGACAACACCGATTTGCTGTTCGCGATGACCGCCAAGTACGGCCTGCCCTACTTCCAGAACTTCGTGAACTCCGAACTGGAGCCGCACATGGTGCGCAGCATGTGCTGCCGCCTGCAGCTGGACCTGCGCGAGCTGATGAAGCGCGGCAACGGCCTGTTCGGCAGCGCCGAGCAGACCGGCTCGGTAGGCGTGGTCACCGTCAACTGCGCGCGCCTGGGCTACCGTTTTGCCGGCGACGAGGCGGCGCTGCTGGCCGAGACCGACCGCCTGCTGAACCTGGGCCGCGAAGTGCTGGAAGCGCGCCGCAGCAAAGTGCAGCAGCACATCGACGGCGGGCTGTACCCGTACACCCGCCACTTCCTCGGCAGCCTGCGCAACCACTTCTCCACCCTGGGGGTGAACGGCATCAACGAGATGATCCGCAACTTCAGCGCCGATGCCCACGACATCACCAGCGACTGGGGCCACGCCTTCGCCTGCCGCTACCTGGACCACATCCGCGCGCGCATGGTCGAGTTCCAGCAGGCTACCGGCCACCTGTACAACCTGGAAGCCACGCCGGCGGAAGGCACCACCTACCGCTTCGCCCGCGAGGACAACAAGCGCTACCCCGGCATCCTGCAGGCCGGCACGCCGCAGCAGCCCTACTACACCAACTCCAGCCAGCTGCCGGTGGGCTTTACCGACGACCCGTTCGAGGCGCTGCTGCGCCAGGACGAGCTGCAGCGCAAGTACACCGGCGGCACCGTGCTGCACCTGTACATGAGCGAGGCGGTAAGCAGCGCCGACGCCTGCCGCCAGCTGGTGCGCCGCGCGCTGGAAAACTTCCGCCTGCCCTACATCACCATCACGCCCACTTTCTCGATTTGCCCGACACACGGCTACCTGTCCGGCCGCCACGACTTCTGCCCGAAGTGCGATGCCGAGCTGATTGCCAGAAAGCGCCAGGCCGCCTGCTGCGACTGACCCCGTAGCCCGGATAAGCCGCAGGCGCATCCGGGGAACAGCTCAGGCACTTGCCATCCCCGGATGCGCTGCGCTTATCCGGGCTACGAGAAAAACAATACCCACCGCCGCCATGCGGCCAACCTTGAAAGGAAACCCCATGCAGAACCAGCAAGCCATCGAACTGAAAGACGAAGAACGCACCCGCTGCGAGGTGTGGACACGGGTAATGGGCTACCACCGCCCGGTGGCCTCGTTCAACACCGGCAAGCAGGGCGAATTCCATGAACGCCGCCACTTCGACCAACAGCGCGCCGGCTGAGCGCGCCCGCATCGGCGGCTGGCAGCCGTTTTCCGCCTGCGACTGGCCCAGGCGGCTGGCCGCCGTGGTGTTCCTGGCCGGCTGCCCGTGGCGCTGCGGCTACTGCCACAACCCCGGCCTGCTGCAACGCCGCCACGGCCACCACCGTTGGCCGCAGCTGCGCGAACACTTGCAGCGGCGCCACGGCCTGCTGGATGGCGTAGTGTTTTCCGGCGGCGAGCCGCTGTCCGACCCGGCACTACCGGCGCTGCTGGCAGAAGTGCGGGCACTGGGCTTCGCCACCGGCCTGCACACCGCCGGCGCTTACCCGCACCGCCTGCAACGTGTGCTGCCGCTGCTGGACTGGGTGGGGCTGGACATCAAGACCCAGCCCGGCCGCTACGCCGCGCTCACCGGCAGCGGCGGCAGCGGCGCCCGCGCCTTCGCCTGCCTGGATTTGCTGCTGGCGCACGGCAGCGATTTCGAATGCCGCAGCACCATCCACCCGGCACTGCACGACACCAGCAGCCTGCTGCAACTGGCCGGCGAACTGGCCCACCGTGGCGTGCGCCACTACGCCTGGCAACTGCTGCGCCCCGGCCCGCAACTGCCGCAGCCTTTCGCTCCCATCGCTACGGGTTGGCCGCAAGCCGGCTTGCAGCAGCAGGTGGCGGCAATGTTCGAGCAGTTTGAAATGCGCAGCGGGTGAACGCGAACAGCCGTAGCCCGGATAAGCGCAGCGCATCCGGGGAAGCCCCGCCCAACGGCTGCCAAACCCCGGATGCACCTATGGCTTATCCGGGCTACACAGGGTTGGCCGCAAGCTGAACTACAGCAGCAGGTGGCGGCAATGTTCGAGCAGTTTGAAATGCGCAGCGAGTGAACGCGAACAGCCGTAGCCCGGATAAGCGCAGCGCATCCGGGGACGCTGCAAGCACTCGCACCAGCCAACCCCGGATGCGCCTGCGGCTTATCCGGGCTACAAACATCCCGTGGCAGCAACAGTGACAACAAATATACACACGTAAAAAGCGCCAAATTCAGCCCTGAATTTGGCGCTTTTTCTTGTAGAATACAGTTCATCACTCAAGCGCAGGCACCACCATGGAAACCGTATTGACCAAGCTGGCAGTAAGCATGTCGGAGTTCAAAAAGAACCCGTCGAAGGTGGTTCGAGAGGCTGGCAACACGCCGGTTGCCGTGCTGAACCACAACAAGCCCGCGTTCTACATGATCGACCCGGATACCTTCGAGGCGATGCTGGAAAAACTGGCTGACATCGACTTGCTACCCGTACTGCAGGAGCGCTTGTCCCGCAAACACGAAGCCGTCGAAGTAAAGCTGGATGAACTCTGAACAGGCCTCCAGCCCCCAGCAGCCCTACACCCTCAAGTTCATGCCGGAGGCGCTGGCCGAATGGCAGGCGCTGGATGGTTCGGTCAAGCAGGCGTTCAAGCGCCTGCTGCAAAAGCGGCTGGAAAATCCTCATGTGCCGGGCTCGGCACTCATGGCCGAGCTGCGCGGCTGCTACAAGATCAAGCTGCGCAAGCAGGGCTACCGGCTGATATACAGCGTGGAAGATGGCGAGCTGGTGGTGCTGGTACTGGCTATCGACAAGCGTGAACGCTCCACCGCCTACAAGAGTGCCGTGAAGCGGCTGCTGCAACGCTAACTATGCTGCTATCTCACGGCTACTCCCCGCGCAGCTCCTTCAGGTACTTGTACACCGTCGCCCGTCCCAGCCCCAGCACATTGCCGATGTAGTGCGTGGCGCTCTTGCCGTTGAACGCGCCCTCGGCGTACAGCGCCGCCACCAGCTCGCGCCGGTGCTGGCGCGACAGCGTGTTCAGCGCCAGCTGCCGCTCGCGCAGCCAGGCATGCATGAAGGTATTGATGCGCTCCTGCCAGTCATCGCGGAACAGCTCGGCCGGCTGCTCCACCAGCCCGGCGCCCTTGAGCAGCATGCCCAGCATGCCGTGCATGTCTTCGAACACCGCGATGTTGAAGTTGATGCACATCACCCCCTGCGCTTTGCCGGCGTCGTCGAACAGTACCGAGCTGGTGCAGCGCATCTTGCGGCCGTCCCAGTTCAGCTTTTCGTACGGCCCCACGGTGCGCTCGTCTATGGTGCGCTCGATCTCCTCCAGCGCCGCATCGTCGCCCACCTCGCGCCGCGACAGGTTGTTGGCCAGGTACAGCACGCGCTGGGTGCCCAGGTCGTGGATCACCACCTCGGCATAGGGGAAGAACAGCCGGGCGATGCCGTCTGCCAGGTGCTGATAGCGCTCCAGCAGCGGATGCAGGCGAAGATTTGGGGTTGCGCTCATGGTTGCGTCGGGCGTGGTTAACCGCAGGATAGTGACCGATGTGTTCAGGCCGGACAAGTGGCCGCATGGCGCTGCCAGATGGCGTGCGCAATGGCCACATCCTGCAGCCCCATGCCGATGGAACGGAAGAACACGTGGCGGCTGTAGTCCGGGCGCGGTGCGCGGCCGGACACCAGCGCCGCCAGGTCGCCGCACAGCGCCACCGGGTGCCAGCAGCCGCGTTCTGCCGCCAGCACCATCTCGCCGGCGCGGCCGGGGGTGCTGGCGGCGTGGTCGCAGTACACGTCCATGCCGGCCAGGCTTTCCGGCGGCACTTCGTGCGCGTTGACGGCATTGGTGCTGATGGAGGTGATCAGCGCCGGCTTGCCCAGCGTGGCCGGGTCCAGCACCGCGGCGGCGGACGAGGTGCACAGCATGATCACGTCGGCACCGTCGGTGGCGGCCGCCTGGCTGTCGCAGCAGCGCACGCGTGCGTCCAAGGTGGACAGCTGTTGTTGCAGCGCCGGGTTGGCCGCAAGGTCCGGCGCGTAGACGCGCACTTCGCGCCAGTCGCGCAGCGGCAGCGCGTGGCGCAGGTGCGCCTGGCCCAATGCGCCGCAGCCGATCAGCACCAGCACGCGGCTGTCGCGCGGCGCCAGTTCGTCCACCGCCAGCGCGGTGGTGCCGGCGGTGCGCTCGGCGGTGAGCTCGCCCGAGTCGCAGAACAGCAGCGGCTGGCCGGTCTGCATCGACATCAGCGCGGTCCAGGCGGTGATCACCGGCTTGCCGCCGGTAACGATGTACGGCGACAGCTTGGCGCCGAACACCTGCTCGCTGGCCAGCACGCCCTGATAGGTGATGAAGTCGCCGGCGCCCTGCGGGAACAGCGTCAGGCTCTGCGCCGGCTGCACGGCTTGTTCATCGGCCAATGCGGCAAACAGGCGGCGCAGGGTGGCGGCCAGCGGCAGGCCGGCCAGCAGCGGGCGGATCTGTTCCGCGTTCAGGGTAAGCGGCGGGCGGTTGTGCGAGATGGTCATGGGTGTCTCCCGGCGCAGCGCGCCTGTGTCCGAGGCTCCTCGAAAAAGCCGGCTTTCGTCGCGACATGGCCTTGCTCACGATGGTTTCTGCTGACATACCCAATGCATGCTGCGTCAGAATTTTTCGTTCGCACCTAGTTTCGCTTAGAAACCCGGGGTTTTCCGAGGCACCCTCCAGTGTGGAAAATTTGTCTACACAGACTAGCAGTGCTCACACAAAATTGGAAATAAATTGTCTACATTGGATTTTTTGTCTACATTAACACCACCCCAACGAGATGCGGCCCACCGCGCAAGATTCACGGGAAGACCAAACGATCACCTCTGGAGAAGCCACATGACTCGCCGTACCCTTCACAAGCTCGCCCTGCCGCTGCTGGCCCTGCTCGCCATGCCGGCCATCGCCCAGACCACCCTGCGCATGGGACTGGAGCCGTTCTACCCGCCATTCGAAAGCAAGCAGGCCGATGGCCAGCTGGTGGGCTTCGATATCGACGTCGGCAAGGCAGTGTGCGAACGCATGGCGGCCAAGTGCAGCTGGGTGGAAACCTCGTTCGAGGGCCTGATCCCCGGTCTGAAAGCCAAGAAATTCGACCTGATCAACTCGTCGATGAACATCACCGCCAAGCGTCGCGAATCCATCGACTTCACCCAGCCGGTGTACATCGTGCCGATTCAGATGGTAGCCAAACGCGGCAGCGGACTGATGCCCACCGTGGCCAGCCTGAAAGGCAAGACCGTGGGCGTGCTGCAGGGCGCCACGCAGGAAGACTTCGTGCGCAAGCACTGGGAAAAGAACGGCGTGAAGATCGTGGCCTACCGCGATCAGGCGCAGATCTACCTCGACCAGGCCGCTGGCCGGCTGGATGCCAGCGTGCAGGAAGCACAAAACGCCATGGAGGGCTTCCTCAGCAAGCCGCAGGGCAAGGATTTCGACTTTGCCGGCAAGGTGCTCAGTGATTTCTCCACCCTGGGCGAAGGCACCGGCTTTGGCGTGAACAAGGACAACAAGGCACTGACCGCCGAGCTGAACAAGGCCATCGCCAGCCTGAAGAAAGACGGTACCCTGAGCCGCCTGTCGATGAAATACTTCAATCGCGACATCATCGCCAAGTAAGCCAGGCCAAACTGGCAACCAACGCTGTAGCCCGGATAAGCCCAGCGCATCCGGGACGCCTGTTCCCCACCCCGGATGCGCCAGGCTGCTGATCAGGGCTACACGCTGGAAACACACACCGTAGCCCGGATACGCGCAGCGCATCCGGGACGCCTGTTCCCCACCCCGGATGCGCCAGACGGCTTATCCGGGCTACCAAGCCAGAATATGGATTTCGACATCATCGTCCTGGGCGCCGGCATGGTTGGCGTCTCCACCGCCATCGCCCTGCAGCAGCGCGGCCAGCGCGTGGCGCTGCTGGACCGCCGCGCCCCCGGCGAGGAAACCAGCCACGGCAACGCCGGTCTGCTGGAACGCGCCGCCGTGGTGCCGTACGGTTTTCCGCGTGATATCGGCAGCGTGCTGCGCATTGGCCGCAACCGCAGCACCGACGTGCGCTACCAGCCGTCCAGCCTGCTGCAGAGCACGCCGTGGCTGTGGCGCTACTTCCGCGCCTCCGCCCCGCACCGCCTGGCCGCCGCCGCGCACGACATGCTGCCGCTGATCAGCCGCAGCCTGGACGAGCACGCCACGCTGCTGGCTGCGGCCAACATGCAGCAGCTGTGCAGCGACGACGGCCTGTACGAGGCCTACCGCACCGAGGCCGGTTTCCAGCGCGAGGCCGACAACGCGCGCCGCATCGCCGCCGAACACGGCCTGCGGCTGCAGATCCTGGGCGCCGCGGCACTGCGCGCCGCCGAGCCGGGGCTGGGCGAAGGCTTTGCCGGCGCAGTGCACTGGCGCGACCCGCAGCGCGTGGCCGACCCCGGCGCACTTACCCGCGGCTATGCGGCCTATTTCCAGAGCCTGGGCGGCGTGCTGCTGCAACAGGAGGCCACCGCGCTGACGCCGGACGGCAGCGGCTGGCAGGTCGCCACCGTGCAGGGCAAGCTGCACGCCGCGCAAGTGGTGGTGGCGATGGGGCCGTGGTCGGACGACATGTTCCGCCCGCTGGGCTACCACATCCCGCTGCAGGCCAAGCGCGGCTACCACATGCACTACCGCCCGCTGGGGCCGGGGCTGCAGTACACCGTGGCCGACGTGGAAGGCGGCTTCGTGATTGCCCCGATGCAGCGCGGCCTGCGCATCGCCACCGGCGTGGAGCTGGCGCGCCGCGATGCTGCGCCCAACTACGCGCAGCTGGAACAGGCGGAGGCGCTGGCACGCGGGCTGTTCCCACTGGGCGAACGGCTGGACGCCACCCCGTGGATGGGCAGCCGCCCCTGCCTGCCGGACATGCGCCCGGCACTGGGCGCCGCCCCGCGCCACCGCGGCCTGTGGTTCAACTTCGGCCACGCCCACCACGGCCTGACGCTGGGCCCGGTATGCGGCCAACTGCTGGCGCAGCAGATCTGCGGCGAAACCCCGTTCACCGACCCGACGCCGTACGCGCCGGCACGGTTTCTGTAAGCCCCTCCAGCCCGTAGGGCGGAAGCCCGGTAACACCGGGCGTTCCGCCGCTCACCTGCAACAGCACACAAGGTTGGCCGCAAGGTGCTCGCATCACGGCGGAACGCCCCTGCTGGGCTTCCGCCCCCTACAAGAAACGTAACCGACTCAAAACGTAAAAAGCCTGCGGCCAACGTTGTGTAGCGCCAAAACTGCCCTACGGGGAGCGCCGGCAAAAACGGTATTCGCAAGGAGTTAAGCGGCCGCTTTGTCTGAGCCGCGCGACGTTAGCGCGCGGCGAGTTCGGCCGCGCCTTGCGGGTGCCGTTTTTGGCGGGGTTTCGCGGACCATTAGGGCGAGCGGGGTCGCCAGGGGGCGGCGGCACGCCCCCTGGCCCGTCCGCCGGGCGGAACCGGCGACTTCAAACAGCATCCGCACAGCGGATACATAACAGACGTGGTAAACGTTGGACTTCGCTGCGCGGGGCCCGCCCTACACGCTACCCGTAGGGCGGAAGCCCGGTAACACCGGGTGTTCCGCCGTTCACCTGCAACAGCACGCAAGGTTGGCCGCAAGGTGCTCGCATCACGGCGGAATGCCCCTGCGGGGCTTCCGCCCTACACGGGGCGTAACAAGACGCCCCCGCCCCAGCTCCCACTTTTTTCACTCCCGCGTCACAATGTGTCGCTGCAGTTTGAACAGCTGTCGCTACAGGTGGCAGAGCGCCACGCCGGCACCGGTAAGGTATCCCCCGTCGTACCCGTGAAGTCGTCACCACCCGAGGAGATGAGACATGAAGCTACGTACCACCGGATTGCTGCTGTGCCTGGCCAGTGCCCCGCTGCTGGCTGCCGAACCCGAAAGCTGTCGCAGCGTGCGCTTTGCCGACGTGGGCTGGACGGACATCGCCGCCACCACCGGCCTTGCCAGCGTCGTGCTGCAGGGCCTGGGCTACACCCCCACCAAGACCATCGCCTCCGAGCCCATCGTGTTCGCCGGCCTGAAGAGCAAGCAGCTGGATGCTTACCTGGGCTACTGGGACCCGTCGCAGACCCCGGCCATCACGCCTTACATCCAGGCCAAGGCACTGCAGGTGCTGCCCACCCCCAATCTGGACGGCGCCAAGTACACGCTGGCAGTGCCCAGCTACGCCGCCGACAAGGGCCTGCGCACCTTTGCCGACATCGCCCGCTTCCGCAAGGAACTGGACGGCAAGATCTACGGCATCGAGGCCGGCAGCCAGGGCAATGCCCAGATCAAGAAGATGATCGACAACAACGAGCTCGGCCTGGGCGGCTTCAAGCTGATCGAATCCAGCGAAGCCGGCATGCTGGTGGAGGCCACCAAGGCCTTCAGGCAGAAGCGCATGGTGGTGTTCCTGGCCTGGGAACCGCACCCGATGAACTTCATGATGAAGCTCACCTACCTGTCCGGCGGCGATAAACAGTTCGGCCCCAACTACGGCGGCTCCAAGGTGTACACCGTGGTGGCCAACGACTTCCAGCAGCGCTGTCCCAATGCCGGCAAGCTGGTGGGCAACCTCAAGTACACGCTGGACATGGAAAACCACGTGATGGCGCCGATCATGCAGAAGATCGACCCCAAGATCGCCGCCAGGCAATGGCTGCAGCGCAACCCGCAAGTGCTGGAGCAGTGGCTGGATGGCGTCACCACCTATGACGGCAAGCCCGGTCTGTCCGCCGTCAAGGCCTACCTCGCGCAGCAGTAAGAGCGTATTCACGATCTTGCGAGCTAGAGCGAGACAAGGCGAAAACGGCTGAGGAAGCGGAATTTACAAGTGGTAAATGAGCATTCCGAAGACGTTTTTAACGCCGTATCGCCGACGCGCAGCAGATCGTGAGCAGACTCTAAGCCTCCCCTTCTTTCGCTACATCCCACCGCGCCCCGCTGGCGCGCAGCAGGAGAGGCTTTGCCCTGAACCCCCTTTGCCCTGAACCATAGGAGCACACACACATGAATCAGGAAGTCATCGTCACCTGTGCGGTGACCGGCTCCGGCGATACCGTCGGCAAACACCCCAAGCTCCCCGTTACCCCGCGCCAGATCGCCGATGCCGCCATCGAGGCGGCCAAGGCCGGCGCCACCGTGGTGCACTGCCATGTGCGCGACCCGCACACCGGCAAGGGCAGCCGCGACCCCAAGCTGTACCGCGAGCTGGTGGACCGCATCCGTTCCTCCGGCGTGGACATGATCCTCAACCTCACCGCCGGCATGGGCGGCGACCTGCAGATCGGCCCCGGCGAAACGCCGATGGCCTTCGGCGAAGGCACTGACCTGGTGGGCGGGCTGGAGCGGCTGATCCACGTCGAGGAGCTGCTGCCGGAAATCTGCACCCTGGACTGCGGCACGCTCAACTTCGGCGACGGCGACTACATCTACGTGTCCACCCCGGCGCAGCTGCGCGCCGGCGCCAAGCGCATCCAGGAACTGGGGGTGAAGCCGGAGCTGGAGGTGTTCGACACCGGCCACCTGTGGTTTGCCAAGCAGATGCTGAAGGAAGGCCTGCTGGACGATGCGCCGCTGTTCCAGTTCTGCCTCGGCATTCCCTGGGGCGCGCCAGCCGACACCACCAGCATGAAGGCGCTGGCGGACAACCTGCCGCCGGGCGCCATCTGGGCCGGCTTCGGCATCGGCCGCATGCAGATGCCGATGGTGGCGCAGGCGGTGCTGCTGGGCGGCAATGTGCGTGTGGGGCTGGAAGACAACCTTTACCTGGACAAGGGCGTGTTCGCCAGCAACGGCTCGCTGGTGGAGCGCGCCATCGACATCGTACAGAAGCTGGGCGCGCGCACGCTGACGCCGGAAGAAGGCCGCAAGAAGCTGGGACTGAAGAAGCGTGGCTAAGCACGTTGGCCGCATACCGAACACCGAAGTGCCGGCCCGCGCCGGCAGGAGATACAACATGGCAGTGATTACCGAACTGAAAACCTTTGCCGCCCTCGGCGTCGGCGTCATCGGCAGCGGCTGGGTGGCACGCGCGCTGGCGGGCGGCCTGGACGTGGTGGCCTGGGACCCGGCACCAGGCGCCGAGGCGCAGCTGCGCGCCAATGTCGCCAACGCCTGGCCGGCACTGCAGCAGCTGGGGCTGAAGCCCGGCGCCTCGCCGGAACGGCTGCGCTTCGTCGCCACGGTGGAAGAAGCAGTGGCCGACGCCGACTTCATCCAGGAAAGCGCGCCGGAGCGGCTGTCGCTGAAGCAGGAGCTGCACGCCCGCATTTCGGCAGCCGCCAAGCCGGACGCCATCATCGCCTCCTCCACTTCCGGCCTGCTGCCCAGCGAGTTCTACCGCGACGCGCAGCACCCGGAGCGCTGCGTGGTGGGCCACCCGTTCAACCCGGTATACCTGCTGCCGCTGGTGGAAGTGGTGGGCGGCCAGCACACCGCACCGGAGACCATCGCCGCCGCCAGCCGCATCTACGCAGAGCTCGGCATGCACCCGCTGCACGTGCGCAAGGAAGTGCCGGGCTTCATTGCCGACCGCCTGCTGGAAGCGCTGTGGCGCGAGGCGCTGCACCTGGTGAACGACGGCGTGGCCACCACCGGCGAGATCGACGACGCCATCCGCTACGGCGCCGGCATCCGCTGGTCGTTCATGGGCAGCTTCCTCACCTACACCCTGGCGGGCGGCGACGCCGGCATGCGACATTTCATGCAGCAGTTCGGCCCGGCACTGCAACTGCCGTGGACCAAGCTGCAGGCGCCGGAGCTGACCGAGGAGCTGATCGACAGCGTAGTGGCCGGTACCAGTGAGCAACTGGGGCAGCACTCGATCAAGGCGCTGGAGCGCTACCGCGACGACTGCATCATCCAGGTGCAGCGCGCCATCGAGGCCTGCAAGGCGAAACACGGGGTGTGAGCGGGATACACCTGATGAAAATCTGCCCGGAGGTTCAGCAGCTGAAACGATAGCGACGCGCCCTGAACCCGTTGGCGCGAGCCGGGCAAAACGGTGCGCCCCAGGTTTTAAGACGCCGATCTGTCTGAGTCCCGAGCCGTTAGCGAGGGACGAGTTCGGCGGCGCCTGGGGCGTGCCGTTTTGCACGGGGTTTCGAGCAGCCGCCGGGGAGCCGGGGATTGTTAAGGGGGCCGCGGTGGCCCCCTTAACCTGCCCGCCGGGCGGAACCGGGATCAAAATCATCATCCGCGCAGCGGATACAACGCCAGACGCGGTAAACGTTGGGCTTCGCTGCGTCGGGCCCAACCTACGTGCGGCGTTACAAACTCAGCCAAAACTACGTGCTCACCTCCCAGATGAGCACCCTACCCACACGGAGTGTGACATGACGGCACTGTGCCTTTACCGCGACAGCGTGCGCAGCGACTGGGTGGACTACAACGGCCACATGCGCGACGCCTACTACCTGCTGGCATTCAGCCTGGCCAGCGACGCGCTGATCGAACGCATCGGCCTGGACGAGGCGGAGCGCCAGCGCAGCCAGCGCTCGGTGTACACGCTGGAAGTGCACCTGAACTACCTGCGCGAACTCAAGCTGGGCGAACCGCTGCGGGTGGAAGCGCAGCTGCTGGGCCACGACAGCAAACGGCTGCATGTCTACTTCAGCCTGTACCGCGGCGACGATGCCGAGCCGGCGGCGGTAAGCGAGCAGATGCTGATGCACATCGACACCGGCATTGCACGCTGCGCGCCGTTCAGCCCGGCGGTGCTGGCGCAGGTGCAACAGTTGGCCGTAAGCAGTGCCGGGCCGTGGCCGGCCTACGCCGGGCGGGTGATCGCCCTGCCCGGCACCCGCCAGGGAGGTGCAGCATGAGCACCGGCGCCCCGCTGTGGCAGCCGCGCGGCGACAGCCTGCTGCAGCAATTCCAGGCGCAGGTGGCCGCCGAGCAGCAGCTGGCGCTGCCGGACTACCACGCGCTGTACCAGTGGTCGATCCGCGAGCCGGCGGCATTCTGGCAGGCGGTGTGGCGCTTTGGCGGCGTGATCAGCCAGCGCGAAGCGGACTGCGTGCTGCAAGACGGCGAGCGCATGCCCGGCGCACGCTGGTTCGTCGGCGCCCGCCTCAACTTCGCACAGAACCTGCTGCGCCGCCGCGACGACGCCATTGCCGTGTACGGCGTGGACGAACGGCTGCAGCCGGTGGCATGGAGCTGGCGCCAGCTGTACGACACCGTCAGCCGCCTGGCGCAGGCGCTGCGCGCGCACGGCATCCAGCCTGGCGACCGCGTGGCCGCGCTGGTGCCCAACAGCCCGCACACCATGGCGGCAATGCTGGCCTGCGCCAGCGTTGGCGCGGTGTGGAGCAGCTGCTCGCCGGATTTCGGCGTGCAGGGCGTGCTGGACCGCTTCGGCCAGATCGCGCCGCGGCTGCTGTTCGCCAGCGACAGCTACCGCTACAACGGCAAGCGCATCGCGCTCATCGACAAGTTGGCCGCACTGGCCGCCGCGCTGCCCGGCGTGGAGCGCTTGATCGTCAGCACCGCAGACGGCGACAGCCCGCAGCTGCCGGCCGGCGAGCGCATCTGCAGCTGGGACGACTTCATCGCCCCCTACCCGGCAGCGGAAATTGCCTTCGAGCCACTGCCCTTCGATGCGCCGCTGTACATCCTGTATTCCTCCGGCACCACCGGCGTGCCCAAGTGCATCGTGCACGGCGCCGGCGGCACGCTGCTGCAGCACCTGAAGGAACACCAACTGCACGGCGACCTGCGCCCGGACGACCGCCTGCTGTACTACACCACCTGCGGCTGGATGATGTGGAACTGGATGGCCAGCGCGCTGGCCTGCGGCGCCGGCCTGGTACTGTACGACGGCGCGGCGCTGCCGTCCGGCGATGAAGACCTGCTGTGGCGGCTATGCGCCCGGCTGGGCGTGAGCCACCTCGGCGTCAGCGCCAAATACCTGTCGGCGCTGGAAAAGGCCGGCCTGGAAAAGGCTGGCGTGGAGCCGGCGCGACACGATCTGTCCGCGTTGCGCGTGCTGTACAGCACCGGCTCGCCGCTGCTGCCGGAGAGCTACGACTACGTATACCGCGCCATCAAGCCCGATGTGGCGCTGTGCTCGATCTCCGGCGGCACCGACATCGTGTCCTGCTTCGCGCTGGGCTGCCCGACGCTGCCTATCCATCGCGGCGAGCTGCAGGTGCGCGGGCTGGGCATGGCGGTAGAGGTGTGGAACGAAGCGCAGCAGCCGGTGGTGGGCGACAAGGGCGAGCTGGTCTGTGTGGCGCCGTTTCCGTCCATGCCGCTGGGCTTCTGGAACGATGCCGACGGCAGCAAGTACCACGCCGCCTATTTCGCCCGCTACGCCAATACCTGGGTGCATGGCGACTATGCCGAGCTGACCGCGCGCGGCGGCATGATCATCCACGGCCGCTCCGACACGGTGCTCAACCCCGGCGGGGTGCGCATCGGCACCGCCGAAATCTACCGCCAGGTGGAAACCGTGCCGCAGGTGCAGGAAGCGCTGTGCATCGGGCAGGACTGGCAGGGCGATGTGCGCGTGGTGCTGTTCGTGCGCCTGGCCACCGGGCTGCAGCTGGATGCGGCGCTGGAAGACAGCATCCGCCAGCGCATCCGCCAGCACGCCAGCCCGCGCCATGTGCCGGCGCGCATCGTGCAGGTGGCGGACATCCCGCGCACCCGCAGCGGCAAGCCGGTAGAGCTGGCGGTGCGCGACGTGGTGCATGGCCGCGCGGTGCGCAACCAGGAGGCGCTGGCCAACCCGGAAGCGCTGGCACTGTTCCGCGACCTGCCGCAGCTGGCGGGCTGAAACTCCCCCTAGCCGTGGCCGGGCGCGATGGCGTTGCGGTCGTGGCTGGGGGTGGTGCCGTACTGCTTGCGATAGGCGCGGCCAAAATAGGTCGCCGATTCGAAACCGCAGGCCACGCCCACTTCCAGCACGCTCATATCGGTCTGGCGCAGCAGCTCGCGCGCCCGCTCCAGCCGCAGCCGCAGGTAGAAACTGCTCGGCGTCTCGTCGAACTGGGCGCGGAACAGCCGCTCCAGCTGCCGCCGCGTCACCCCCACACCGTCGGCCAGTTCGTCGCTGGACAGCGGGCATTCGGTGTTGGCCTCCATGGCAGCCAGCACCTGCACGATCTTCTTGTTGTGCACGCCATAGCGTGCGGCCAACTGCATGCGCTGGTGATCGCTCTTGGCGCGGATGCGCCCCAGCACGAACTGCTCCGATACCTGGGTGGCCAGCGCCACGCCGTGGCGGCGGCCGATCAGCTCCAGCATCAGGTCCAGCGAGGCAGTGCCGCCGGCGGAACTGATGCGTCGGCCATCGATCTCGAACAGCTCCTGGGTGACGTTGAGCAGCGGAAAGCGTTCGCGGAAGGCAGCAATCGCCTCCCAGTGCAGGGTCAGCCGCTGCTGCTGGAACAGCCCGGCATCGGCCAGTACGAAGCAGCCGGTATCGATGCCGCCCAGCGTGGCCCCGGCCCTATCCAGCTGCCGCAGCCAGCCATTCAGCCCGGCCGCGCCATGCGCCAGCGGGTTGAAGCCAGCCACCACGAACAGGGTCTGCACCGCGGCCACACTGGCAAAGTTGCCTTCCGCCTCCAGCGTCATGCCGTTGCTTGCCCGCACCGGCGCACCATCCATGCTCAGCAGGTGCCAGCGATACAGCTCGCTGCGAAAGCGGTTAGCCACGCGCAGCGGCTCAATGGCAGACAGCAGGCCCAGCATGGAGAATTCGGGCAACAGCAGGAAATGGATGTCTTCGGACATGGCACGCCAGCGCTACGGAACAGGATGCCCAGCATACCTGCGCCCGCTGCCGGCCGGCAGCCCTGCTGTCCGGCGGTGCAGGGTGAAGGGCGATAACTGTTGCGGCCAACCCGCAGCAGGGCTGCTGCGGGCGTAGGGCGGAAGCCCGGTAACACCGGGCGTTCCGCCGTTCAGTGCGTAGTGCGTAGGGTGGGCAAAGGCCGCAGGCCGTGCCCACCGAAAAGATGCCGCTGGTGGGCACGCTACGCTTTGCCCACCCTACCCATCGTCATCGTGCGCGAAACTTGGCCACAAGCCGTCAGCGCACGCTGCGCACCAGCAGGTCCGGCTGGCGGCAGCTGCGCGCTTCGGCGCGCTGCATCTGCTCGCTGCAGGCCACCGCGGCGCTACCCTGCTTGTCGAGGCACAGCCGCACCTCCTGCAGGAAGCGGCCACCGCCACTACAGGCCACGCTGATGGCGCTGGCCGGCAGCCAGGGGTTGGCCGCCGAAAGATCAGCCTTGAGCTGCGGCAGGCTGCGGCGCAGCGGCTGTGCCGGTGCCTGGTAGGCGGCGGGGATGCGCACCTTGGCCTTCAGGCTGGTCGCCAGCTGGTGGAACTGCTGCTGGCTCAGCCCGCTGCAGCTGCCGTGCTTCTGCCATTCGTGGCGGTACAGTTTGCGGCTGGGGTAGAGGCCGGCGAACTGGCGCTCGATCTGCGGCTGCAACAGCTCGCTGCTGCAATCGGCCGGGTAGCCGCGCTGGTACTGCGGCCACAGGCCATGCAGCACGAAGCCATATGGCCGGCCGCACTGTTCGGCATCCTGCGGCCGGGCGGCGCAGTAATCCGGCGACCACGACAATGCCAGCACATAGAAATCGAAGCGCCCCGGCACATCGCCGGCGCGAGCGGCCACGGGCAGCAGCCCGGCCAGTACGCCAGTCAGCAGGGTGGCAAGCAGCCCTGCCCTCATTGCACAGTTACCTTGCTGTAGCCTTCGCGCTCGATATCCATCAGCTCCACACACAGCTGCACGGCCAACCCGCGTGGCCAGGCACAGGCCTGCTGCAACGCGTCCAGCAGCTGTTGCGACAGCATCTTCTTCACTTCCGGCGGGCGGCCGGACAGCAGCGCCAGCTTCACGTGCACGAAGGCGTGGCCTTCCGGCTCGTCGCCCACCAGGAACACCGGCAGCGGCAGTGCGCGGCTCTTGATGTCCGGGCCGGCGAACAGGCCGCTTTGCAGCAGCACGTCGTTCAGGCGTTGCAGCAGCGGCGCGGCAGGCAGCGCCTGCAGGTTGGCCGAATATTCAACGGTGAGATGCGGCATGGCGGAATCCTCTTGTTATCAGTTCAGGGTGAGTACCACCGGGGTGTGGTCGGACGGGCGTTCCCACTTGCGCGGCGCCTTGTCGATGATGCAGCCGCTGGCGCGCGCCTTCAGGCTGTCGCTGATCAGGATATGGTCGATGCGCACGCCCATGTTGCGGCGGAACATCATGGCGCGGTAATCCCACCAGCTGTACATCTTCGGCTCCTGGTTGAAGTGGCGGAAGCTGTCGGTGAGGCCCATGCCGATCAGGCGGCGGAAGGCATCACGCTCCGGCGTGGTACACAGTACCTGCTCGTGCCAGCCTTCCGGGTCATATACGTCGATGTCTTCCGGCGCGATGTTGTAGTCGCCCAGCAGCGCAAAATCCGTATGTGCGGCCAACTCGGCGGCCACGTAGCGCTCCATGTTGGCCAGCCACTGCAGCTTGTACTGGTACTTGGGCGAATCCACCGCCTCGCCGTTGACGAAGTAGGCGCAGATCACCCGCACGCCATCCACGGTGGCGGCAATCACCCGGCGCTGCTCGTCGTCGTAGCCGGGAATGCCGGTGACCACGTCGGCCATGCTGCAGCCGTTCTTCACCAGGATGGCCACACCGTTATAGGTCTTCTGCCCCAGCCATGCCGCCTGGTAGCCGGCAGCCTCGATCTCGGCCAGCGGGAACGCAGGCTGGTCCAGCTTGAGCTCCTGCAGGCACAGCACGTCTACGGGGTTTTCCGCCAGCCACTGCAGCACGTGCGGCAGGCGCACTTTCAGCGAGTTGACGTTCCAGGTGGCAAGTTGCATGGGAGGCTCCGGTTCAGATTGCAGGGCGTCACCTTAGCGCGGCCGGCGCAGGCTGACAACGCGGCTAAAATACCAAACACCCATGCCGGCAACAGTGCCAATAATCAGCCATTTATTGCACGCAGCCGTCTAACAAAATAAACAGTAAGCTTGCCAAGCCCCCCGGTGGCCACCTAGAATGCCCCCATCGTCGTAACCGGAAGATCCAATTGTTCTCTCGTCATTCCCGCCATCCGGCAAATCAGGCACGCACCGAGTGCCCTACCAAGAACCCGCATCAACGTCGCCTGGCCCCATTGGCCGTCGACTTCTCCATCCGCACCGCCGCCAAGCCACTCGCCCGTCGCGAGCATCCGGCAGCCCAGCCAGACACCCAGTCCAAACCGCCGCGTTAGCGTCGTTTCCTGCCCGTTTCCCCATTGAATAGCGCCTGAGCCCGCTACCCGCGCGCCCAGAGCAACCGTCTGCCCGTGCCAGCAGCCACACACTGCCGCACGCAGACTTCATCATGCCCGCCGCCATGTTGGCCGCACGCCGCGCCAACACTGTGCACGGGCAGGAAACCGCGTTTACGGCCCCGCGCCGTGGCGCACTGGACGAATCATGACTTTCAGTAACTGGATTTTGTATCTTGGCACCATCGTGCTGCTGATGGCGGCGCCCGGCCCGGGCCCGCTGCTTACCCTGTCGCACGGCGCGCAGCATGGTGCCCGTGGCGGCATCCCCAATGCGCTGGGCTTTTCCGCCGGCGCGCTGCTGCTGATGGCGCTGTCGGCGCTGGGCATCACCGCGCTGTTGTTCGCCTCGCCCACCGCCTTCAATATCGTGAAGCTGCTGGGCGCCGGCTACCTGGTGTGGCTGGGCATCACCCTGTGGCGCAAGCCGTTCAGCCTGGGCAGCAACAGCCAGAGCGGCCCGGCCAGCAAGCTGTGGAGCGGCTTCCGCCCCGCCTCCCTGCTGGCGGTGAGCAACCCGGAAGACACCGTGTTCTTCTCCGCCCTGCTGCCGCGCTTTCTGGACCCGGCGCGTGAACTGTGGCCGCAGTACCTAACCATGGCCGTGACCTGGGTAGTGGCCGACCTGGTGATTGCCGTGCTGCTGGCTGCCGCCGGTGGCCGCCTGGGCGAATGGCTGGCACACGGCCAGCGCCTGAAGCGCTTCTCGCGCACCAGCGCCGGCCTGTTCGTGGTGGCCGGTCTGATGCTGGCGGCGGTACAACGCTGATCACGTGGGCCGCCTGCCTGACAGGCGCCTGCTCTCCCTTGCCGCGACTTGCTCGCGGCTTTTTTCATTTGTCGCAGGCAAAAAAATCCCCCGCGTGTGGCGGGGGAAATCAGTCTTGTTCGCTCTTGCTACCTTGAAGCATGACGACATGCAACAGCAAGTGGGAGCCGCTGCCGGGGTAATGGTTCCGCCTCCGGCAAATTAATTCCGCTCCCGGCGTTCAGTTACGGCGTGCCAGTACACGGTCGGCCAGTAGCTGCATCTGCTCGCCGATCAGCGTCTGTAGGCGCTCATCCACCAGATTGCCATCCGCATCGAAACTGCCGGCAAAGGCGTTGGCGAACACCTCCGGCTTGTTCAGCGGCTGCAGGTCAAGAAACACGCATACCTGGCGCAAATGGTACTGTGCCCGCGAGCTACCCATGCCGCCACCGGCACCCATGATTGCCACCGGCTTGCCAGCCAGCAAGGTGTTGCCCGGTTCACGCGATGCCCAATCCAGAATGTTTTTCAGTGCCGGCGCCAGCGAGTAGTTGTATTCGGTACTGGCCAGCACCAGCGCATCGGCAGCGTCAATCTGCGCCAGTACGCGCTTTACCGCTTCCGGCTTTTCAGTGATGTCCTGGTTGTAGAACGAGATATCCGCCAGTTCCGCGATATCCAGCGTTGCTCCTGTCGGCAAGGCGGCCTGCGCCGCGCGCAGCAGCCCCTTGTTGGTGGAGGTCTTGCGCAGGCTGCCGGCAATGCCCAGTAGTTTGATGGTGTCCATGTGTGCTCCATGTGGGTGTAAGAATGAAAAACGGCTATTACAGGCGGGATGAATCACACGGCCCGGTGTCATGCGGCTGCGCTGGCTACCGGTAGCTGTCAGCACGGCGCGGCCATCATGCAAGGGGATTACGGCGGGGGCAGCCATAGCGCAACCACTACCCGAAGATTCCGATGCCGCTTGCACCGTCAGAACAGCTATTACTGCACGTTTGCCTGGCCTGGCTATGCTGAACCGTCACACCGCCGACACCACGGCCTTACCCGGACACCACCATGGACCGCATCGACTGCATCCGTACTTTTGTTGAAGTCGCCAGACGGCGCAGCTTTCGCGAGGCTGCCGACTTTCTCGACATCTCCGCTGTCCATGCCACCCGCCAGGTCGCCTATCTCGAAAGCGAGCTCAAGACCCGGCTGCTCAACCGCACCACGCGTTCGGTCAGCCTGACGCCGGCAGGGGCGGCCTACCATGAGAAATGTCTGTTGCTGCTGGATGCCTACGATGAGGCCATGTCGCTGCTGACCAACGAGCGGCAAGCGCTGTGCGGCACACTGCGCCTGACGGTGCCGGGTGGCTTCCATCACGGCACCTTCGCCGCCGTGCTGGCCAAATACAGCCGGCTGTACCCGGATATCGAAGTGGACCTGCTGGCCACCGACCGCCCGGTATCCATCGTGGAAGAAGGCTACGACCTGGCTATACGCATCGCCAACGCGGTACCGCCCAACCTGATCGCCCGCCAGCTCGCTACCATTCCGTTCTGGTTTTGTGCCTCGCCAGCCTATGTGGCAGCACACGGCCAGCCCGCCACGCGGGAGGCGCTGTCGGAGCACCCGTTTCTGGGCTACGCCTACAACCCCAACCGTGATGCGCTGCGATTTGCGGATGGCAGCGACGCACCACGCCTGCAAGTTCGCTACCGGCTGCGCGCCAACAGCGGCGACATGATGTGTGCCCTTGCGCGGCAAGGCATGGGCATCGCCATGCTGCCGGCCTTTCAGGCTGCGGAAGACATTGCCCGGGGCGCGCTGCTGCGGTTGCTGCCGGACATCCCGCCCATCGAGATGCCAGCATGGGTGGTGTATGCCAACCGCAGCCACCTGCCCGCCAAAAGCCGGCTATTCATCGACATGCTGCTGGCGGCCTTCCGCCCCGAGGCCGATACCACCGCCGATTGACCGCATCAGCTCCTACCGCCTGCCCAGTGGTAGGACGCCTCGATCATGCCGTAGATGATGTCCAGCTCCGCCTCGTCTCGCGGGCCATACAGCATCACGTAATGCCCGGGCAGATGGCCGGAGTGCACCAGGAAATGCGGCTCGGCCCAGCCCTTGTCCAGCGCCTCCTGCGCCAGTGCCGGCGGCAGGCGGATATGCAGGCTGCCATCGTAATGCGGATGCAGATGGGCAAACTCGCGTGCGGCGATGAAGGCTTCCGGCGCGCCGGCAGGCACCTCCTGGCGCAGACATAGCGCCCGCGCGCCCGGCACGCTCACCAGCGACTCGTGCTCCACCACATCCGGCAAGGCAAACACGCGCGCGGCCAACGCTTGCTGCAGATGCACAGGCGCAAGCTGGTCCAGCTGCTGGTGGGGAGTGGTCTGGCGCACATTGGGGCGCGGGCCGCTGCGGGCAGGGAGGGTGAACATGCGGTTTCCTTTCACGGGTGAATAAGCCACCGGGCATGGCTGCCACAGGTGACGGGAAACCAGCATAGCCAAACCGCACTGCCGGAAAAATTCAGCAGCGGAAATACTGCATTGCAAGACTTGCGGCCAACCCTTTACGACCAGACAACTGCAATTACTGCGGCTTAATGCACCGCCAATTCAGCAGTCAGCCTATCCAGATTCTGTTCGTTGGCCGGCTCCACGATATGCCGCACCGCTGCCGCCACCGCATCGTCGTCCAGGGTCTGCTCCCACAGCAGCAGCGTGCCGCCAGCCGCCGGCTGCAGGGTAATGGTCAGCTGGAAGTGCGGCTGGCAGAGATGACGCAACACCAGCTGCCGGTCAGGGGCGATCGTCACGAACACCGACTCATTGGCATACACCGTGCCATCCGGCCCGATCATGTCGAACAGCCAGCGCCCGCCGGGGCGGAAATCGAATTCGGCAATGCGGTTGCTGAAGCCGGCCGGCCCCCACCAGCGGGCAATGCGCGCCGCATCGGCAATGGCGGCGAACACGGTGGCGGGCGGCACGGCGAACTGGCGGCTGGTGCGGAAGGTGGTGCTCATGTGGATGCCTCGTAGTGGTGGCCGGACGGCGTGGGGAGGTTTCGTTATAGCAGTGAGGCCGATATGCAGCCTCGCTGCGGCTGGCCGGGGGTGAACCACGCCTGCCATCAGTCAGCCAGGCTGGCCGACTTGAGAAACGGTGCCACCTTGCGCTGCAACAGGTCCACCAGCACCGGGTCCATATAGCCGTAGTTGTCGGGAATGTTCAGCACGATCACCCGCTTGCCGTTCAGGTAGCGTCGGAACTTGCGCGACAGCTTGCTGCGATGCGCCTTCTCCATCACAAAGACGATGTCCGCCCACAGCAATTGCTCCGGGCTCAGATAGACCTCGGCCGACTCGTGCAGCCCGGCTGAGTCGCAGGCGATACCCGGGTAGCAGGCAAACACCTGCTCGGCGGTGGGGCTGCGCAGGCGGTTTTGCGAGCAGAGGAAGAGGAGGTGCTGCATCGAGTGGCTATCCAGAAAGTTGCAGAAGCTGCCTTGCGGCCAACGGGCTCTATGTAGCCCGGATAAGCGCAGCGCATCCGGGGCCAAGTGAGCATACCTCCCCGGATGCGCCTGCGGCTTATCCGGGCTACTTGATACGTTCAAGCCAAACTAGCAGGCGGCTCAGCATATGGACGGATATCAACAACCTTGGCCCACCGAGCAATGAAAGCGCAGCAAAACTGGTAGCAGTGCTCAAACTCGACATGCAGCACATTAGCACCGCTCTGTGGCTCGTCACGCAGTTCAAGGTTTAACGAGGTCACCACATTCTGTTGATTGAAGCCTTCAAGCTCAAACTCCGAAATGTCTTCAAACAGGAAGCGAATAACGGAGTCGTTGTGAAGTTTATAGTGGCCATCCTCGGCCAACTCTGGCCCCATGATCCAGCCCCGCAGATGAACCTCGACAGAAGGAATGCTTGCCCCGTCAGGCACGCGGGGTGACCGATCCAGAATAATGCGTAGCACTTCCCCATCATGAAAACTGGGCCACAGCCCGAACCGGGCAATAACCAGCTCATGCCCCTCGATGAACTCGTGCGCCTGCATAGTGACTCCATCAGAAAATCGATACAGCTAAGTCGCCGCTAACCCGGATGCGCCTGCGGCTTATCCGGGCTACTTGCTGGCAAGAACCGGCCAGCCATCATAGTTCCACCCAACATGACAAAAGGGCAAGCCCATTACAGGCTTGCCCTTGTTCACACTACCCTGCGGCCAAGCTTGGCCGCACTCACCCGCTAAGCAGCGCTCAAGCCCCCGGCTCGCTCATGCCGCTGTGCCGCAGCAGCGCATCGATCTGCGGGTCGCGGCCGCGGAAGGCGCGGAAGGATTCCAGCGCCGGGCGGCTGCCGCCCACGGCCAGGATCTCGTCCCAGAACTGGCGGCCCACCACCGGGTTGGCGCCGCCGGCTTCCTCAAATGCCGCGTAGGCGTCGGCGGACAGCACTTCCGCCCACTTGTAGCTGTAGTAGCCGGCCGCGTAGCCGCCGCCAAAGATGTGGCTGAAGCTGTTGGGGAAGCGGTTGTAGGCCGGCGGGCGGTTTACCGCCACTTCGTCACGCACCTGTTCCAGCAGCGCCAGCCAGTCGATGCTGCCGGGGTTGGCCGCGGTGTAGAGCAGCATGTCGAACAGCGAGAATTCCAGCTGGCGCACCATCTGCATGCCGGACTGGAAGTTCTTGGCGGCGATCATCTTGTCGTACAGCTCGCGCGGCAGCGGCTGGCCGCTGTCGGCGTGGGCAGTCATGCCCTGCAGCACATCCCATTCCCAGCAGAAGTTCTCCATGAACTGGCTCGGCAGTTCCACCGCGTCCCATTCCACGCCGCTGATACCGGCCACGCCCAGCTCGTCCACGCGGGTGAGCAGGTGGTGCAGGCCGTGGCCGCACTCGTGGAACAGGGTGATCACCTCGTCGTGGGTGAAGTAAGCCGGCTTGTCGCCCACCGGGCGGCTGAAGTTGCATACCAGGTAGGCCACCGGCGTCTGTACCTGGCCGCCCTTCACACGGCGGCCGCGCACGTCGTCCATCCAGGCGCCGGGGCGCTTGCCGTCGCGGGCGTACAGGTCGAGGTAGAAGCCGCCCAGCAGCGCATCGCCCTGGAAGATTTCGTAGTAGCGCACGTCCGGGTGCCAGGCTGCCACGCTGCGCGGGGCAAAGCGCACGCCGTACAGCTTGCCCACCACGCCGAACAGGCCGGCCAGCACCTTGGGCTCGGGGAAGTACTGTTTTACTTCGTGCTCGGAGAAGGCATAGCGTGCCACGCGCAGTTTCTCGGCGGCGTAGCTGATGTCCCAGGCCTGCAATTCGGCCAGGCCCAGCTCGTCGCGGGCGAAGGCTTCCAGTTCGGCGCGATCCTGCAGCGCGTACGGTTTGGCGCGCTGCGCCAGGTCGCGCAGGAAGTCGATGACCTGCTGCGGGCTTTCCGCCATCTTGGTGTACAGCGACAGTTCGGCGAAGTTGGCGAAGCCCAGCAGCTGCGCCTCTTCTGCGGCCAACTGCAGCTTCTCGCGGATCAGCGGGCCGTTGTCCTGCTCGGCGGGGCCGAATTCGGAGGCGCGCTTGGCGTTGGCCTCGTACAGTTTCTCGCGCAGCGCGCGGTTGTCGGCGTACTGCAGCACCGGGAACAGCAGCGGGAACTGCAGGCCCAGCTTGTATTTGCCCGGCTGGCCGTCGGCCTCGGCCAGCGCCGCGTACATGGCCAGGCTGTCTTCCGGAATACCGGCCAGCTCGGCCACGTCGTCGATGTACAGCGCGAAGCTGTCGGTGGCGTCCATCACGTTCTGCGAGAACTGGTTGGACAGCTCGGCCAGGCGGCTGGACAGCTCGGCAAAGCGCGCCTTCTGTGCATCCGGCAGTTCGGCGCCGGACAGGCGGAAGTCGCGCAGATCGTTTTCGATGACCTTCTTGCGCGCGGCGCTGGCGCCGGCAAACGCAGGGTTGGCCGCCACGGCCTTGAAGCGGGCGAACAGGTCGAGGTTCTGCCCCAGCTCGGTAAAGAAGGCGGAGATGCGCGGAATCTCGGCGTTGTACGCCTCACGCAGGCCTTCGGTATTGCCCACCACACCGTTGAGGTGGCCCACCACGCCCCAGGCGCGCGACAGTTTCTCGGTGGCGTCGGACAGCGGCTCGGCCACCTCTTCCCAGCTGTCGCCGCCCTGCTTGATTACGGCATCGATGGCGCTGCGCGCTTCGGCCAGCAGCACGTCCAGCGCCGGGGTGATGTGTTCCGGCTTGATGGCATCGAAACGGGGCAGGTCGGTAAAGTCGAGCAGCGGGTTGGTTTGGCTCATGGCGGTTTCCTGTGGCAGCCGCGTGGTACGCGGACGATGTGGCAAGCAGACGCGAGCGATATTATAAGGTCACCTCGAAAAACACCCGCTTTCGTTGCGATACTGCGTTGCTCACGAAAAATCCCTCCTGACATAGCAAACCTATGCGGCGTCGGGATTTTTCGTTCGCGCCTTGTCTCGCTTAGAAACCGGGGTTTTTGGAGGCGCCCATACGAACCTCGCAATATTTTCAAGATAGATAAGGACAACTCGGTGAATCGCAATATCCGCAGCTACGACGGCCACCGGCCGCAGATCGACTCCTCCTGCTATATCGACCCGGCCGCGGTGGTGATCGGCGAGGTCAGCCTGGCGGCCAACGTGTCGGTGTGGCCATGCGCGGTGGTGCGCGGCGATGTGAACAGCATCAGCATCGGCGCAGGCAGCAATGTGCAGGATTTTGCCATGCTGCACGTGAGCCACCGCAAGGACAGCGACCCGCTGGGCGCGCCGCTGGTGATCGGCCGCGATGTCACCATCGGCCACCACGTTACCCTGCACGGTTGCACCATTGGCAACGAGGTGCTGATCGGCATCGGCAGCATCATTCTGGACCGCGCGGTAATCGAAGACCGCGTGCTGATCGGCGCCGGCAGCCTGGTGCCGCCGGGCAAGCGGCTGGAATCCGGCTACCTGTACCTGGGCAACCCGGTAAAACAGGTGCGCCCGCTCACCGAGGGCGAGCTGGCCTACTTCAAATATTCCGCCCAGCACTATGTGAAAGTGATGGAAAAGCACAAGGCCAGCCTGGTGGCGGATGGCGCGGATCAGGGCAGCGTGTAATTCACCGCCAGCTGCTGGCGGCCGGGGTACAGTGGCGCCACACCTCCCCGCCCCGGCAGCAGGTACTTCAAACGGAACGGCAGGCTCGGGCTGGCGCCCTTGAAGACATCGCTGCTGCCCTGCGGCTGCTGGCTGACATCCAGGCACTGGCTGCCCAGGCACAGGTAGACGCGCAGGCCTTCTGGCTGTGCGGAAAACTGCCAGCGGTAGCTCACGCTGCTGATGCGGCCATCGGCCGGGGTGGCCGGCGGCACGGCGAAATGGGCGTAGTAGTAGACATTGCGGGCATGCACCGCCTGACCGGCGGCATCCGCGCCATAGGAGCCGGACGCCGCACCGGCACTAGCGGCCAGCAGCCATAAAGCGCCGGCAACGGCAACACGTAACAGCTGCATGCTGACCTCCTGTTGGCCGCAACGGCGGCAGATCAGGGCTAGACCGCTTGCTGACGCAACGGTTTCCCGCAGGGCATGCCGCGTATAACACGTCATCCTGCTGTAATGCGCGCTACATAAACTTCGGCCTATCGAAATAAGGATAGACCGTATGACGCTGGTACAAAGATTGTGGCTCACCGTGGCGCTTACCCTGGCCTGCCTGCTGGCAGTGGCACTCAGCAGCGGCCAGCAGTGGCTTGCCCTGCGCAGCGAGTTTGCCGGCTACAGCCGTCAGCAACAGCTGTCTTCCGATCTGCAAACCCTGAAAGCCGATGTGCTGTCGCTGTCGCGCGCCGACCCGCTGCTGCCGGAAACCGCCAGCAAGCTGGCCAGCGTGCATGGCGAGGTTGGCCGCCTGCTACCGGCCATCGCCGCCGCGCTGCCGGCCGACGAAGGCAAGCTGTTTGCCAGCAGCGCCGGCAAGCACTGGCAGAGCTTCCATACCAATCTGCAATCGGCGCTGAAGATTGCCGAGAGCGCGCCACAGGATGCGCTGTCCATTCCCGAGCAGGCCTACAACATGAGCATCGTGCCGCTGGTGGCACAGATCGACAGCCGGCTGCAGGCTGGCCGCCAGCAACAACAACAGGCCGAGGCCGACATGCAGCAGCGCATGCTGCAGCTGGGCCTGTGGCTGCTGGGGCCACTGCTGCTGGCCAGCGTGGTGGTGGTGCTGTCGCAGGTACTGCTGGCGCGACGCCTGAAACAGCAGATTGCCGCCATGCAGCGTGCCGCCGACCGCCTGGGCGAAGGCGACCTGTCCGCCCGCCTGCCGCAGCAAGGCCAGGATGAGCTGTCGCAGGCCGCCGGCCACATCAACCGCTTCCTCGACAAGCTGGCCGAGCTGCTGCACAGCGTCAGCCGTACCGCCGCCGCCAGCGAGCGCGAAGCACACCAGGTGCTGGCACTCACCAGCCAGGTAACCGGCATCACCCAGCAACAGGCCGGCCAGAGCGAGCAGAGCCGGCAGTCGGCGCAGGCCATTGCCGGGGTATCCGCCAATATCGACCGCGCCATCGCGCTGGCACTGGCCGACAGCGAGCAGGCCAATGATAGGGCCAGCCACGCCCGCCAGCTGGCCGACACCACCGCCGGCACGCTGCAGGCGCTGTCGCAACGCATTCTGGGCGCGGTAAAGGAAACCGAGCAGCTGAAAGCCTCGATCAGCGATATCGCCCAGATCAGCACCCTGATCCGCGACGTGGCCGAGCAGACCAATCTGCTGGCGCTGAACGCGGCCATCGAGGCGGCCCGCGCCGGCGAGCAGGGACGCGGCTTTGCCGTGGTGGCCGACGAGGTGCGCAAGCTGTCGGAGCGCACCGCCGACGCCACCGCCCGCATCTTCGACACCCTGCTGCGGGTGGAGGGCGCCACCGCCGCGCTGACCGGCACCATGGATACCGCCAGCCAGGCCAGCAGCGACAGCACCCGCGCACAGGAAGCACTGAGCACCGCACTGCAGGGCGTGGACGCCGCCATGGCCGGCATTCACCGCGTACTGCAGGACGTTGCCGCCAGCAGTGGCCAGCAGAACAGCGCCAGCCAGAGCATTCTGGATCACGGCGAGCAGGTATCCAGCCTGGCCAGCGATATTTTCCAGCGCATGCAGCAGCTGGCGCCGGCGATGCAGCAGCTCACCAGCGCCTCGCAGCAGCTCAACCAGGACCTGGGCTGGTTCCGCATGCAGGGGGTGTGAACGCCTACTGCCGCAAACCGTAGTCCGGCCACAATGGTGTCCGCCTGCCGTGTAGGTTGCGGTTGAGCGCAGCGAAGCCCAACGTTTACCGCGTTGTTTTGCTTGTGCTGTCTCAGGAGTGGAATCCGCTACGCGGATGATGATTGAAGTCGCCGGTTCCGCCCGGCGCACGGGCCAGGGGGCGTGCCGCCGCCCCCTCGCGACCCCGCTCGCCCTAATGGTCCGCGAAACCCCGGCCAAAAAGGCATTCGCCAGGCGCCGGCAATTCGCCGTTTGCTAACGTCAAACGGCTCAGCTGCCGTCTTAAAACCTGGCGAACACCATTTTGACCGGCGCTCCCCGTAGGGCAATTGGGTGCCTCACAACGTTGGCCGCATGGCTTATAGCGGTTTGACCACCAAGACGGCATCACCCCCTCCAAAAACAAAACAGGCTCCCCGAAGGGAGCCTGCCTGATCACGCTTGCGGCCAACTTTGGCCGCATGGCGCAGTGCTTACAGCACGGCCAGCGCGGCGTCGTAGTTCGGCTCGCTGCCGATCTCGGCCACCAGCTCGCTGTGCAGCACCTGGTCGTTTTCATCCAGTACCACCACCGCGCGCGCGGTGAGGCCGGCCAGCGGGCCGGAAGCCAGCTTCACGCCGTAGGCTTCGGCAAAGCCCGGGTTGCGGAAGGTGGACAGGTTCACCACGCCCTCGATGCCTTCGGCGCCGCAGAAGCGCTTCTGCGCGAACGGCAGGTCGGCGGAGATGCACAGCACCACCACGCCGTCACGGCCGGCGGCCTGGGCGTTGAACTTGCGTACCGAAGTGGCGCAGGTCGGAGTATCCACCGACGGGAAGATGTTGAGGATCTTCTTCTTGCCGGCAAAAGCGGTCAGACCGATGTCGGCCAGATCACCGGAGGTGAGGCTGAAGGCCGGCGCCTGGCTGCCAACTGCCGGCAGATTGCCGGCGACTTCTACGGGATTGCCGCGCAGGGTAACGCTTGCCATGAGAATTCCTTTGTTCAGGTGAGGGAGAGAGCTGGCAGTTTGGCGCATGGCGGCAGAATTTCAACCCTGCGCACAGCAGGGTTGGCCGCAGGTCGCGCGCGGCATTACTCCGGCAGGCTCAGGCCCAGCTCTGCCAGCACCTCGCGCGCGGCGCGGAACGCTTCCACCGCCGCCGGTGCGCCGGCGTATACCGCGCAGTGCAGCAGCGTCTCGCGGATTTCCACCAGACTGGCGCCGTTGTTGATGGCGCCGCGCACATGGCCTTTCAGCTCGTTGCTGCGCCCCAGCGCTGCCAGCATGGCGCAGGTCAGCAGGCTGCGGGTTTTCAGGTCGATGCCGTCGCGCTGCCAGGTGCTGCCCCAGGCGTGTTCGTTCAGCCAGTCCTGCAGCGGGCGCGAAAACCCGTCCAGATTGCTCATCGCGCGGTTGGCGAAGGCCTCGCCCATCACCTGGGTGCGGCGTGCCAAGCCCGCCTGTTTGTCCTGCTCGCTCATGCTTCGACTCCAGAGGCAAAAATATCGGTAAGCGCAGCCAGCAGCAGCTGGCATTCCGCCTCGGTGCCGATGCTGATGCGCAGGAACTGGTCGATACGCGGCTGCCTGAAGTGGCGCACGATGATGGCGCGCTCGCGCAGGCGTGCGGCCAACATTGCCGCGTCGTAAGCCGGGTGGCGGGCGAACACGAAGTTGGCCGCAGACGGCAGCACGGCAAAATCCAGCGCGTGCAAGCCGGCCACCAGCACCTCGCGGCTGGCGATTACCTGCTCGCGGCATTGCTGGAAGTAGGCCTCGTCCTCGAACGCTGCCTGGGCGCCGGCTTGCGCCAGGCGGTCCAGCGGGTAGGAATTGAAGCTGTTCTTCACCCGCTTCAGGCCGTCTATCAGCTCGGCATTGCCCACCGCCAGGCCGACGCGCAGCCCGGCCAGCGAGCGCGATTTGCTCAGCGTCTGCACCACCAGCAGGTTCGGGTACTGGTTCACCAGCGGGATCATGCTGTCGCCGCCAAAGTCCACATAGGCCTCGTCCACCACCACCACCGTGTCCGGATGCTGCTGCAGCATGGCCTCGATGGCCTCGCGCGCCAGCAGGCGGCCGGTAGGTGCGTTGGGGTTGGGGAAGATGATGCCGCCGCAGGGCTGGCGGTATGTCGCCGGGTCGATGGCGAAGTCATCATCCAGCGGCACGGTACGGTAATCGATGCCATACAGCTTGCAGTACACCGGGTAGAAGCTGTAGCTGATGTCCGGGAACAGCAGCGGCGCCTGGTGTTGCAGCAGCGCCTGGAACACCAGCGCCAGCACTTCGTCCGAGCCATTGCCGACGAATACCTGCTCCGCCTGCACGCCGTAGTAGCCGGCAATGCTGGCGCGCAGCGCGGTGGATTCAGGGTCCGGGTACAGCCGCAGGCTGTCAGCGTTGGCCGCGGCAATGGCGGCCTGCACCTTCGGCGATGGCGGATAGGGGTTTTCGTTGGTGTTGAGCTTCACCAGCTGGGTGATGCGCGGCTGCTCGCCCGGCACATAGGGGGTAAGCGCGTGAACGATGGGGCTCCAGAAACGGCTCATGACAGTGCTCTTTCAATGTTGCGGGGCGCGGGTAGCCAGGAACACGCCGCCCAGAATCAGGCTGATACCGGCCAGGTGATAGCCATGCAGCTGCTCGCCGAGGAACAGCATCGACAGCAGCGCGCCAAACATCGGCATCAGGTGGATGAACATGCCGGCACGCGCCGCCCCCACCCTGCTGACACCCAGATTGTAGAAATAGTAGGCGGCCACCGATGGCAGGGTGCCAACATAGGCAAAGGTAGCCAGCGTGGCGGCATTCAGCGGCGTGCTGCGCCCGGAGTACAGCTCCGCGGCAAAGAACGGCGCGATGCCGGCCAGGCCGATGGCCACCTGCACGGTAAGCAGGCCGATGCGGTCCAGCTCGGCGGGCAGTGTTTTCAGCAGCAGGGTGTACAACGCCCACGCCACCATGGCCAGGAACAGCACCGCGTCACCACGGTTGATGTCCAGCGCCGCCAGCCGTTGCCAGTCGCCATGCGCCACGATCAGCAGCACGCCGACAAACGATACCGCCACCGCCAGCACCTGCCGCCCGCCGATGCGCATGCCGAAAAACAGCGCGCCGAACAGCACGATCAGGATGGGAATGAAGGAGTTGAGCAATACGCCATTGGTGGCGGCTGTGTACTGCAGCCCCCAGTACACCAGTGAATTGAAGCCGCTGACACCCAGCAGCCCCAGGCACAGCAGGCGCCGCCAGTGCGGCAGCCATAGCGCACGCTGACGCCAGGCCGGTAGCGCGCCAAACGGCAGTAGCAGCAGGAGCGCGATGCCCCAGCGGGCAAAAGAGAGAGTCAGCGGCGCCACGCTGGCATGCATGGCCCGCGCCAGCACGAAATTGCCGGACCAGAACAAGGCAGTCAGCGCCAGCAGCAGGTAGGCGGTACGTTGGGAACGTTGGGAAATGGCAGTCATGCCCCCGACCATGCCATGCGGCCAACCCCGATTACAAGCCTGCCAGCGGCAACAGTGTGTTCAGTTCCATAAAAAAGGGGCTACAGGGGTGCGCCCAGCGTAGGGAGGGCAAAGGCCTTGGGCCGTGCCCACCGGCAAGGTAGCGCTGCTGGCCGATGGTGGACACGCTACGCTTTGCCCACCCTACAAGAAAAAACCGGGGCATATGCCCCGGTTGCAGCAGACGGATCAGGAAATCAGGCGGTCTGGGTCTGCGCCTTGCTGTGGCTGCCTTCGGTATGGGCAACCAGTTGCGGCCCCAGGGTACCGATCAGCATGCCCAGCACGCTCATCAGCAGGCCGGCCAGTTGCGGCGGCCAGAAGGCATCGTCGGTATAGCCGATCTCCAGCATGATCCAGCTGCCGGCACCCAGCAGCATGGCCAGCAGGGCGCCCTGGGTAGTGGCACGCTTCCAGAACAGGCCGGCAAACAGCGGCACCACGGCCGCCACCAGGGTGACCTTGTAGGCGTTACCCACCATCTCGTAGATGCTGGCATCGGAGTACAGCGCAAACGCGGTGGTGGATACCGCGGCCACCACGATGGACACCCGCATGGCCTTGATGAACTGGCGGTCGCTCATCTTGGGAACGAAATGCTTGAGCACGTTTTCCACGAAGGTCACCGACGGTGCCATCAGCGTGCCGGAGGCGGTGGACATGATGGCCGACAGCAGCGCGCCAAAGAACATGATCTGCGCGAACAGCGGGGTCTTGTCCAGAATCAGGCGCGGCAGCACCATCTGCGGATCGATGCCCAGCTGGGTAGCCACCATCTTCGCGTCGATGATGGAAGCGGCGCTGATCAGGAAGATCGGCAGCATGCAGAAAGTCAGGTACATGATGGCGCCCAGCACGGAGCCTTGTACTGCCACCTTCTCGTTCTTGGCCGACATCACGCGCTGGTACACGTCCTGCTGCGGAATGGAACCCAGCATCATGGTCAGCGCGGCGCCGATGAAGGCGACAATGCCTTTCGGGCTGGTATCGTGAATGAACGACAGCTTGTTCTCGCTGGCGGCCTTGGCCACCACCACGTCAAAACCGCCGGCCATGCCGGACACCAGATACACCAGGTAGATCAGGCCGCCGACAATTACCGACATCTGCAGGAAATCGGTAAATGCCACCGACAACATACCGCCGCACAGGGTGTAGAACAGCACGATCACCGCGCCCAGCAGCGTGCCCTGGGTGGTGGTGATGGCGCCTTCGGACAATACGTTGAATACCACGCCCAGCGCGGTCATCTGTGCCGCGATCCAGCCCAGGTAGGACAGGATGATCACCACGCTGGTGATGGCTTCCACGGTATTGCCATAGCGGTTGCGGAAGAAGTCACCGATGGTGAGCAGGTTCATGCGGTACAGGCGCTTGGCAAACAGCAGGCCCACCAGCATCAGACAGCCGAAGGAGCCGAACGGATCCTCGACGATGCCGGCAAAGCCTTCTTCTAGGAAGGTGGACGGAATCCCCAGCACGGCTTCGGAGCCGAACCAGGTAGCAAACACCATGGCGGTCACTACCGGCAGCGGCATGCTGCCGCCTGCGGACGCAAAATCCTTGGCGCTATGCACACGCGTTGATGCATACAGGCCAATGCCTACGGTTACCGCCAGATAAAGCACAACAAACCAGACAAGCATTACTTCCGTCTCCTTGAATCCCGAGTAGTGTCGATCATGTTTTCGGCGTAGCGCGGCAAGCCCGGCCAGCACCGGCTTTTTTGTTGGGGGCCATTATAGCCAGCGCCCTCATTTTGCCGAGCATTTTTTTAAACACGAAAAGGCGAAAAACCACAAGCTGTATAGACAGCCGGCCATGCGGGCCAGCCAGGGCGCACAAGCGCCCCCACGTCATACATCCTTGCCTGACAAGGCTTTCGGATATCAAAACCGACAATGAAAAACCGCCCGGGAGCGCACTGCGCCACCGGGCGGTGATAACAATATTCTGCCTGAAATCGACGCTTTTTAAACGTCGATTATGTTAAACATTTACCACACTCTAGCCGGCACTGGCGACCAGCTGTGCTTGCGGCGCGGCAATATGAAAGCGCCGCCGCTCGCTATCCCACAGCACATCGGCACAGGCCACCGCCGGGTCATGGGTAAAGAACAGCCGGCCATGACGTGCGGCCAACTGCTGCAGCAGTCGCTGCTTTTCGTCAATCAGCAGCTCCGGAAAGCGGTCGTAACCCATGGTAATCGGCACGTGCACCCATGGCACACCGGGGATCAGGTCGGCGGCAAACACCAGCGGCCCCTGCAGGGTAGGAATCTCCGCCAGCAGCATGCCCGGGGTATGGCCATTGGAGACATGGAAGCGCCAGTCCTGCGGCAGGCAGGGCGGCGGCAGCTCGCCATCCACCAGCACCAGCCGGCCGCTGTGCTCCAGCAGTTCGATCAGCTCCGCAATGAACGATGCCTTGTCGCGCGGGTGCGGGTTCAGCGCCCGCTGCCAGGCCTCGCGGCCAACCACGTATTGCGCATTGGGGAACAGCAGCCGCGCCGGGCCGCCATCCCACGGCGCCAGCAGGCCGCCGGCGTGATCGAAATGCAGGTGCGACAGCAACACCACGTCGATATCGGCATCGCTCAGCCCCTGCTCCGCCAGCGCTTCCAGCAGTACATGACGCTCTTCCACCACGCCGTAGCGGCTGCGCAGCTTCGGGGCGAAAAAGGCGCCGATGCCGGTTTCCAGCAGGATGCGGCGGCCATCGGCCTCCTCTACCAGCAGGCAGCGGCAGGCCAGGTCAACACGGTGCTGTTCGTCCGGCGGCAGCCAGCCTTCCCACAGCGCCCGCGGCGCATTGCCGAACATGGCACCGCCATCCAGTTTCTGCGAATTGCCCAGCAGTGAAGTCAGTTTGCGCATATTGCATACTCCGGATCAGGATGCTGGATTGTCGAGCAGTTGCTTGCTTTTGTCACCATGTCACCAGCCTGTCGGCAGAAACGACAAGGCCACCCGAAGGTGGCCTGTGTTTGCGCGGCTCGCTTAATCCTCTACCTTCAGTACCTGCTTGCGGAAATCCTTCAGCGCCAGCTTCCACAGATTGAAAGCCCGCTCAAAGGCCGCGGTGCTGATGCCCGGGTTCATCACCACGTCCATTTCCAGGATCGGGTCGTTCACCTCGTCCAGATAGGCCTTGCTGTAGTTCTTGCGACGGTTCCAGTCGTTGATCTGGGCCTGATTGATGTCATACCCCTCCCAACCGGCGCTGAATTGCACATCGCGGCATTTTTTACCGTTCTCGCATTGCAGGAAGAAAATGGTGTAACCCATGCCCTCCATGCGACCCTTGATCTTCGGGTTGCCCTTTTCCGAAGTGCCAAGCTCGGCGGAGCCGAAACCGCGTGCCAGCTCATACAAGGCCTTGGGGTTGCCGGCATCCACCAGCGTGTCTGCCGCTTGTGCCAGCGGAGCCAGCAGTGCAAAGCCGGCCAAGGCGGCCAGTAGGTGTTGTTTCATGGCGATCTCCCTGATTTATCCATTTTAGGAATTTCACCAAGTGTAATGACAGCAAGCCGGTTCTGCACCATGCATGACCATGAAAGTTGCGACAGCACAAAAGCACTATTGCCAACAAATGAAAAAAACCCCTGCACACCAGGCAGGGGGTTTCGTTGACATCGCCCGGCAACGGGCAAGTAGGGCATTACTGGTTGATCAGCTTTTCCACCTTGTCGGCGCGGTCGCCCGGGGCCGGGTGGCTGGACATGATGCTGCGCTCGTTGCCATACAGAGCGGCCAGCTTGCGCAGTGCCGACGGTGCCGCCTGCAGGCTGTAGCTGTGGCGCTTGAGGAAATCCACCGAGTAACCATCGGCATCGCTTTCCTGCGACTGCGAGAACTGCGCGTGCACGATCTGCTCCGCCAGGTCGCCCAGCTCGGATTCGGACAGCGAGGCGGCTACGGCATTGCCGCTACCGGCTGCGGCCTTGCGCGCGGCGGATGCGGCGTAGGCCACCTGAATGGCTTTCTTGGTGTGGCCCAGCTTCACGTGGCCGATTTCATGACCAATCACGTAGCGCACTTCGTCGTCGGTCATCTTGTCCAGCAGGCCGCTGTACACACGCACGGTACCATCGGCCATGGCGAAGGCGTTCACCTCCGGGTTCTGGTACACCTTGAAGTTCAGCTTCAGACCGTCTTCGCTATTCAGGCCCTTCACGATCTTGGCCAGGCGCTTGCCGTAGGCACTGCCAGCCGGCGCTACCTTGTTCTGCTTGTCCAGCGTCTTGCTGGAATCGGCAGCCATGGCCTGCACTTCGCTATCGGTCAGGGTGGCGGACTTTACCAGGTCGGCACCGGCACCCAGCAGGGTATCCAGACCAAAAGCATGTACCGGGCCAGTGAGTGCGGCAGAGAGGGCGACTGCAAGAGCGAGTTTTTTCATGATTTTGTCATCAGTGGTTTCAAAACCGCTGCATGGTAATGAAAAATGCATAGCTAGTCCATGCCAGAGCACTTCAGAAACCCCCTATCCATCCTCAGCAATCGACAACGCCCCGGCTGGCCGGGGCGTGAGCGTGTTGGCAAGGCCCTTGCGCCGCGCGAAAGGGCCTTGCTTTGTAAACGGGAAGGCTGCCGACGCAAAGACTTGTCCGGAGCGGCCCGGCTGCGCCGGGTCCGCTAGCCCCCGAACAGCGCACTTCGCCTGCAGCCTGGCTTACGATGCCGCTTCCACCCGGCGGCGGGTCTGCAGGATCGGCGGTGCCCATACCTCGCCCGGCCGCTTCTTGCGCGTGGCCAAGGTCAGGCCGGAGGGCGCGAAGATATTGATGTTGTGGGTGTTGGGCGTGGTGATCAGGTACTGCGCCTCGGTGGCCTTGAGGAAGCCGGCCACGCGGTCGATGTTGAAGATGTCCAGGTGCGCGAACGGCTCGTCGATGAACACGAAGCCGGACGGGTTGGCCTCGTCCATCATCAGGCCGATCAGCAGGATCAGCGACTTCATCACCTGCTGGCCGCCGGAAGCCTCGCCGTCGTTCATGCCCATCATGCCCTTCTGGTCGAAGTTGAACTTCAGCACCAGCCCGGCCTGCGCCAGCACGGTATCGTCGTTGGACAGCTGCGGCAGCTCCACTTCCACGCCGATGCCGGCCAGCTCGCCCAGGCGTTTGACGTTGGCCGCATAAGCGCGCACGGTGGCGCGCAGCTTGCCGATGTAGGCGTCACGCGCGTCATGGGTAAGCGCGGCGGCGCGTTCCACCTCGGCCTGGCGGCGCTGGCAATCGCGCGTCAGGCTGGCCAGGTCTTCCTGCAGCTTGTCCTTCAGCTGCAGCACCGCGTCGTCGGTTTCCCAGTCGCCGCTGGCCAGTTTTTCTTCCAGGTAGTGAATCTCGTGGCGCACATCGGCGGCGGATTCAAACTCGTCGGCCAGTTGCGCCACGTAGGCCTCGTCCTGCGCGGCAGCCGGCAGGTGGGCGCGGCAGTCGCGCAGCTCGGCGAGACCACGGCGCAAACTGCGGCGCGCCTGCTCTACTTCGCTGCGGGCGGCGGCCAGCTTGTTCAGGCTGTCCTGCTCGCGCTGGCACACGCGGTCGTGCGCCAGGCGGGCATCGCTGTAGCGCTGCTCGGCGGCGTCGCGCTCGGCCTGGCTTGCGGCCAACCGCTCGCCAGCCTCGGCCACCGCCTGTTTCAGCGATTCGGCCTGTGCGGCCAGCGCAGCGAATTCCTCGGCGCGGCTGTCCAGCAGGCGGATGGCATCCATGCCCGACAGGTAGTCGGCCAGTTGTGCCGCCTCGCGGCTGGCGGCCACCAGTTGTTCCTCATCGCGCAGCACGCGCACGTTCAACGCCTTCAGCTCGTCGCGCAGCCCCTGCAGCCGCGCCTGGCGCGCCGCTTCGCCAAAGGCGTAGTCGTAGGCTGGCACGCCGATGTGGCGCGCGCCGCGGCGTTCGCGGAAGTAGCCTTCCGGCGTGATCCAGTCGCCATCCTGCTGCGCGCCTTCCTTCACGTCCGCCACGCGGCTGACGCGATTGAGCTGCGAGTGCAGCCACTCCGGCGCGTTGGCCGCAAAGCGCACCACTTCCAGCAGGCTGCCGCTGCGCGCACGCGGCGCGGCGGCGGTGTCCGGCACCACGAAGTGGCGGTAGCGCATTTTCTCGCCCAGCTGCCAGGCAGCACGGCGGTCGGACGGGTCGCTCAGCAGCACCACCTGGCGGTAGGGCTTGAGCAACGCTTCCACCGCGCCCTGCCAGCGGCTGTCGGTGACTTCCACGATGTCGGCCAGCATGGTGTGGCCGATGCCTGCATCGTCCAGCTCGGCACGGAAGGCACGCACGTCTTCCGGCGCGCGCTGCTTGCCGCCCTCCAGCGCGGCCAACTCGCCCATCAGCCCGTCGCGCTGCAGCTTGTGCGCCTTGAGTTCATCCTTGAGCTTGTCGATGTTGTCGCGCAGGCCGGCCAGCTTGTGCGACAGCGCCATGGCGTCCTCGCCGTATTCGCGGCTGGACAGCGCCTGCAGGCGGTCGCGCTCCTTGAGCTGGCTGGCCACGTCGCGCTCGGCGTCGCGCGCCTGCATGAAGGCGGTCTGCGCCTCAACGCGCACCGTCTCGGCAGCATCGCGTGCCGCCTGTGCTGCGCTCTCGGCGTCGCGCAGCGTGCTCACCAGCGCCAGCGTGTCGCGGCGCTGGCGCAGCATGTCGTGGAAGCCGTGCTGGGCGCGGCGGTAGTCCTGCCAACCCTTGCCCACGCTCACACGGCCATCCAGCAGCCCCAGTACCGGCAGCACCTCGTCGCGCAGCCGCGCGGCGCGTTTCTGGATGCCCTGCCATTCCAGGTAGCGGCCGGCGCGCGTGCGCATTGCCTCGACGCGGGTGTCCAGCGCCTCCTGCTGGCGCACCAGCGCCGACAGTTCGGCCTCGGCGGCCTTCTGTTCATCGCGGGCGCGCTGGTAGTTGGCCAGCACATCCTTGTCGCCAAACACCTGGAACACCAGGTCCAGCAGCTGGCGCGGGCTGTATTCGGTGAGCTTGTCGGTATCGCCCTGCTCCAGCGCCAGCACCTCGCCCACTGCGGCGGTAAGGCCGGCGGCTTCCAGCCGGCGCTTGTATTCGTTCACCCCCAGCCACTGCAGCGCCTCGTCCGCCAGCGCCACGTCCAGCGCCACGTCGCCTTCGGCGATGGCGTAGTGGCGTACCCAGTCGCCGCCCTGCTTCTTGATGCGGCACAGCAGGGTGACCTGCTCGCTGGTGAGCGGGAAGAACGGCGTGGGGTACAGCCCGGACAGGCGGCGCGGGTTGTCCACCACGCCGCGCAGGTAGGCGAATGGCTCGCGGTTGTTGCGCACGTAGCGCTTGTAGTCGCGCTTGCCGGAACACTTGATGGCCAGCAGGGTGCGCAGCGCATCCAAGAGCGTGGTCTTGCCGGAGCCGTTGGGGCCGATGATGGTGACGATCTGCGCATCCAGCGGCACGGACAGGCGCTGCCAGAAATCCCAGTGCACCATTTCGATAGATTGCATCTGGAACATCAGGCGTCCTCTCCGGTGTGTTGCTCGGTTTGTGCTTCTACTTGCTCGCCGGCTTCGGCTGCGGCCAACGTTGCCGCGTCCAGCACCTGCGACAGCTGGCTGCGGCGGCCCAGTACCTCGGCCAGCGCGCCTTCGATGATGCGCGGCGCCAGTTGGCTGTAGTCGATCATCAGGTCCAGCATCGGGCCTTCCACCAGCCAGCGGTTGCGCCGCTGCAGGAAGCCCAGGTTCACCAGCCGGCCCAGGTTGGCGTTGAAGCGGGTACGCCCGCCCAGCTGCTTGCCGAAGTCGGCGTACAGCGCATCCTCGGAGATGCCCACCGACACGCTGTCGCCGGTGGGCAGCGGTTTCTGCTCGCCAAACATGTCGCTCTGGTTCTCGCGCCCGGCTTCCACCCGCGCCAGCTGCCGCTCGCGCTTGGGCAGGATGATCAGCGCCCATACGATCACCAGCAGCGCCACGCCGTCGCGCGGCAGGCCGAGGTTGTTGTTGAGCCAGGCTTCGCCGCTGCCGAATACCGGCTCGGTCATTGCCGGCAGCAGGGCCACGGCGATGTGTTCGGCGTAGGGGTTCTCCAGCAGCTGCAGGCCGACGGCGGCCAGTTGCTGGTCCAGATCGTGGCGGAAGTTTTCATCCAGCAGCGCGCGGCGCGCCAGCGGGTCGGTGCGCGGCAGCACGCGGTGCGCCAGCAGGCGCGCGGTAAGTGTGGCTACGGCTTGGTCCATTATCCGGCCTTGTTGGCCAGAAGCCGCGCATCCGACAGGGTGGCGACTTCCGGGTGATCGAGATGAAGAATGTCGTCGCCGCCCGCCAGCTGGTAGGGCAGCCGTGCCAGCGCGGCAACCACGCTGGCGTCGTTGCTGGTTTCCGGGTCGCCCAGCAGCGACAGCAGCGACAGGCGGTAGGCGGTTTCGTTGTAGCTGTCGGCCAATACGGCATTGGCGATAGGGAAGCCGTCGTTGTCCGGCCCCAGCTGCAGCCCCATCTCCAGCAGGCTGTCGTACAGCGTTTCCGCTTCCAGCAGGCGCTCCACTTCCGGCGCATCGGCGGCTTCGGCGCTGGCGGCCTCGGGCAGCGTGCTGTCCTCGGCACGGGCGCGCTCGCGGCCCAGCAGCTCGAACTCGGCCACGTCGCCCAGCTCCGGCGTGGACAGGAAGGCCGGCTCCACCCCCAGCGCCAGCGGGCCATTGGCGAGGCTGGACAGCCAGGCGCTGCCCTGGCGGCGCAGGAAGTCGGCAATGTCGGTGGAGGTAAGCCCGGAGTTGCCCAGGTGCACGCGCTGTGCGGCCAACTGTGCCAGCCGGCGTTCGAAGGTACCGGCCAGCGCCAGCATGCGGCTCTGCGCCAGCGCAATAGCCTGCGCCTGGGTGAGCGTGGTCAGCGTCAGGCGCTCATCCTGGGTGAGGCTGCGTACCACGTCGGTGGATTTCTGCACCCAGCGCCACACCGACTCCAGCCGGTGCTGGGCAGCGCGGATGCGGAACTCCGACTGCGATTCCAGCGCGTCGGCGAATTCGTCGTGCAGCTCGGTAAGGCGTGCCAGCAGGTGCTGCATCGCCTCTTCCGACACCTGCCCCACCGCCTGGCCGGCGGCCACCTGGCTGGTAAGGTAGCCCAGCTCCACGTCGTCACCGGCGAAATCCAGCAGCGTGGCCAGTGCCGACAGCGCCACGCGGGCGCCTTCGCTCAGCGCGTAGCGGCCGCTGTCGCTGTCGTAGACCAGCAGATCGCCTTCGCGCAGGCGGCCGAGAATGGTATTCAGCTTGGTGTCGTTGAGGTAGGCGAAACGCTGCGCGATTTCCTGCGGCGTCCAGTACGGCGCGTCGGCGCGGCCGCCCAGCTCGCGCAGCACCAGGAGGCGCATCAGCACCTCTTCCTCGCCACCGCGAAACAGGGTGACGAACACCGCCAGGTACGGCCAGGCTGCCGTCAGCTTATTCAGCTGCGGCAGCGTGTCCGGCGCGATGTCGGGGCGAAAGAATTCGGCTAGGGAGTTCAAAAGCAAACAATCCGGTCTGCAAAGACCGGATTGTCTGGTTTGCAGCGCTGGCTAGTCAATGACAGGCCACACGCGGCAGGGTTGGCCGCAGGCTATTGCTTGATATACAAACCATGTTGCACACCGCCCTCGCTATCAAAACACTGCTGAATCAATGAAAACCAGCGTGAATCGTTATGTTCAAAATGCCGGAACAGGGCAAACGCCACCATGTCCGCCAGCTGTATCAGGCGCGTGGCCTTGGAGTCCAGAAATACCGGCACTTCTGCATAGTTCTTGGTCTGCCCCCACTGGCCGCCAACATATTTGAACTCGCGAGCCAGTTGCTGGATGCGCTGCTCAGTCGAAGACTTATCCAACAGCATGATGCCGCGCTGGGTATCGTTATGCTTGTGATGCAAGCGTTTCAGAAACAGATCGAAGCGATTGGAAAGTTGCTCGAATGCCAGTTCGACCGGGTCCTGCCCTGCGACACTACTCTTCTTGATCACCGCACCAAACAAGGTGAGCCCCTTGGGGTAATGCGCCAGCACACCATCCTTGAGCACATCATCCATGGCAGCCAGTCGATCTGCCAGGGCAAAGGCCTTCCAGCCTTCACGGCCGGAACGCATCGGCGAGCCGTGCAGCTCGATGGACCAGGGATCTTGCGGATTGAAGCGAGCGGCAATGCTGTTCAGCGGCTGCTCAACCCAGTGTGTTTTCCGTTCAAACACGGCGACACCGGCAAGCACAAAATACTGTTGATTCGGATCGGCAACCGAACCCGATTCATCAATGTAGAAGAGGTGCATACCTAGCCTCCAGACGTGAAAACGGGCTGCAATCTGCAGCCCGTTCGAATGGGTAAGCCAGGTGAAGATCAATCTTCAACGCACTGCAAACAGGTCAGCGCATCCCGACTTAGGCCCCAAGTGTAGGCGTTTGGGGCGTAGCCGACAACCCCAAAGGTAGCTTACTCGGCGGCCGGAGCGGCATCGTCGCCGGCAGCAACCGGCTGGATCACCGCGGCGGCGGCCTTGGCCAGCTTGAGCGCGCGCTCGGCTTCTTCCGCCTCCTGGCGCGCCTTGCGGGCGGCTTCGCGCAGCACCTTGATGTATTCGTTCATGGCGAATACCAGGTCGCGGGTGCCTTCGCCGGTCAGGCCGGAGATCACGAAGTAGCGCGGGGCGTTCATGTCGAAGCCGAAGCGGTCGTCCGGCTTGGCTTGCGGCCATTCGTAGGCGTCCAGGAACGCTTTCACCTTCTCTTCGCGCTCGGACTCGTCCAGCATGTCCACCTTGTTCAGCACCAGCCAGCGCGGCTTGTTGTGCAGCTCTTCGTCGTACTTCTTCAGCTCTTCGACGATGGCGCGTGCTTCCTGCACCGGGTCGGTATCCGGGTCGAACGGCGCCAGGTCCACCAGGTGCAGCAGGATACCGGTACGCTGCAGGTGCTTGAGGAAGCGGTGGCCGAGGCCGGCGCCTTCCGCCGCGCCTTCGATCAGGCCGGGAATATCGGCGATCACGAAGCTGGAGGTGTCATCCATGCGCACCACACCCAGGTTGGGATGCAGGGTGGTGAACGGGTAATCGGCCACTTTCGGCTTGGCGGCGGATACCGCGCGGATGAAGGTGGACTTGCCGGCGTTCGGCATGCCCAAGAGACCCACGTCAGCCAGCACTTTCAGCTCCAGGCGCAGGTTGCGGATCTCGCCTTCCTCGCCACGGGTGAACTGGCGCGGCGCGCGGTTCACCGAGCTCTTGAAGTGGATGTTGCCCATGCCGCCACGGCCACCCTTGGCCAGGATCACTTCCTGACCGTTGAAGGTGAGGTCGGCCAGCACTTCGTCGCTGTCGATGTCGATGATCTGGGTGCCTACCGGCATGCGCAGGTAGATGTCCTCCGAGCCCTTGCCGTAGCAATCGGCACCACGGCCGTTCTCGCCGTTGCCACCCAGGTACTTCTTCACGAAGCGGTATTCCACCAGAGTGTTGATGTTTTCGTCGGCAATGGCGATCACGCTGCCGCCACGACCGCCGTCACCACCGTCCGGGCCGCCACGCGGCACGAATTTTTCGCGGCGGAAGCTGGCGCAGCCATTGCCGCCCTTGCCGCCGCGCACTTCGATGCGGGCTTCGTCGATGAATTTCATGTGTTACTACCTCCAGTTCGAGGAGTCAGGCGCAAACAGCCGCCCAGCCCGGCTGCCACCTTGGCCGCAGCCGCTTGCGCCTCACGCCTCTTGTGCGGGGAAACAAAAAAGCCCTATCGCAGGATAGGGCTTTTTGACGGGAACGCGAGATTACTCAGCGTCTACACCGGTGTACGGTACCACGGTAACGGTCTTGCGGTTGAATGCGCCTTTAACAACGAATTCAACGTAGCCGTCCACCTTGGCGAACAGGGTGTGGTCTTTGCCCATGCCAACATTTTCACCAGCGTGGAACTTGGTGCCGCGCTGACGAACGATGATGGAACCTGCCGGAATCAGCTCGCCACCGTAGGCTTTTACGCCCAGGCGTTTGGCTTCGGAGTCACGGCCGTTGCGGGAGCTACCGCCTGCTTTCTTGTGTGCCATGTCTGTTTATCCTTACTTGGAAATCGCGTCGATGCGGATTTCGGTGTAGTTCTGACGGTGACCTTGACGCTTCTGGTAGTGCTTACGGCGACGCATCTTGAAGATGCGTACCTTCTCGCCACGACCGTGCGACACAACGGTAGCCTGGATCTTGGCACCGGCCACAACCGGGGTACCAACGGTAACCTGATCACCTTCAACCACCATCAGCACTTCTTCCAGTACGATTTGGCTGTCGACGTCTGCAGGTATCTGTTCTACTTTGAGTTTTTCGCCAACGGCAACTTTGTACTGTTTGCCGCCAGTTTTTACGACCGCATACATTCGTATAGCTCCTAAATGTTCGTTCCTGTACGCCATGTGCGCAAGGAACACGCGACTATACGCAAGTCTCTGAATGTCGTCAACTTTTTGCTTGCCACAGGCACCGGATTGCGGCCAACCGTGGCGGGAAAGGCCCCATCTCTGCTAACATCGCGCGATTTTCCAGCCCAACCCTTTGCGAAGAAACCGGCCGCGATGTCCAACACTCCGCTGTTCAGAACCCTGATTGCCGACGACATGCAAGCTGTCGATCAGGCCATTCGTACCCGCCTCTATTCCGATGTGGTGCTGATTCGCCAGGTGGCCGAATACATCATTTCTGCCGGCGGCAAGCGGTTGCGCCCGGTGCTGACCCTGATGGCCGGCCGCGCGCTGCACTACCAGGGCCCGCATCTGCATAGCCTGGCCGCAATGATCGAGTTCATCCATACCGCCACCCTGCTGCACGACGACGTGGTGGATGAATCCGACATGCGCCGCGGCCGCCAGACTGCCAATGCCATGTTCGGCAATGCCGCCAGCGTACTGGTGGGCGACTTCCTGTACACCCGCGCCTTCCAGATGATGGTGGAGAGCGGCAGCATGCGCATCCTGGAAGTGATGGCCACCGCCACCAACATCATCGCCGAAGGCGAGGTGCTGCAGCTGCTGAACATCGGTAACGTGGACGTGACCGAAGAGCAGTACCTGCAGGTGATCCAGTACAAGACCGCCAAGCTGTTCGAGGCCGCCACCCGCGTGGGCGCCATCATCGCCGGCGCCACGCCGGAGCAGGAACAGGCGCTTTCCGACTACGGCATGCACCTGGGCACCGCGTTCCAGATCATTGACGACGTGCTGGACTACAGCGGTGATGCCGCAACCATCGGCAAGAGCCTGGGCGACGACCTGGCCGAGGGCAAGCCGACGCTGCCACTGATCTACACCATGCGCCAGGGCCCGACAGACGCTGCCGCCGTGGTGCGCGAATCGCTGGAAGCCGCCAGCCGCGACCGTTTCGACGAAGTGCTGTCTGCGGTACAATCCTGCGGCGCGCTGGACTACGCCCGCAGCGAGGCCGAAAAGGCCGCCGCCGCCGCGGTAGCCGCACTGGCACCGCTGCCGGAAGGCGAATACAAGCAGGCGCTAGTGGAAATCGCCACCCTGTCGGTAGCGCGCAACGCCTGATTTTCTGGTTTCGTCTCCATAGTTAAATGGATATAACAAGCCCCTCCTAAGGGCTAGTTGCAGGTTCGATTCCTGCTGGGGACGCCAACCCAACGCTCACGCCGCCCGGCTCATCCGGCGGCGTTTTTACTGTCGGAAGCCCCATGAAACTGAACCTGCTGCAACGCCTCGCCATCCTCGCCGTGCTGGGCGTGGTGCTGGCCACCGCGATCAACCACTTCACCGCCAAGCCGCAGGCTGGCGCACCAGCGCAGCAGCAGGCCAGCAGCCAGGCCCAATAATGCGCATGGTTGCCCAGGGCTGCCTGCCCTCCGTATTTGCCAGCTGGCCATCGCACCCGCTGTATCGCAGCCTGGCGCCGTGGCGCGAGGCCGTGCAGTTTGCCGGCTGGCCGGGGCAGGCCGAGTTCGATGCGCTGCTGGCGCATGCCCGCGCATGCGGCCAACCCTTGCCGCCCGGGCTGCGCTTTGCCTGCGACCTGGAGCCCGAGCTGTACTACGAGATGCACATCGGCAGCAGCGGCGAAGTCCCCACCCGCACGCAGAACTGGCATGACTGGTTTGGCGCGCTGAGCTGGTTGTCGTGGCCACAGAGCAAGCTGGCGCTGAACGCGCGCCATGTGCGCGCCATCGAGCGCGGCGAGGTTGGCCGCGGGCCGTTCCGCGATGCCGCCACGCTGCTGGATGAGTGCGGGGTGATTATCCCGGTGAGTGATAACGCGCTGGCCGACACGCTGCGCGCCATGGACTGGCAGGCATTGTTTGTCAGCCGCGCCGCGGACTGGGGGCAACGCATCGACAGCCATGTGCTGGGGCATGCGCTGTTCGAGCAGGGGCTGGCAATGCACATCGGCTGGTGCGGCAAGGCGCTGCTGCTGCCGGTGGACGAGCATTTCTTTGCTCTGGATTACTGGCAGCGCCAGCAGGCAGTGGATGCCCGCCTGGCGGTGCTGCTGGCCGATGACGGCTGGCTCGCCCGCCCGCGCGAGCTGCTGCCGCTACCGTTGCTGGGCATCCCCGGCTGGTGGCCGCAGCAGGATGCCGCCTTCTACGCCAATGCCGACTACTTCCGCCCCACCCGGCGGGCGAACTCCGCCACGCTGACCTGAGCCAGCTCGGCCATGGTTGGCCGCAGCAGCTGCTCCACCCCGGCGGCGATATCATCGTCGCCAACGCTGCTTTCCGGACGGTAGACAAACAGCCGGAACACGTCGGCCAGCGGGATATTGTCGGCGCGCTTGAGCAGCACCCAGCCATCGTTGCCGCCTTTCTGCACGTAGCCGGCCAGCGCCAGCTTGTCGAGCACGCTGCCCAGCTCGTCGTAGCCCACCTTCACTTCGCGGCGCAGTTCCTCCGGCCGCAATGCGCGGCCGTCATCCTGCGCGCGGTCCAGCATCACCAGTGCTTCCACCGCATCCAGAAAGCGGCGACGCGGCTCGTGGCGGCGGCGCCAGGCCAGGCCCTCCCAGTAGGAGAACGAGGCGGTGAGCACCGCGCCCATCAGCACCACCAGCCACAGGCAGAACAGCCACAGCAGCAGGATGGGCAAGCTGGCGAAGGCGCCATACACCAGCTGGTAGTTGGCCACCTCGCCGATATAGAAACCGAACACCAGCTTGGTGCCTTCCAGCAGCATGGCCGTCACCAGCCCGCCGAGCATGGCGTGTTTCAGCGGCACATAACGGTTGGGCACGATACGGAACAGCAGCGCCAGCACCAGCATGGTCAGCGCGATGCTGCCGGAGGCCTGCAGGGCTTCGTCCAGCAACGGCGACACCCGCTCGATATGGGTGAGCTTGAACAGCAGCCGCCAGCCCAGCAGCCCCCCGCCCAGCACCAGCGGCCCCAGCGTCAGCACCGTCCAGTACACCATGCTCTGCTGCAGCCACGGCCGGGCGCGGCGCACGCCCCAGATGCTGTTGAAAGTGCGCTCGATGGTGGCCATCAGCATCAGCGAGGTTACCCCCAGCATCACGATGCCGGCAGCGGTGAGGCGCTCGGCATTGTCGGCAAACTGGCGCATGTAGACGGTAATCACCTTGCCGGCGAACTCCGGCACCAGCGTGGACAGCAGCATTACCTTGAAGCGGGTGCTGTAGTCCGAAAACACCGGAAACGCCGACATCACCGTCAGCGCGATGGTAAACAACGGCACCAGCGCCAGCAGGGTGGTGAAAGTCAGGCTGCCCGCCACCTGCAACACGCGTTGCTGCGCCAGGCGCTGGCGGATGAAATCGGCAAAGCCGAACAAGGCGGAGAGGGAAAAGGACACGGTAATGGCAAGCCGGTAAAATGCGGGTTGCCAATGTTAACCGATAGGACTGGTCATGCAGGATATTCTGGTGCTCTATTACAGCCAGCACGGCGCCACCCGCGAACTGGCGAGGCTGATCGCCCGTGGCATCGACAGTGTGGCAGGCTGCCGCGCCCGCCTGCGCACCGTGCCCAAGGTATCCACCGTATGCGAGGCCACCGCGCCGGCGGTGCCGGACAGCGGCGCGCCCTACGTGGAAAAGCAGGATCTGGCCGAATGCATCGGCCTGGCACTGGGCAGCCCTACCCGCTTCGGCAATATGGCCGCCGCCATGAAATACTTTCTGGACGGCACCGCGCCGGAATGGATGCAGGGCACCCTGGCCGGCAAGCCGGCCTGCGTGTTCACCAGCAGCAGCACCCAGCACGGCGGCCAGGAGTCCACCCTGCTGTCGATGATGATTCCGCTGCTGCACCACGGCATGCTGCTCATGGGCCTGCCGTTCACCGAGCCGGCAGTCAGCCACACCACGACAGGTGGCACACCCTATGGCCCCAGCCACGTGGCCGGCAGCCAGCATGCACCGATCAGCGAAGACGAAAAGAAACTGGCCATCGCCCAGGGCAAACGCCTGGCCGAGGCGGCGAAAAAGTTGGCCGCAGGCAGCTAATACGAGAGGCCGGAGCGAGGCATGTCCGCTTCCATGGTTGTTCCGGCTAGCGCGGGCTGGCCGGACGCGGCGAGCCCGGTTTCGCCACCGCGCCCCGCACCTCGAAACTGACCCGCTCCACCAACTTGCCACCGCCGTCACGCAGCTCCAGCTGGTGCCGCCCCGGCCACGGGAACCATGGGGCACTGTTACCACGGGCAATGCGACGGCCATCCAGCCACCACTGCGCCCCGCTAACGCCGCGCGCACGCAGCAGCAAACGCTGGTTGGCTGGCGGGATATCCGGATCCACCGCGTAGATGCTGCCGGTCAACGGCGATACGATGCCGGGCGTCTCCTGCCCGCCAGGCAGTTGCGGCATGATCAACGCGCGTTCAGTACCGGCCAGGAAATACTCCTGCCGCGTGGCTTCGATATCACCCTGGTAACGCACCAGCTGCCGGCGCACGCCAGCCGGGGCCAATGGCGGCCGTGATGGCTGTCCGCGCTGCAGATAATCCAGCACACTTTGCCACACCGGCGCCGCGCCATGCATGCCGGACACATCCCACATCGGTTCCCCATTGGCATTGCCCACCCACACAGCCACGGTGTACTGGCGGGAGAAGCCGACGGTCCAGTTGTCGCGCATATCCTTGCTGGTGCCGGTTTTCACCGCACTCCAGTAGCGGGTGGACAGCACGCTTTCCAGACCGAATGTACGCGCACGCGCGGTGCGGTCGGACAGGATGTCGGCAATGATGAAACTGCTATCTGCGGCCAACAGTTGCCGGCCGGTGGGCTTTGCTGCGGTCAGTGTCCAGCGCGGGGGGCTGAACATGCCGCCGCGCGCCAGCGTGCGGTAGGCATTGGCCAGGTCAATGAGGCGGATATCCGCCGCCCCCAGCGCCAGGCTGTAGCCGTAGTAATCACCATCATTTACTAGCGAGCGCAGGCCTAGCGCAAACAAGCGGTCGCGCAATGCATCCGGCCCGACCATGGTAATGGTCCGTACCGCCGGCACATTCAGGGAAGAGGCCAGGGCTGTGCGCACCGAAACCGGCCCCTTGAAGTCCCGCGCGTAATTGCGCGGGGCATACAGGCCGGCTGCGGTCTGCAGGTCCAGCGGGCTGTCGTCCAGCAGCGAAGCGGCAGTGAGATAGCGCCGTTCCAGCGCCAGCTGATAGAGAAACGGCTTGAGCGTGGAACCGGCCTGGCGCAACGCCGTCACGCCATCCACGTTGGCCGCAGCGGACAGGCCGCCGCTGGAACCTACCCAGGCCAGGATATCGCCGCTGACATTGTCCAGCACCACCACTGCGCCATCCTGGACATTGCGCTGCGCCAGCGCACGCAAGTGCCGCTGCAATACTGCTGCGGCGTAGCGCTGTAGGCCAGCATCCAGCGTGGTGGCGATGCGGATACCTGCCGGCAGGTGCAGCTGCTGCTGCAGCTTGTAGCCAAAATGCGGCGCCAGTTGCCACTGCCATAGGGAGGCAGGCGCCCGCGCGTGCAGCGCCTGCTGTGTCAGGATGGCGGCGCGCGCGCATTGCCGTTGCCGCTCGGCTTCTGACGATCGCGGCAAATGCTTGCGCGCCGCCTCGCTATCCATGGTTTGCAGGATGCCGCAGGCACGGGCTGCCACGCGCTCGGCACTGGCATTCGGCCCGCGCAAGAGCGCCACGATAATGGCCGACTCCACCCGGTTCAGCCCGGCGGGCAATTTGCCGAACAGACTCTGCGACACCGCGGCCAAGCCAACCTGTTCCCCACGGAAGCTCACCAGGTTGAGATAGGCCTCCAGTATCTCGTCCTTGCGCCACTCCTGCTCCAGCGCCCGGGCCGACCAGCCCTGCCCCAGCTTCTGCCACAGGCTGCGGCCACTGGCGCTGGCGCGCAAATCCTGGTCCAACAGGCCAGCCAGCTGCATGGTCAGGGTGGAAGCGCCGCGAGTGCGGCTGTGCCACAAATTGCCCCAGGCTGCGGCGGCAACGCCAGACCAATCCACGCCGCTGTGCTCATAAAAGCGGCGGTCTTCCGACAGCAGCAGGGCATAACGCAGTGCCGGCGAGGTGTCTTCCAGGCGCACCCAGTCAAGACGCAACGCCCGCTTGTCTACCCGCAACTGCTGCAGTGGCGCCCCGTGGCGGTCCAGCAGCAAGACAGCCGATGGCCGCCACGCCGCCTTCACCTCGGCAAAGCGTGGCGCAGCCCATGCCGGCAGCACGCTCCACGCCAGCAGCCACGCTAGCGCATAGCCCTTACTGCGCACGCTGCACCCGGAACGGCGCATTGGCCAGCAACCCGAACACCCCCGGAGCATACATCGCCTCCACCCGGGTGGCTGGCAGCTGGAACAAGCCAGCCGTATTCAGGCGCACGGTGTACTCCACCCGCGAGCTGCCACGCCACAAGTAGCGATAGTAGGCACGGTAGCCGGCATGGCGGCGCTCGACAAATGCCGGCCAGCTGTCGTCGCGCTCGCCGGCCTGCGCCACGGCGATGGCGGAGTCATTACCCAGGCCGCTGCCCAGAATGGTGGCGCCCCCCGGAATCGGATCGTCCACCACCACCCAGCCCATATCGGACTGGGCATCGATGTCCAGCGTGACTTTCAGAACATCGCCGACACGGTACTCGCCGGCCTGCTGCTGCCGCACCGGGGTCAGCGTTTTTTTTACCCGGTAGCCGGCATAACGCTGCCCGCTGAACTTCACCGCCGCCTCCACCGACACCGTGGCCCACGGCGCGCCACTGCCCTGATGCGCCAGCTGCAGCACACCTTTCCCCCCTGCTGGCCATGGCAGTAGCGGCATGCTCACGGCGCTGTCCTGTGGCGAGGCTAGCTGCTGCCTGCCAGCCAGCTCCGCACGGCTACTGCCTGTTACCGCGACGTTTTCAAACTGGCGCGAGAACTGCCCTACCGCCAGCAGCCCCCACAGGTTGGCCGTCGTCGTCCCCCAGTGGCCGTACTCTTGCCGAGCCAGCAAGCCGGTCAACAAGCGCGGCACATCTGGCTGCCAGTCCGGCAGCCTGCTGGCCACCAGCAGCAGGCGGGCGGCATTGAGGTTGGCGCTGCCCATCAGCCACCAGGCCCCGTCTTCCGCCTCGCTGCTGAACACCAGCCTTGTACCCTGGTAACTCAGCTTGCTGCGCAGTATCTGGCTAACCTGCGCCAGGCGCTGCGCTTGCGCCGGAATCGCCGGCTCACGCTGCAGCAGGTCCAGCCAGTCGATCTGCATGGCAGTGCTCCAGCGCTGCGGCTGTAGCACCAGCACATCCAGCATCGCCGGCTGAAAGCGGCCATGGCGCGCCAGCGCCAGCATGGCGGACAGCCGACGTGCATCCTTATCCTCTCGGGAGTACCAGGATTCGCGCTTGATGCGCCCCTCGACGAAGGCCGCCAGACCATCCAGCATGCGCTGGCGCGGCCCCTCCGGAATACTCCGCCCGGCATCGTGGCTGACTTGCAGCAAATAGCTGGTCAGTACATCGCTACCCTTGTAAGCACTCCCCTCGCGCAAGGGGAAGTAGTCCGCCAGACCATCGCTATCCAGATACATCGGCAGCTCTGCCATGGTCCGGCTCCACAGGGCATCACTATCCATGCCGATAGATTTGGAAGTCCGCTGCTCCAGGCAGGCAAACGGGTAATCCTCGAACCAGCGCTGCACTGCCGGCAGGCTGTTACCCAAGCGGCTCTGCACGCTGACACGCACCCCGCCCTTGCCCGGCAGGCTGCCTGGCGGCATGGCTACCGGCACGCTGCGCGCGCCATCCAGCCGCAGTAGCGTGGCCTGCATCACGGTGCTTGCCACCGCTGGCGCCACCTGCTGCTGGAACTGCAGCGCATCCCCGGCCTTGCCGTTGACTTCCTGCGCCTGGATGCGCCAATCAAGGCTGCTGACATTCTGCGGTACGGTGAATGGCCAGCTGACTTCCCGTGCCTCGCCGGCCGGCAGGCTGATGCGCTGCGGCGGCAGCTTGCCTGCCCCCCAGACGGCACCGACATCCAGGGTCATGGCACGTTCACTGCCATTGCGTACGGTTACCGTGGCGGCCAATTCGTCTCCCTCGCGTACCAGCGGCGGCAGGCCATTGCTGATCTGTACATCCTGCACCACGTTGATTTCGGCTTCGCCGGTGCCAAAGTAATCCCTGCCGACATCCGCCACCGCCACCATCCGGAAGCGGCTCAGGGCATCGTTCAGCGGCACGCGGATGTTGGCCGCGCCGTTGGCATCCAGCACCACGGCAGGCTGCCACAGCAACAAGGTATCCAGCAGCTCGCGGGTGGGCGCCTTGCCGCCACCGCCGCCTGGCGGTAGGGCCTTGCGGCCATAATGCCGCTTGCCGACCACCTCCAGCTGCGCGGTCGCTGTTTCCACATCGTAGCTGTGGCGCTGGTACATGGCTTCCATCAGTTTCCAGCTGTCATTGGGCTGGAGCCGCAGCAGGGCATCGTCCACGGCAGCAAACGCCAGCTCGGTGCCAGCCGGTGCCGGCTTGCCATCCGGCATGCGTACCTGGACATGCACCAGCGCCTGCTCACGGATGTGGTATTGCTTGCGCTGCGGCGTCAGCGTGACCTGTAGCCGGCGCGCGCGATCTCCTACCCGGATTTCGGCCACACCGTATTTGAACGCCGGGCGCGACAGGTCAACCATGCTGGACGGCGGCGTGTAATCGCCACCATCGTTCCAGAAGGCTCCCCACCACTCCTGTGGGGTCTTCCAACCCCAGGTAAAGAAGGAGTACCACGGCACCTCGCGGATGCGACCACGCACGGCCAGCACCGAGACGTAGACGTTCGGCCCCCACTCCGGCTTGACCTCCAGTTCGATTACCGGCTGCTTGCCGCTGAGCTCCAGCACGCGGGTCTCCACAATGCCTTCGCGCTCGATTGCCACCCAGGCGGTAGCCTTGCGGAACGGCATGCGTACCTGGAAACGGGCGATTTCCCCGGGGTTGTAGCTAGGATGCTCCGGCAAGATGTCGATACGGTCGTTATCCTCAACCTCGAACCAGACTTCGTCCTGCCCGCTGATCCAGACATACTGGCTGGCCGTCACGCGGTTACCCTGCTCGTCGGCCACTTCGGCAACCACTTCCAGGCTGCCTTCTTCGTCTGCCTCCAGCTCGCAGCTCAGCAGCCCCTGGCTATCGGTACGCCCCTGACACAGCGGGCGTGCTTCCTGCCGTTGCAGTTCGTGCTCCCAGGCATAGAAGCCGCCCACCAGGCGCTTGCGGCTGGACAAATACTGCTGGCGCTGCTGGCGCAAAGTCACCAACTTGCCGGCCTGCGGTCGGCCCTGGATATCCAGTACCACGCTTTTGACCTCCAGCTTGCGGCCAACCGACACCCAGTCTTCCACCTGCACCCCCACCTGCAGCGCCGACGGCCACAATGGGATCATGCGCGAGATGGTCTGGATTTCGCCGGACGGGTCCTGCAGGCTGGCCTCGGTCTGCAGCCAGTAAGGGCGATCCAGCCGCGGCAGCTTGTCCACCAGCAGCTTGCCGTTGCCATTCTCATCCAGCCGCAGGGCGGCCTTGTCCAGTAACACCTTGCCGTCCAGACGATTGCTGCTGTCACCCTCCTCCCCACGCCATGCCGGGTAGAAACTGAAGCCAGGATAATCGCGTGGCGTTTCATAGCGCGCCTGCAACATGGCGCTGACCTGTAATGGCCAATTCCGCGCCGCACCGCCATTGCCCCACGCCAGGGTCACGCTCAGGGGCAGCGGCTTGCCTGGCATGCCGGCGCCAGCCGGGTAGCCAATGCGGCCGCTCATCACCGGCAGACGGAATTCCTCTACCCGGAAATTCCCGCTGTACAGCGAGTAACCGTCCAGCACTGGCGAGGCCGGCTGGCTGTAGTCGCGGCGCTCTCGCGTGCCCTTGCGCTCCAGATAAACGCTGTACTCCCCCAGCTTGGCCTCCTTGGGCAGGGCAAAGCTGCTTTCTGCGTAACGCCCCTTGCGCCAGTGCAGCGGCAACACGAACTCGTCATCGCTGCCATCGTGTTTGATCCGTGCCACTTGCGGCAGCTCGCCAGCCTTGAGCAAGGCCAGCCCCTGACTGTTCCGCAGACGCAGCAGGTGCTTCATCGATACCGTTTCACCGGCACGCAGCAAGGTCCGGTCCAACACGCTATGCGCGGTAATGGCGGGCTCATACCAGCTACGGTTTGGAAACGGGAAACGCCAGCTCTCGATGCCACGATTCCAGCCGCTGCGCACGAAGGAGACATCCTCCACGCCATTGCCGTCATTAACGCGTGCGGTGACAAACAATCCATCCAGGCTTTCTGCATCCGCACAGCTGGCCTCCTGCAATTCCTGCGCTACCCGCGCCACCCCCTGCTTATCGGTGCGCCCCTGCCACAACAGCTGCTGACGACAGTCATAGATGCGCACTTGTGCCCCTGCCACCGGCTGCGCCCGGTCCAGCGTGGTGACCCACACCGCGGCATTTTCCGGGGAACGCTTGAAATGCACTGCCAGGTTGGTGACCAGCGCGGCGGTACGCACATACATTGGCTTGTTGCCGCCCAGCAAGGCCTTGCCCAATAAGCGGGATTCAATTTCCACCACGTGCAGGCCGCGCTGCGCCAGCGGTATGCCCACCACCTCGAACGGCCAGCGCCCCTTGCTGTCCGGGGACGCGGGCAATGCCAGGCGCTTCGCCTGCGGCACGCCATGCAGCAATGACAGCCGGCGGCTTTCCACCTCGCGACCCTGGCCGACATTGATGCTGCTTTCGTGATAGCGCAGCACCTTCCCCAGCCAGCGCATGATGTCGCCATCGCTACGCAGCAGGACACCCTGTCCACCCAGCTGCAGCGCGTTTACTGGCAAGGCGGCTTCCACGCTGCGCAGAGTCACAGGCAGGCTGGCATCCGGGGCGGCCTCGATAATGCCGAACGGCGCCGCGGCGAACTTGGCCAACGGCGGAAAATCCGCGGTACGTAGCGGCAACGGGAATTTGTCGGCATTGGCCAGTGTGCGGCCAACCTCGTCCACCAGATTGTCCGGCAGCTTCAGTTGCAAGGTCTGCTGCGCGGCAAATGGCGGCGTGAAGCTGATGCTGTCCACCGCTTCGCCACGATTGCCAGCCAGCGACGGCTTGTAGTCACCATCCGCGCCAGACAGCCGGATAGCGGCGGCCAGCTTGGCCGGCACCGGCGCGCTAAAGCTCAGCGTGATGGGTTTGAAGGGAATGCAGGCACCACGGGCATTCTGCCGGCTGCAACTGAGCGTGGCACGGAACGGCTCACGCACCCGGAACTGCAGTTGCTCGGCATCGCTGCCCGGGCGCGGGTTGGTCACTGTCACCTTGCTATCGGCTGCCAGACGTTGGCCGCAGCGCACGGTCAGCACACTGGCAGCCTCTTTTTCCAGCTGCAGATGTTTCAGCACCACGGCACGATCCGCCGCCGAGGCCGCCGGCATGGGCAGGCGCTCGGCCAGTGCCGAGGACTGGCAAAACAGTCCGGGCAGGCTGGCGATGCGAGCATTGAGCTTGAGCACGAAGATCTGATCTTCATCGATCAGGCTGCCGCTATCCGGCCAGCTACGCACAATGCTGGCAGGGCCGGTGTGAAAGCGGTAACTCGCCGCCGGCAAACCGGCTCCCTGCAGATCTTTCAGCCCGCTGCGCAAACGGAACTGACAGCGGGTGTTGGCTGGCGGTGGCCTACTGATGTCCAGCACCCAGCTCTTGTCATCCACCCAATGCCCCTGCGCCTGCAGCGGGCAGTCCCACACCACCGGTGCCGCCGCCTGACTATCCCCAAGCCGGATCATGGCGCTGTCAAAACTCAGCCTGACCTGAGTCGGCTCACGGACCTCGCCTTGCGGACTGAACAGGGTGACGCCGGCAGCTTGCGCAAGCGGCGCCAGCAGCAGGCTGGCAAGGGTCAGCAGAAAGGCAGTCGTTTTCATGGCGCGGCACGCATGTCAGTGGACATGCCCAGTCAGGGAGGAGCCGTGATTATGCCATTTCAATGCGGTGCCATGTCATGACAGCAAGCCAAACTATCGTTCCCGCACTCAGTCGTCCAGCGCCACCGCGCCCTTGGGCACGTCCAGCGACTGCACCCGCGCCTTCAGCCGCGTCAGCATCACCAGCCCAGGCAGTGCCGCCACGGTGGAGAACAGGAAGAATGCCGGCCAGCCTATGCTCTCGGTCAGCACCCCGGACAGCGGTCCCACCCACACGCGGCCAACTGCGGCGAAGGCGGATAGCAAGGCGAACTGGGTGGCAGTGAATTTCTGGTTGCACAGCGCCATCAGGAAGGCCACAAAAGCAGCGGTGCCCATGCCGCTGGACAGGTTCTCCACCGCCACCGCGAACAGCAGCAGGTAGTCCACCTGCGACGCTTCCTTCAGCGCCACCACCACCCAATCGAAGGCCGGCAGCTCGATGCCGCCCCAGGCGCCCTTGCCGGATACCGCCACCAGCCAGAAACCGAGGTTGGACAGCAACTGCAGCACGCCAAACCCCAGCAGGGCGCGATACAAGCCCAGCCGCAGCATCAGCGCGCCACCGGCCAGAGCGCCGACGATGGTCAGCCAGATGCCGATCACCTTGTTGACCACGCCGATCTCGGCCTGGGCAAAGCCCATACCCTTGAGCAGGAAGGTGGTAGTCAGCGCGCCGGCGAAGGCGTCGCCCAGCTTGTAGAGGATGATCAGCGCCAGGAAGGCCCCGGCGGACTCCATGCTGAAGTAGTTACCCAGCGAGCGATTGAGGGTTTCGAATTTGGCCCGCTGCGCCGCCCACCACGCCAGCGGCACGGTAAAGGCCATGCCCAGCAGCAGCGACAGCAGATCCACCCATTTTTTCTTGTTCGGGTTGTCGGCCACGCCTGCCGCTGCCTGCGCGCTGACAAGCGGTGCGGCAGCTGGCTTGGCCGGCTGGAGCACCGGCTTGGCCGCAGGCTGGCTGGCTGCCGTCGTCGCCGGGGCTGCGGCCAACGGCGGGAACAGCGGTGTCAGCGCGCGCTCCGCCAGCGGTGCGGCAATATGGGCGGTGAACTGGTAGCCGATCACCACCGCCAGCAGCAGCGCGGCGAAGCCCTTCAGATCGTTGCGGGCATCGCTCTGCGGCGCCACATTGTCTTTCGGCACCGAAGGCAGCAACAGCAGCGACATGCCGGCGACCGCCAGCATGATCAACGCCATGACGCGGTAGATGCCGTTCCAGTCCCAGCCACTGCCGCTGAGCGGGTCGGCCCACACCATGGCGATACCACCGGACAGCACCATGGCCAGCCGGTAGCCGAACACCCCCAGCGACGATGCCAGGCCGCGCTGCTCCGGCGTCACCACGTCGGTACGGTAGGCATCGATCACCACGTCCTGCGAGGCAGAAAGAAAAGACAGCAGCACCGCCAGCAGCGCAAAGCCCTGCACATCGCGCGCCGGCGACAGCGCCGACATGGCCAGCAGCGTGGCCGCCAGCCCCAGCTGGGTAAGCACCAGCCAGCCACGGCGCCGCCCCAATAGCGGCGGCTCGAAGCGGTCCATCAGCGGTGCCCACAGGAACTTGAAGGTGTATGGCAGCCCTACCAGGCTCAGGAAGCCGATGGTGGCCACATCGATGCCATCCACCGTCAGCCATGCCTGCATGGCGGTGCCGGACAGCGCCAGCGGCAGGCCGCTGGCAAAGCCCAGCACCCAGATCATCAGCATGCGCCAGCTGCCAAGCTGTCGGATATCGCGCATAACGCGCCCCCTTGAAGTCAAAAAATACAGCGGGCGCCGCAGCGCCCGCCTGGTTATTGCCTGCTAACGCTCAGCCACGGCTGACGCGATAGAACGCCAGGCTGCCGCGCAGATTGGGCAGGAAGTTCACCTGCCGCCCGTTGGTCATCACCACCCGTTCCAGCACGCGAATGCGGTTCTTGGCGCACAGTTCGTCGAAGTCGCCGAGCATACACCAGTGAATGTTGGGGGTGTTGTACCACTGGTAGGGCATGTCGTCGGATACCGGCATGCGGCCGAGCATGATCTGCCAGCGGTTCTGCCAGTAGCCGAAGTTGGGGAAGGTGACGATGGCCTCGCGACCAACCCGCAGCATCTCCAGCAGGATTTCCTCGGTATGGCGCATGGCCTGGATGGTCTGCGACAGCACCACGTGGTCGAAGCGCTGGTCCTCGAACTCGGCAAGACCGGCTTCCAGGTCGCCCTGGATGGCATTGACGCCGGCGTGCACGCAACGCACCACGTTGTTCACGTCGAAATCCACGCCGTAGCAGCTGGCCTGCTTGTGCTGTTGCAGCCAGGCCAGCAGTTCGCCCTCGCCGCAGCCCAGATCCAGCACGCGGCTGTTTGACGGAATCCAGTCGGCAATCAGTTGCAGGTCGGGGCGCAGGGTAGTGAGTTGGCTCATGCGTTCACCTCCTCGGCCACGCGGTTCAGATAGGCGCACATCAGGTCCACATAGGGTTGGTCGGTCATCAGGAAGGCATCGTGGCCGTGCACCGACTCGATCTCGCCATAGCTGACGCGCTTGCCGGCGGCGATCAGCGCCTTCACCGTTTCGCGCGAGCGCTCCGGCGAGAAGCGCCAGTCGCTGGTAAAGCTGGCCACCAGGAAGCTGGCGCTGGCCTTTTTCAACGCCGCCACCAGGTCGCCGTCGTAGTCCTTGGCCGGGTCGAAATAATCCAGCGCCTTGGTCATCAGCAAATAGGTATTGGCGTCGAAGTAGTCGGAGAACTTGTCGCCCTGGTAGCGCAGGTAGCTCTCGATCTCGAATTCCACGTCGTAGCCGAACTTGTACTCGCCGGAGCGCAGCATGCGGCCGAATTTCTCGCCCATACCGTCATCCGACAAGTAGGTGATATGGCCCAGCATGCGCGCCAGGCGCAGGCCGCGGCGCGGGATGGTGCCGGCGGCGTAGAAGTCGCCGCCGCAGAAATCCGGGTCGGTGAGAATGGCCTGCCGCGCCACGTCGTTGAAGGCGATGTTCTGCGCCGACAGCTTGGGCGCCGAGGCGATCACCAGCGCGTGGGCGATGCGCTCCGGGTAGGCGATGCTCCAGTGCAGCGCCTGCATGCCGCCCAGGCTGCCGCCGATCACCGCCGCCCAGCGGCCTATACCCAGCCGGTCGGCCAGGCGCGCCTGCGCAGTCACCCAGTCCGGCACTGTCATCACCGGGAAGCGCGAGCCCCATGGCTGGCCTGTGGCCGGGTCGATGCTGGAAGGGCCGGTGCTGCCGTGGCAGCCGCCCAGATTGTTGACCCCCACCACGAAGAAGCGGTTGGTATCGATGGGCTTGCCGGGGCCGACCATGTTGTCCCACCAGCCGGCGGCCTTGTCGTCGGCACTGTAGCGACCGGCCACGTGGTGGTGGCCGGACAGCGCGTGGCAGATCAGGATGGCGTTGCTGCGCTCGGCGTTCAGCGCGCCATAGGTTTCAAACACCAGCTCGTAGCTGCTCAGCGTAGCGCCGCTGGCCAGCTCCAGCGGTGTTTCGAACAGCGCGCGCTGCGCGCTGACGATACCGACGGAAGATGCGTTGTTGGGCATGCGTGTCTCTTTGATAGTCGGCGGTGGACGCACGGCGCGGTCTTTGCGACTCTGGCGCGTCCATTGCAAGGCTTCTCCATGGCAAGCCCCGATTATATCGGGAACCTGGACTTGCGCACCTGGCTACCCGCTATCGATAATCGGCATCCCTTCCTGCCGGGTTCCATGATGATTGGCCGCCTGTTTCGCCTGTTCCTGTTGCTGGCCGTGCTGGCGCTGATCCTGCGCTGGCTACTGAACCGCCAGCAACGCCAGACGGTGCGCGAATTCGTGCGCACGCTGGCCATTGCCCTGCTGCTCAGCTCGCTGCTGATGCTGGGCCTGAGCCTGGCCGGCATTCGGTTGTAGCGAATTTTTTTGCTGCCCCGCTGTCAGATTCTGCCTCGCCAGCCGACTCACCGGCATCACCAGACTGGAGATGCACCATGCTGATACGCCACTCTGCCGACATCCTGCCGTCGGACATCACCCCCCGGAGCATTTATCTCAACCGCCGCCAGTTCATGCTCGGCAGTGCCGGCCTGCTGTTGCCTGCCACCGCCCTGGCGGCGCTACCGGCACGCAAGAGCCCGTTTTCCACCACCGAAACGGCCAATAGCCGGGAAGAGATCAGCAGTTACAACAACTACTACGAGTTCGGTACCGGCAAGGACGAGCCGGCGCTGTATGCCGGCAGGCTCAAGACCCGGCCATGGAACATCGTGGTGGATGGCGAGGTGGAAAAGCCGCGCAGCTTCGGCATCGAGGAGCTGCTGAAATACCCGCAGGAAGAGCGCATCTACCGGCTGCGCTGCGTGGAAGGCTGGAGCATGGTGATTCCGTGGATAGGCTTTCCGCTGGCCAGCCTGCTGTCGCAGGTGCGACCAACCTCGAAGGCGAAATACGTGGCATTCGAAACCGCGCTGCGCCCCGGCGAGATGCCGGGCGTGGCGCGGCGGGTGCTGGATTGGCCATACCGCGAGGGTCTGCGCATCGACGAGGCAATGCACCCGCTCACCATCCTGGCGCTGGGGCTGTACGGTGACGTGCTGCCCAAGCAGAACGGCGCGCCTATCCGGCTGGTGGTGCCGTGGAAGTACGGCTTCAAGAGCATCAAGGCCATCAGCCGCATCCGCCTGCTGGAAAAACAGCCGGCCACCAGCTGGAACATGGCGGCACCCAACGAGTACGGTTTCTACTCCAACGTGAACCCGGCGGTGGATCACCCGCGCTGGAGCCAGGCCAGCGAGCGCCGTATCGGCGAGTTCCTGAAGCGCAAGACGCTGCCGTTCAACGGCTATGGCGCACAAGTCGCCCAGCTGTATCGAGGCATGGATCTGGTGAAGAATTTCTGACATGAACGTAGCGACAACTCTTGCGGCCAACTTCGCCCGCCCGTCACCGCGCCAGCTGTCCTGGCTCAAGGGCGTGGTATTCGTGCTGTGCCTACTGCCTCTGGCGCAGATTGCCTACGTGGTGCTCAGCGGCACGGCAGTGAATCCGGTGGAATACCTCACCCGCGCGCTGGGCGTGTGGACGCTGCGCCTGCTGCTCATCACGCTGGCCATCTCGCCGCTGCGCTGGCTGGGCGCCCCCGGCTGGCTGCTGCGCCTGCGCCGCATGCTGGGGCTGTACGCGTTTTTCTACGGCGTGCTGCACCTGCTGAGCTACCTGTGGCTGGACCAGTTTTTTGACTGGCCGGCGATCTGGCACGACATCCTGAAGCGCCCGTTCATCACGGTCGGCATGGCCGCCATGCTGCTGATGCTGCCGCTTGCATTCACCTCCACCGACAACTGGATGCGGCGGCTGAAGCGCAACTGGGGCCGGTTGCACCAGCTGGTCTACCCGCTGGCCATTTGCGGCGTGCTGCACTACTGGTGGCTGGTGAAGCGCGACATCAGCCAGCCGGCAATCTACGCCGCCATCCTGGCCGTGCTGCTGGCCTGGCGGCTGTGGCAACGCTGGCCGCGCCGCGTACAATAAGCGCCGGTTTGATTTTCGACTGACAACACTATGGCCAAGGAAAAAGCACCGGTCACGCAGGCAGTTCGTGTCCTGCGCGAGCACAAGGTGGATTACAGCGAGCACCTGTACAAGTACGAGGAACGTGGCGGCACCACGGTATCCGCCCGCGAACTGGGGGTGGATGAACACTGCGTGGTGAAAACGCTGATCATGGAAGACGAACAGCACAAGCCGCTGATCGTGCTGATGCACGGCGACCGCGAGGTGGGTACCGGCATGCTGGCCAAGCAGATCGGCGCCAAGAAAATCAGCCCCTGCGACCCGAAAACCGCCGACAAGCACAGCGGCTACCAGGTGGGCGGCACCAGCCCGTTCGGTACCAAGGCGGTGATGCCGGTGTACATGGAAGCCAGCATCGCCGAACTGCCGCGCATCTACATCAACGGCGGCAAGCGCGGCTTCCTGGTGGGCATCAGCCCGGCCGAGGTGCAGCGCGTGCTGCGGCCAACACTGGTGCAGGTGCAGGCCTGATTAGCGGCCACCCTACTGCTCCAGCTCGATGGCCTGGTAATGGCGATCCATGCGCCGGCGGTAGCGCATGCGCAGCACAAAGCCCAGCGTGACCGACAGCGCCATCCACAATGCCATCTCCAGCACGCTGCCCCACACCAGCGGGGCGATCACACCGGCCAGCAGTGTGGACATCATGGTCTGCACAAAACCCTGCACCGAGGACACCGTGCCGCGCAGGTGCGGAAACTGGTCCATCAGCACGATGGTGATGGACGGTGCGGCAATCGACATGCCCACGGTGTACAGCCCCAGCGGCAGCACCGCCCACGGCACCGCCGGGGTGAGCAGCCAGGCCTGCAGCAGGTTGGCCGCAGCAGCGGCAAACATCAGCACATAGCCCAGGTTCACCTGCTGCCGGGCCGAGAAGCGGCCAGCCAGTCTGCCGGAAACAAACGCCCCCAGCATGATGCCGCCCACCGCCGGCCCGAACAGCCACAGGAAATCATTGTGGCCCAGACCAAGGTGCTGCATCAGGAATACCGGCGCCGCCGGGATGTAGACAAAGAAGCCGGCAAAATTGAAGGTAACCGCCAGCGCCAGCAGCTGAAAATCATGCTTCTTCGCCACTTCCAGGTAATTGGCCGCCAGTTGCCCCAGGTGCAGGGGTGAGCGCTGTGCCGGGCCATGGGTTTCCGGCAGGCTGCGCCAGCTGGCCACGAACAGGCCCAGCCCCACCAGCGCCATGAACAGGAAGATCGAGCGCCAGCCAAAGGCACCGAACAGCCAGCCGCCGATCACCGGCGCCACCGCCGGCGCCAGCGAGAACAGCATGGTGACCTGCGACATCATGCGCTGCGCGTCATGGCCGGTGAAACGGTCGCGAATGATCGCCCGCCCCACCACCAGCCCGGCGCCGCCACACAGCCCCTGCAGCGCGCGGAACAGCAACAGGGTGCCGAGATTGGGCGCCAGCATGCAGCCGATGGAGGCCAGCGCGAACAGCAAGGACGTCACCAGCACCACCGGCCTGCGGCCAACCGCATCGGAAATGGCGCCATGCCACAACATCATCAGCCCGTAGCAGAACAGGTATACCGACAGCGCCTGCTGCATCTGGATCGGCGAGGCATCCAGCGCGCGGCCGATATCGCTCATCGCCGGCAGGAAGGTATCGATGGAAAACGGCCCAAGCGTTGCCAGGGCGGCCAGCAGCAGGGCCAGAGCGCCCTGCTGCTTGTTGGCGGAATCAGCCATGTCGGGGACAACTTTCTAAAAGGGTTGGCCGCACACTACACTGTGCGGTTTCGCATTTGTCGCTTTGCACATTAGGCGCTTGTCGCCGTGCTTGTCGACTGTCCTTGATGACGAAGACAACACCGGAAAGGTTCTCACCATGCTGCGCTACTACCATAACCCCCGCTGCTCCAAATCGCGCGAAGGCTTGCAACTGCTGCAGGATCGCGGTGCCGAATTGCAGGTAATCGAGTACCTGAAAACCCCGCCCAGCGCCGAAGAGCTGCGCCACATCCTCGTCCTGCTGGGCATCCCGGCCCGCGAGCTGCTGCGCAGCAAGGAGGAGGAATATCAAGCCCTGGGCCTGGCAGACACCAGCCTTGATGACGATGCGCTGATCGCCGCCATGCTGGCGCACCCGCGCCTGATCGAGCGCCCGATTGCCGTCAGCGACACGGCAGCCGCCATCGGTCGGCCGCCGGAAAACCTGCTCAAGCTGCTATAAGCAAGCGCCGGGAACGAAAACGGCCCGGGGAAACACGCCCCCGGGCCGTTGCTGTTTCAGGCATCCGCTCAGAACAGCTGTTCCTTCACGTTTTCCACTGCGTCCTGCGTTGGTGTCTCCGGCTCCTGGGCCGCGGCATCGGAAGATTCCACCGCCGGTGCACCGCCACCCGGCACACTGCCGCGGTTATTGATGCGCAGCTCCGGATTGGTGCTCTGGAATTCCTCCAGGTAGTACTCGTCGTTGCCCCGCAGGCCGGCCCCGGCACGCACCACTACGCCAGGCGGTGGCGGCAGCTCGATATCCGGCACGCCTTTCAGCGCATTGCCCATGTAGTTCATCCAGATCGGCAGCGCCGCGGTACCGCCATAACCATAGCGCCCCAGGCTGCGCGGCTGGTCGAAGCCCACCCAGGTCACTGCCACCAGCGACGGGTTGAAGCCGGCAAACCAGGCATCGCGGAAATCGTTGGTGGTACCGGTCTTGCCGGCGATATCGCCGCGTCCCAGCGCCATGGCACGGTTGGCAGTGCCGTAACGCAGCACGTCACGCAGCATATTGCTGACGATGAAGGCATTGCGCGGGTCGATGGCCTGCGGAGCGTTCTGCCCGGCCACCGCCGGCTGGGTGCGCGCCAACAGCTGACCGCTGGCATTCTCGATGCGGTCGATAAAGTAGGCGCGGGTACGGTAACCACCATTGGCCAGCACCGAGTACGCCTCCGCCATCTGCAGCGGCGATGCCTGGCCGGCGCCCAGCGCCATGGTCAGATAGGCCGGGATGTTCTTGGGGTCAAAGCCGAAGCGCTGCGCGTACTGCTGGGCAAAGTCCGGGCCGATGGCCATCATGATGCGGATCGACACCAGGTTTTTCGACAGTGCCAGCGCACGGCGCATGCTGATCATGCCGGCATATTTGCCGTCATCGTTTTTCGGGTCCCAGCTCTGGCCACCGATGGTCTGCGGATCGATGGTGATCGGTGCGTCATTGATCAGCGTGGACGGGGTAAAACCACGGTCCAGCGCCGCCGAATAGATGAAGGGCTTGAAGGTGGAGCCCGGCTGACGCATGGCCTGGGTAACGTGGTTGAAGCTGCGGCGGTTGAAGTCAAAACCGCCCACCAGCGACTTGATGGCACCGGTACGCGGGTCCAGCGCCACGAACGCGCCCTCGACCTCCGGCATCTGGGTGATCTGCCAGTGGCCCTTCGCATCCTGCACCACCCGCACCTGGGCGCCCGGTCGCAGCCGCTGCGCCGGCGACGCCCGTTCGGACAGCGCAAAACGGGCAAAACTCAGACCGCTGCCGCTGACTTCCAGCCGCTTCCCACCACGCATGTACAAGCGCACCCGCGACGGGTTGGCCGCCAGCACGATGGCCGGCTGCAAGTTGCCGCTGTCATGCACACTGGACAGTGCCTCGTCCAGTGACTCTTCCAGTTCTTCCTCGGGAATGGCCGACAAATCGATGAAAGCCTCCGGTCCGCGATAGGACTGGCGACGGTCGTAGTCCATCAGCCCGGCACGCAGCGAATCGAACGCCCACTGCTGGTGCCGGCTGTCCAGCGTGGTGTATACGCGGTAACCTTCGGTATACGCCGCTTCCTTGTAACGGCCGTACATGGCCTGGCGCACCATTTCCGCCACGTACTGCGCCGGCAGGCTGGTATCACTGGCTTGACGCACTAGCACCAATTTTTCGGTCTTGGCCGCTTCATACTGTTCGTTGGTAATGAAGTGCAGCTCGTACATGCGCCGTAAAACATACAGTTGCCGCAGGCGCGCGCGCTCCGGATTTACCACCGGGTTATAGCTGGATGGCGCCTTGGGCAAGCCAGCCAGCATGGCCATTTCGGCAATACTCAAGGAATTCAAAGGCTTGCCATAATAGGCCTGGGCGGCCGCGGCAAAACCATAGGCACGCTGCCCCAGATATATCTGGTTGATATACAGCTCCAGAATCTGGTCTTTCGATAAAGTATGCTCAATTTTGAAAGCCAGTAGCGCTTCATTGAATTTACGAGTGAAGGTTTTTTCACTCGATAAAAAAAAGTTTTTAGCCACCTGCATGGTGATGGTGCTTGCACCGGAATGCGTGCGTCCGGATACTATATTTCCTAGTGCTGCACGCAGCACCCCCAGATAGTCGACGCCACCGTGCTGGTAGAAGCGTTCATCCTCGGCGGCCAGCAATGCCTGCTTCATGTTTTGCGGCACATCCTGGATTCGCGTAAATGAACGACGTTCTTCTCCGAATTCACCAATCAACACATTGTCGGCGGTGTACACGCGCAGCGGCATCTTGGGACGGTAGTCGGTAAGGATGTCCAGATCCGGCAGCCGTGGATAGGTCACGATGATCGCAATAGCGAGCAGGCCGGCCAGCAACACGGCGCCGCCGGCCACTAGACCAGCAATCAGAATCGCAACACGCTTGAGCATGATGTTCTAGCCTATAAATGGGATGGGACATTATACCCGGATGGTCGAGCCGCACGACGATTTGCAACAAAGCGCAGCAAACCCGCGCCGCAACCAGGGAGGTTGGCCGCCGGCATGACGGCGGGCCATACACAATACATGGCAGAAGAAAAACGACGCTTTGACTTCTCCAGCATGCAGAACGCACTGGGCAGCTGGCTGAAGCCGCCCCAGCATTCCTTGCTGGGGGTGGATATCAGCAGTTCCGCAGTCAAAATCGTGGAATGCAGTGCCGTTGGCCACACACCCCAGCTTGAACACTACGTCATTGAGCCGCTGCCCAAGGACGTGATCATCGACGGCAACATCAGCAATATGGAAGATGTCGCCGCCGCCATTGAACGCGCACTCAAGCGCCTTGGCAGCTCCACCCGCCGGGCGGCCATCAGCCTGCCCACCTCGATGGCCATCTACAAGAAGATCCTGGTACCGGCCGCCGCCGAGGAAGACGATCTGGAGCGCCAGGTGGAAACCGAGGCCAACCAGTACATTCCGTTCCCGCTGGCCGAAGTCAACCTGGATTACCAGGTACTGGGGCCATCGCTTAACAGCTCCGGCGACCTGGATGTGATGATCTGTGCCGCCCGCAAGGAAAAAGTGGAAGAGCGCGTGGCGGTGGCGGAGATGGCCGGCCTGAAGGTGGAGGTGGTCGATATCGACGCCTTCGCCATGATGACCGCCTTCGAACAGATCCAGCAGCAGCTGCCGGATCAGGGCATGAACCAGACCTTCGCGCTGTTCGATGTCGGTGCCAGCAAGACCCACTGCTCCATCATCCGCAATGGTCAGCAGCTGTACTACCGCGAACAGCCGTTTGGCGGCAGCCAGCTGACCCGCGATATCCAGCGCCGCTTCGGCTACAGCTTCGAGGATGCTGAAACCGCCAAGCGCTCGATGACGCTGCCGGACAGCTTCGAAAGCGAGCTGCTACACCCGTTCGTGGATTCGCTGGCGCAGGAAATCCAGCGCGCGCTGCAATTCTTCTACACCACGGTGAGCGTGTCGCAGTACCTGCGCGTGGATTACATCCTGCTGGCTGGCGGCTGCAGCATGCTGCCGGGGCTGGATGAGGCGGTATTGTCCCGCACCCAGATCAGCACCATGATCGCCAACCCGTTTACTACCATGACCCAGGCTGCGCGCATTCCGCTGAAGGAATTGCTGCTGGATGCACCATCGTTGCTGGTGGCCTGTGGACTCGCCCTGCGGAGATTCGACTGACATGATCCGCATCAACCTGTTACCGCACCGCGAACAGAAACGCGCCGCACACCGCAAACGCTTCCAGCGCATTCTGGCGGGTAGCGTAATTGCCGTGCTGGCCGTACTGGGCGGCACCTATCTGACCCTGGACAGCTGGACTACCTCGCAGCAGGCTCGCAACAGCCGGTTGCAACAGGAAATCGACCATCTCAATGCCCAGCTGAAAGATATCGACATGCTGCGGCAGAAGCGCGCCGCCCTGCTGACGCGCCAGCAGCTGATCGAGAAACTGCAGACCGAACGCGGCCAGGCCGTACATATCTTCGATGATCTGATCCGGGTGATTCCGGAAGGCGTGTACCTGCGCAGCTTCAGCCAGAACGGCCAATCCATCAGCCTGGCCGGCTCGGCGCTGTCCAGCGCGCGGGTGTCGCTGCTGATGCGCAACCTGAGCAGCTCCAAGGTATTCGCCGACCCGGTACTGGTGGAAGTGGCGGCCACGACGGAAAACAGCATTCGTGCCAGCCGTTTCAGCCTGAACGTGAGCCTGCGCAACAACACCCCGCCGCAGGGAGAGAAAAAATGACCCTGGACGAGATTCGTCAGCTTGATTTCAAGGACATGCCCAACTGGCCGGTGCCGGCCCAGATCGGTGCCATGGTGCTGATGGCGGCTCTGGCCTTCGGCCTTGGCTACTACACGCTGTTTGCCGACATGTACGCCAAGCTGGAGCAGGAGCAACAGCAGGAGGTGCAGTTGAAGGACACCTTCCTCAACAAGAAACAGCAGGTAGCCAACCTGGAAGCGCTGAAGGCGCAGCTGGCCGCCATCGAAGAATCGTTCAGCGCCATGCTCAAGCAGCTGCCCAGCAAGTCGGAGATGGACTCGCTGCTAACCGAAATCAACCAGGCAGGGGTTGGCCGCGGCCTGCAGTTCGACCTGTTCCGGCCATCGGCGGAGATCCGCAATGACCAGTTGTCGGAATTGCCGATCCAGATTCGCCTCACTGGCAGCTATAACGACCTGGCCATATTTGCTACCGATGTAGCCAAGCTGTCGCGCATCGTCACCATCGGCAATATCGTGCTGAGCCCGCTGGGCGCAGGAACAGGCGAACAGCGCCTGGGCATGGATGCCGTGGCGCGCACCTACCGTGCGCTGGACCCCACCGAAACCGCGGCAGCGGCCCCGGCCAAATAGTGGGGCGATGACATGAAACTGTTACTTACCCTGCTTATCGCCACCCTGCTCAGCGCCTGCAGCTATCGCGCCGACGAGGACATCGAGCAATGGATGCAGCAAGCCGGCAAGGACATCAAGGGCAGCATCGAGCCCATCCCGCCGATGACGCCATATGTTCCCGCCGCCTTCAGCGGCCAGAACCTGGTGCCGCCGTTCAATACCGATCGCCTGCAGATTGCCAAGAAGGCCACTCGCAACATGCCGGATGCCAGCCGCCCTCGTGAGTTGCTGGAAAACTATGACCTCGACAAGTTGAAGCTGGTAGGCACCGTGCAGCTCAAGCGCGGCCGGATCGGGTTGATCAGAACACCGGACATCGGTATTCAGCAGATCCGCGTCGGCAGCTTTATCGGCCCCAACTACGGCATCGTGCGCAGCATCTCGGAAACGGAAGTCCGGCTCGAAGAGACGGTAGAAGACATCAACGGAGAATGGGTCAAGCAGGACAATCACCTCCTCCTGCAGCTGGAACAAGGAAAAACCCCATGAAAAGAATTTCGCTGACGCTGCTTTCCTCGGCCCTGCTGCTGTCTGGATTGAGCCTGCCGGCCTGGGCCGCCAGCGCCATTACCGATGTCAAGTTGGTGCAGAGCACCCAGGATGAGCAGGTGCTGGCCATCACCTTTGCCGATGGCAGCACCGCTCCACGCAGCTTTGCCCTGTCATCGCCGCCGCGCATCGCCTTCGACTTCCCGGCCACCCGCAATAACACCGGCAAGAACCAGCTGGCACTGAGCAGTAGCCTGATCAGCAGCGCCACACTGGTGGAGGGCCAGGACAAGGCCCGCCTGGTGCTTTCGCTAACCAAGCCGGCATCCTACAGCAGCAAGCAGGACGGCAACCGCATCCTGGTTACCCTGTCCGGTGCCGGACAGAGCACTGGCAGCAGCCAGGCCACCGAGCCACCAACCGAAATCCTGCCGCCAGTGGTGGCCGCCTCACCGGGCGCCATCGCCCCCAACGGCCTGCTGGCCGGGCTGGACTTCCGTCGCGGCAATGCCGGCGGCTCGCGCATCGTGATGGATCTGCCTAGTGCCAATACTCCGGTCAATATCCGCCGCGAAGGCAAGAGCGTGGTGGTGGATATGCCGGGAGTGAAGATACCGCGTGCGCTGGAGCGCCGCCTGGATGTTACCGACTTCGCCACTCCCGCTTCGCGCATCGATGCCAGCAACCAGCCGAGCGGCAGCCGCGTAACCATTCAGGCCGAAGGCAACTGGACCTACTCTTCCTACCAGACCGATCGCCGCCTGGTGGTGGAAATCCAGAAGCAGTCAACCGAAGAGCAGGAGGCGCAGCTGCTGGCCCAGGGCAAGAACCCGTACAAGGGTGACAAACTGTCGCTGAACTTCCAGAACGTGGAAGTCCGCTCGCTGCTGCAGGTAATCGCTGAATTCACCGGTCTGAACGTCATCATCAGTGACTCGGTAAATGGCTCCCTCACCCTGCGATTGAAAGATGTGCCATGGGACCAGGCGCTGGACCTGATTCTGGCGCAGCGCGGCCTGGAAAAACGCCAGGTTGGCAACGTGATCCGTATCGCCCCGCGTGCCGAACTGTTGGCCGCAGAAAAGGATGCTGCCTCGGCACAGCGGCAAAAGGTCAACAACGAACCGCTGATTACCGAAACCTTCCAGATCCGCTACCGGGCGGTGGAAGAGTTCAAGGATGCGCTTACCCAGCTAGTAGCGGTGTACCGCAACAGCACCACGCTGGACAATGTGCAGGATGGCACTACCGTTGCCGACAATGCCAAGTTCACCGGTCTGGTGGTCGACCCGCGTTCCAACAAGCTGATCGTGCGGGACAGGGTCTCGGTGGTGGAAGAGCTGCGCAAGATCATCCAGACCCTGGATACGCCGCTGCGCCAGGTGCTGATCGAGGCACGCATCGTGGAAGCCAAGGACAACTTCCAGCGTGATCTCGGCGTGAAACTGGGGATCAACAAGATTGGCGGCGACACATCTGTCGGCACTTTCAATGATGGTGGAACCATTTCCTTCAGCCCCAACATCAACCTGCCCGCCGGTCTGGGCGGTGCCAGCATTGGCGCCGTGTACCGCAGCGCCAGCAGCATCATCGGTCTGGAGCTGTCCGCCATGCAGGCGGAAGGTCAGGGCAAGATCGTCTCCAGCCCACGCATTCTGACAGCGGATCGTACTTCCGCCACCATTTCGGAAGGCTCCGATATCCCGTACACCAGTGGCACGGCCAATACCGTCAATACCAGTTTCAAGAAAGCAGAGCTCAACCTGACCGTCACCCCGCAGGTCACTCCCGATGAAGACATCATACTGAAACTGAATATTTCGAAGGATAGCCCCAGTAGTACTTTCTCCGTGGGTGGAGAACCGGCGATAGACACCAAGACCATCAGCACCGAAGTCCGGGTGCAGAATGGCGGCACCGTGGTGATTGGCGGCATCTACACTCAGGACACCAGCAATGCCGAAAACAAGGTACCGCTGCTGGGCGACATCCCGGTGCTGGGAGCCCTGTTCCGCAATAAATCGGTAGTGAACAACCGCCGGGAACTGTTGGTATTCATCACCCCGCGTATCGTCGAAAGCGAGCTGATCACCCGCTAAATACGGCGACAGCTGCTGATGCATTCCGATACAATGCCTGCCATGGAACTGGCAGGCAATTTCTTTCTGGTCGGGCTGATGGGCGCGGGAAAAACCACCGTTGGCCGCACCCTGGCACGGCACACCGGCAAAACCTTCTACGACTCGGATCACGAGATCGAGCGCAAGACCGGCGTCAAGATCACCACGATTTTCGATATCGAAGGTGAGTCGCGCTTTCGCGAGCGCGAAAAACAGATCATTGCCGAACTGTGCCAGCTGCAGAATATCGTGCTGGCCACTGGTGGTGGCGCCATCCTGGCCGTGGAGAATCGCCAGGCCCTGAAAGCCAATGGCACCGTCATCTACCTGCGCGCGCAGATTGACGACATCCTGGCGCGCACCAAGCACGACAAGAGCCGCCCCCTGCTACAAACCGCAAATCCACGCGAAAAGCTGGCCCAGCTTTACCAGCAGCGCGACCCGCTGTACATGGAAATCGCCGACCTGGTGATCGACACCAGCTCCCAGAATGTCAACAGCCTGGTCCAGCGCCTGGAACAACGTCTGCTCAATCAACAAACCTGACATGATTACACTCGATCTCGCCCTGCCGGACACCCGTTACCCCATTCACATCGGGCAACAGCTGCTCGACAAGGCGGATCTGCTGTTGCCGCATATCCGGCACCGGAAAGTCGCGCTGATCAGCAACACCAGCGTGGCACCGCTCTACCTGGCGCCACTACGCCAGACACTGGAGCGTGCCGGCGTGGAAGTCATTCCGGTGATCCTGCCGGATGGCGAGGACTTCAAGACCTGGGAAACCCTGAACCTGATCTTCGATGCCTTGCTGCAGCATCGCTGTGAGCGCAACACCACGCTGATCGCCCTCGGTGGCGGCGTGATCGGCGACATGGTGGGCTTTGCCGCCGCCTGTTACCAGCGCGGTGCGCCATTCATCCAGATTCCCACTACCCTGCTGGCCCAGGTCGACTCCTCGGTCGGTGGCAAAACCGCCATCAACCACCCACTGGGCAAGAACATGATCGGGGCGTTTTACCAGCCAAGGGCCGTGATTGCCGACATGGATCTGCTGGATACGCTGCCGGCGCGCGAGCTGTCTGCCGGCCTGGCCGAAGTCATCAAGTACGGTCTGCTGGGCAATGCCGAGTTCATCGGCTGGCTGGAGCAGCATATTGCGGCCCTGCGCAACAAGGACAAGACAGCGCTGGCCCACGCGGTGCAGACCTCCTGCGCCATGAAGGCCGATATCGTCTCGCAGGATGAAAAAGAGCAAGGCGTGCGCGCGCTGCTGAACCTGGGCCACACCTTCGGGCATGCCATCGAAGCCGGCCTCGGTTTTGGCACCTGGCTGCATGGCGAAGCGGTGGGTGCCGGCATGCTGCTGGCAGCGGAAGCATCACGACTGATCGGTAATCTGACAGAAAGCGATGTCCAGCGCGTACGACATTTGCTTGAACTAGCCGGCCTGCCCACCATCAGCCCAGACTTGGGAGTGGAAACCTGGCTGGAGCTGATGAGTCATGACAAAAAGGTAAGCGGGGGCGAAATCCGCTTCGTATTGCTGCAAAGCCTGGGGCAGGCATATGTCGCACCGCTGCCGCAGCAGATACTGCATGAGCTGTTCACCGGTCGTTTTATTGAAAAAGCATAGCCGCTGTTTATACGCATTTCTACGAATTGCCCGTTGCCGATACAAATTGGACAATTTCTCCACCAATAGGGAGAGCCAACCATGTATCCGCAATGGATTTCCAGACTGAGCAAGGCCAGCACGCTGGATAGTCTGACCAGCCTGCTGCGTATTGGCCGCTTCGTGCCCCCGCAGCAACGCGGCATTGATCCGATAGCCGAGGCGGAGATATTTCTGTCCTACGGCAAGCGCAAGGAAGCGCTGCGCGTGCTGCTGTACACGGTAAAGCACGAGCCGGACAACCTGCCGGCGCAACTGCTGCTGCTGCAGACCTATTCCTACCTGCTGGACAGCCACGCCTACATTGCCCTGGCACAGTACCTGCAACCGCGCCTTGCCCACCTGCCGGTATGGCAGATCATTACCGCGGAAGGCCGCGAACTGGCACCACGTCATCCATTGTTCCAGCCGAACTGAGCACTACAAGCGGGCACAGATGCTGCGGCCAGCCTCGGGCTGGCAGAACTTCAACATGCCAGTTTGCGTCAGCTCGACATAGCGCCTGCTGTCTGCCGCATCCACCGCTCGTAACACGTAGTAGCCATTATCCGTATTGCGGGCGCTGCTGCCGAAACTGATGTGATAGCGCAGCTCGCCAGCATCCGGGTATCGACTGTACGGCAGCACCGGCCAGGTATAAGCGGTGGCCTTGTAGCGGAGATGGCGTACGTAGTACTCCTCCAGAAACACGGCACATGCTCTCAGACGTACCGCTAGCTGCGCCACTTCCTGCTGCTGTAGCTGCTGGCGATAGCTCTGTACGCCCCATAGTGTCAGCACGCTGCCCAACAACAGCACCATCAGCAGTTCCAGCAGGGTAAACCCAGCGGCTCTCATGGGCAGGCCAGCTGGGTAGTAATGCCAGCCTTGTAAATGCGCAAACGCTGGCACCAGCCATCCTGCACCGCCTTCAGTTCGAATTCGGCCCAGCTGTCCGCCAGTAGCCCGTTACGATGGAAGCTGAGCTGCGGCTGCGCGGACACCAGCGACAGCATCATGCCGGGGGCCAGTTCAGCCAGCTGCAGTAACTCCTTGGAATCGTAAACACCGCTACGACCACCGGGGCGATCCACATACAGCATGGCACCCTGGGCCCATACCTGTGGCCCACCACCAGCCCGCACCGGTTTACAGCCTTGCGGATCCAGATTGATTTTCAGGTTGGCCGCACAGACATGTACCGGCAGGCGCTGCAAACGCGCCTCGCTTCTGGCCCGTGCCATTTGTGCCGACAGCTGCTGCAATGCCGACTGATAGCCAATCAGCCGGATGCGCGCCCCGATATCCGCTACGGCATACAGCAGCATGATCAGCGACAGGCTCAGTGCCACCAGCAGTTCGATAAGAGTGAAACCGTGCAGTTGCCGCATATCAGCCACCATGCCATGGACATTACGGGCATATTGGAAACTGTGTGCAGCGCCTGCGTCGCGCTACCTGCGGCCTAGATCACGATTGCTTGGGAAATGCGCAGCTGAGTGCAACTGCCATGCCACAGACAGCAAAACACCGGGCAAGGCAAAGCCTTGTCCCGGCGTTCGAGGCTTAGCCATTTACGGCCCAAGACGTGGCTCAACTCTCCTTGAACTGCAGTTGGTGCAAGCGGGCATACATGCCGTCTTGTGCCAGCAACTGCTGGTGGCTGCCGCTTTCGCGGATGCGTCCCTGGTGCATCACCACGATGCAGTCGGCATGCTCGATGGTGGATAGGCGATGAGCAATCACCAGTGTGGTGCGATCCTTCATCAGGTTTTCCAGCGCGCTTTGTACCAGCCGCTCCGACTGGGTATCCAGGGCACTGGTGGCCTCGTCCAGAATCAGGATCGGCGCATTCTTCAGCAAGGCCCGGGCAATTGCGAGCCGCTGGCGCTGGCCGCCAGATAGCTTGGCACCATTCTCGCCGATCATGGTATCGAAGCCTTCCGGCAGCGACTCGATGAACTCCAGCGCGTTGGCCGCACGCGCTGCCTCGACAATACTGGCCCGGTCCGTGCCACGCAGGGCACCATAGGCAATGTTCGCGGCCACGGTATCGTTGAACAGCACCACGTCCTGGCTTACCAGCGCGATATTCCGGCGCAGGTCAGCCAGACGGATCTCGCTCAGCGGCAGGCCGTCCAGCAGGACCTGGCCACCGCTGGGCAGATAGAAACGCGACACCAGGCTGGCCAGCGTGGTCTTGCCGCTGCCGGATGATCCCACCAGCGCCACGGTCTGCCCAGGCGGCACCTCAAACGTCAGTCCGGACAAGGCATCTCGCTCGGCGCCAGGGTAGCGGAACGCCACATCACGGAACGACAGCCCGCCGCGCGTCTGCGGCAACGGCTGCTTGCCGCTATCCGGCTCTTCCGCCTCATCGAGAAAGGTAAAGATACTGTCCGCTGCGGCCAGACCGCGCTGCAGGGCCTGAGCCACGCCGGTAATGCGCTTGACCGGTGCGAACAGCAGCATCATGGCGGTAAGAAAGGACATGAAGTCGCCGGCGGTGAAGCTGTCGTGCTGCGCCCGCAGGGTGGCAAAGTACAGGATCGCGGCCAGTGCCACCGCGATCACCAGCTGGGTGACACCGGTGTTGGCCGAGCTGGCAGCACTCTGCTTCACCTGATTGCGGCGCAGGGCGATGGCCGCCTCGTGAAAGCGCCCCTGCTCCAGGGCGTAGCCGTCGTACACCTTGACCACCCGCTGGGCATCGATGCTCTCGCTAAGCACCTGGGTAAGCTGCGCCATGTTCTGCTGGTTCTGGATCGACAGGCCACGCAGACGCTTGCCCACCTTGCGCATCGATACCGTCACCACCGGCAGCACCACCAGGCAGATCAGCGTCAGTTGCCAGTCCAGGTACAGCAGCCAGGCCAGCAGGCTGAGCGCGGTGACGCCGTCCTTCACGGTAACGGTAATCACGTTGAAACCGGCCTCGGTGACCTGGTTCACATCGTAGGAAATACGCGATACCAGCCGCCCGGACTGGTTGTCGTCATAGTAGTGAATCGGCAGACGCAGCATCTTGGCGAACATCTGCTCGCGCAATGTCTGCACCAGATGGCCCGTCAGCCAGCTGGAGCTGTATTCATTGACGAAGGTGGTAATGCCACGCACCGCAAACACGCCGATGATGGCCAGCGGCACCCACACCATGGCGGAGCGGTCGCGGTTGACGAAGCCACCGTCGATCAGCGGCTTCATCAGGCGGGCAAAGAACGGTTCGGTCAGCGCGGCGATGGTCATCGACACCAGCGACAGCAGAAACACCTTCCAGTACGGCTTCAGGTATTGCAGCAGGCGCAAATAGATTTCCAGGCTGCTTCTAGTAGATGTATGCACGTTGATTCTCTGTGGTATCACGACTGACGGGTAGCAAAGGCATGCTGCAGCGCCAGTATCTGCTGCAGATTATGCGCCACCGAAAAACGGCTGCGAACATCGCGCGCGCCGGCTGCCGCCATGGCACGCATGCGCTCCGGCGCCGACAGTGCCTGGTCGATGGCGGCCACCCAGGCATCGACATCTTCCGCAGCCACCAGCAGCCCGGTATCACCGTGATGTATGGTTTCGGGAATGCCGCCGGTATCGCTGGCCACCACCGGCACTCCCTGCGCCAGCGCCTCGATCTGCGACATGCCCAGCGGCTCGTAACTGGATGGCATCACCAGCAGATCGGCATGGCGGTACAGACAGCTGGCCGGCAGTACCGAGCCTGCCAGCAACACCTGCCGCTCTAGCTGCAAGGCAGCGATACGCGCCTCGATTACGGCACGAGCCTCGCCCTCGCCAGCAATCAGGTAGCGCAACTGCGGCCAACGTGGCAGCAGGCGAGACAACACCTCCAGCATCAGCAGATGCCCCTTCTCGCCACGCAACATCGCCACATGCAACAGCAGCGGGCCGGTGCCGGCCGCCAGCCAGCGAGCAACGTGCTCCGGCAGCGGCTGCTGGCTGCGGCTGTCGATGCCGGCAAAATCGATGCCGGGATACACCACGTGAATGCGCTCCGGGCGGATGGCCGGGTTCGCCAGCAGCGCATTGCGCAGATAATGGCTGGGCACCATGGTGGCATCCGCCAGCACATTGTACGGCAGTGGCTTAACCCGCCCGGCCAGGTAGGTACGCGAGCGCAGCACGAACGGCCTCGGTCGCAGCAGGCGGGCCGCCAGTGCCGCATTATTGGCATCATGCCCGCTGTGGCAAATAATCATCTGCGCCCGGGTATGGCGCAGCAGGGCGCGCAAGGTCAGGATAGTGGGCAGGTGCGCACTGTTGCGAAACGCCGCATTCACCACCGTCAGCCCGCGCGCGCGCGCCTGGGCATCCACCTTGCCGCCCGGCAGGCACACTAGGGTACAAGCGATGCCCTGCTGCTGCAGCGCCTCCATCTGCTGCATCAACTGAAGCTCCTGGCCACCGACATTGCGGGAGGATTCGGTGAAAATCACGGCCTTGATAGCTATTGTCACCCGCTCAGACTCCTACCATCGCCAGTTCTCTACGCCGCGCCAGGATTAATGCATAGAAAACAGTAACGGCCATGCCATAGATAGCGGTCAGCGACACAATCCAGAAATAAACATCCATAGTGCCGGCAATCAGAAATGCGGTTACCACCACGCAACCAGCAGCCCCGGCAAAACGGAGTGTCGCATCCTGCTCCCGCATACTTTTCCAGAACAATCGCAAGGGAAACAGATACAGCAACAGTCCAGCCAGCAAGCCGAACACCCCCATTTCGACGCCCATATTCAATAGCTCGTTATGTGGGTGTGGTGCACTGCTCACGTAGGGGCTGGCTTTCCCGTCCTTGGCCCACTGTCCGATAGTTGGATAATAGCCAGCCTTACCCACACCAAGAACCGGATGCTCCTGAAAAATCAGCCAAGCCGTACGCCACATCTCAACCCGCAAGCCCATTGAGGTATTGACATCATGATCAATAACCACGAAATCATTCACCCCTTCATTAATTCTGTTCTTGATTTTATTTTCGGTGCAGGCCACGAACAACACCAGCATGGCAAATACCGGAAGACAATACATCAGGCCACGCCGCCAGTTATTACCGAAGTAGTAGCGCAGGGCAAGCAAGGATAAAAATGGCACGATCAATAAGGACGAGCGTGTCTGCGCCATATAGCCGGCATAAGCGGTACATGTCATGGCCAGCGACTTGATACCCCAGGCCAGCGCATCATTTTTTGACAACAATCGGTTCGGCAGCAACAGCGACAGGAAGCCGAACATGACGGCTAACACGCCATATGGTATCGGGTTGCTGAAGCCATTCCAGGCCCGAGTACCATCCCCCCAGAAATAGACAGGCACATGTGTAGACAGATAGCCCCATACCCCGGCGCCAACAGCGGCCAACACCAGCAACGCAATCGCCCGCAGCAGGTAGTCCGTGCGTAGCCATACCAGAGAAAATACACCCATTGCCGCCAGAAACAGACGGGATGGCGCATCCAGGGCCTTGGTCGACACCGGATAGCCCATGGCCATTTGTAGCACCGCCAGCAGCAGGGGCATGGCAAAAACGATCACATATAATTTCTGTTCACTGGTTTTTCTCGTATTCAAAAACAGCAGCGATAACAGGAACAACAAAAACACTGTGGCATTCGCCACGCCGGAAATCGTTATGCTTGCGGCAAAGAACAAGGCAACCACCAGCAACAGCAATCCATCACGTACAGCCACCATGGTATTCACGCTTTTTCTAATAATTTTTCAACAGCAATAATCACATCACGCACATCAATCACCGCCATGCACAATGCCTGCTTGCATTTTCCAGGCTCTGCCCCAATGCGCCGATCACAGCGTAAAGCCCAATCAACCGGCCTATGATGTACCGAGCGATCATTACGACAAGGGAACCACTCCGGCCCGACCGCGATACAGGGATAGCGCGAGAAGAATCTGCTGGCGCCAAAGATCGCGGCACTGCCCGGGCCGAACAGCATCACCAGCGGCGTGCCCGCGGTCTTTGCCAGATGCGCCACTCCCGTATCAGGGCAGACAGCCACGCAGGCGCCAGCCAATACGGCGCGTAACTGCGGCAAATCAAGATTGCCTGCCATGACCTGATCGTGACTATCGATCGCTATTGCATCCAGCAAGGCGCTTTCACCAGGGCCGCAGCTCCACACCACGCCGATTTGCTGCTGCCGCAACCAGTGGGCCAGTTGTTGCCAGTTGGCTGGTGCCCAGCATTTGCTGGCCGAACTGGCTCCCACGTGCAAGACAGCGTAACGCGCAGGTAACGACACTGGCACCACGCCCAAGATTGGCCAGTCCGCAATGTCAAAAGGTCGAGGGGGCGGGCCAGGCAGCAGTTCCGCTGCGGTATCCGCCCAGGCGGTAGGCTCGGTGGAATAGGCAACCTTTTCGTCAACCAGCCAGTTCTTGTATGCCGGCTGCTCGCCAGCAAAACCAACAATCCAGCGACCACCAAGCGCACGGGCAAGGTAGCCAAGCCGGTTTTCACCAACCAGAAGCACCAGATCAAAGCGTGGCAGGGCAAACAGCCGGCGGATCGACGCGAAGTCGCGCGGCTGCCATGCCATGGCCGTGACGCCGTAAGGGTGGTTCGCATACAGGCTGGCATGCAAGGGTGGGCAGGCCAATACCATTTCGGCAGTCGGATACTGCTGCCGCAGCTTGGCCAGCAGGCTGGTTGCCAGCAAGGCATCACCCAGCAGGAACTGGTGCAATACCAGGATGCGCCGCACCTGCTCCGGTTCCGGCTTGCGGCGCAGCCAGCCAAACAGCAACCGCGGCAGCAGCAAGGCGAAAATCAGCAGGCGGCCGGGAACTCGGCTGTTCTTCATGCCGCCTCGCCTGCCAGCCAGCGCTCGTACAACGCAATCATGCTGTTCACCATCTGTTGTTCGGTAAGCGCCGCCACCTGCTGGCGCGCAGTCGCGCCCATCTGCGGCCAACGCGCACGCGCGTTCAGCCAGGCCGCCACCGCCTGGCGCCAGCCGGCATCGTCCTGTGGTGCGCTGATCCAGCCAGTCTGGCCGGGCTCGACCAGTTCGGCGGCGCCTACCCGGCTGCTGACCAGCACCGGCAGGCCGCAGGCCATTGCCTCGCTCACCACCAGGCCGAATGGCTCGTACAGCGCCGGCAGGATGAAGCCATCAGCCATGCCGTAATAGCTGCGCACATCGGACTGCGCGCCGGTGAAGCGCACCCGCGCCGCCACGCCCAGCTGCTGTGCCAGCCGCTGGTAATGGCGCAGCTTCTTGTCGCCCCCCACCACCACCAGCCACACCTCGGATTGCTGGCTGACGGCCTGTAATGCCTGCGCCACGCCCTTGCGCTCGAAACCGGAGCCGACGTACACCAGCACCGGCGCCTGCGCTGGAATGCCCAGTTCAGCACGCAAGCTGTCACGGCTGACGCGAGCATCCTGTGGGTTGAAGAAGGCAGTATCGATACCGTTGAGAATCACATGGCACTTGTCTGCCGCCACACCGTAATGCGCGACGATGTCGTTCTTGACCATCTGCGAGATGCAGATCACACCTTTCAGCGCCGGCGAAAGGTACATCGCCCGCTCTGCGGCCAACATGTAGCGGTGATACGGGTTGCACAGCATGCCCAGCCTGCCCAGCGGCCCTTTCACCCCACGGCGCGAGGCCAGCCAGGCACGGTGCACGCCATCGTCGGCACGGTAGACATGGCAGCCAGGGATGCGTTCATGCGATTGCACCAAGCTGGCGCCGTCCTGCTGCCAGCGTGCCTTCGCGGCACGGGCAAAGCTCCAGTCGCGCCAAACATTGCCCAGGTAGAACGGGTTCACCGACACTCCCTTGATGCCGTCGATGGCCTGCCACTTGCGGTTGATCAGGTAGGCGTCGATGTCCGGCCGCCCGCGCAGCTGGCGCAGGATGGCGCTGACGATGCGTTCGGCTCCGCCGGCCGGATTGTATTTCTGTCGCACGATGGCGAGTGTTTTCATGATGCTGGCTGCCCCACTTCGCGGCGCAGCTCGGTAATGGCCTGCAACACCTGCGGCTCCTCGATACGTACCAGGCACTCGCTGCGCCAGCCACCACCGCAGCCATCCTTGCCACACGGGCGGCATGGCATATCGGATGTCAACACCCGGTGCGCTACCTGCCACGGCCCCCACTCGATATCGCCGGAGGGGCCGAACAGTGCCACGCACGGGGTCTGCAGCGCTGCGGCCATGTGCATCGGCACCGAATCGACACCGAACAGCAGCTCGGCATCATCGATCAGCGCGCCCAGCTGCTTCAGGGTCAGCTCGCCTGCCAGACTCACCACCGGACGCTTCAGCCGTGCCTGGATATCCGCCACCATGGCCAGCTCCGCCGCATCCGGCGCCGCCGACAGCACCACGCAATCGCCGGCAGCGGTCAGCCCGTCGATCACCGCCGCCATGCGTTCCACCGGCCAGGACTTGAACAGCCAGCGCGAGGTGGGATGCACCAGCACGTAGCGCCCGCTCACGCCCTTGGCGGCCAGCTTGGCTCGCACCGCTTCACGCGCGGCCTCAGGAATGGCCAGCTGCAGGCGACGCTCCTTGTCGCTCGGCTGGATTCCCAGCCGCCGCAAGGCATCGAGATGGATTTCCACGGTATGGCGGCGATTGCCGGCGATCTCTGGATAGAGATGGCTGAAGCCGCGCGACAGGAACTTGCCGAAGTGGCCGATGGCGGCCACCGCCCAGCGCGGCTGCAGCAGCCGCACCAGCCAGGCACCACGGTTGTGGTTGGTCAGGTGCACCACCAGGTCATACTGGCGGGCACGCAGCCGCGACAACAGCTGCCATTCGGCGCGCAGCTGCCCCAGCGGGCCCAGCTTTTTCCACTGCCGATCGATGGTGAACAGCTCGCTCAGTTGCGGATGGCCGGACAACATCTCGCGGGTGTCGTGATACACCAGCGCGTCGATCTCGGCGTGCGGGGCATGATTTTTCAATACCGACAGCACGGGCGAGCTCAGCAGTACATCGCCGTGATGACGCAGCTTGATAACCAGCACGCGCCGTACGGCGGACAAATCGATGGCGTCCTTGAGCATGAAAGAAAAAAGCCGGGTCAGGCGCCCGGCCCAGCATTAAGTTGTTGCAGAAGATCGGCGATTTTATCAGGGTCTTCACTGCGCAGGATACGGGCAGCGTGCGGTCCGACTTCATCGAGGTGGGCATCCAGCACATTCTGCTTTACTTGCAGCAGGTTGGCCGGATGCATGGAAAAGCGCCGCAGGCCCATGCCCAGCAGCAGGCGGGTGAGGCGCGCGTCGCCCGCCATCTCGCCGCACACCGATACCGGCTTGCCGGCCTTGGTGGCAGTCTTGATGGTGTGCGAGATCAGCTTGAGCACCGCCGGATGTACCGGGTCATACAGATGGCTCACCGAATCGTCGTTACGGTCGATGGCCAGCGTGTACTGGATCAGGTCGTTGGTGCCGATGGACAGGAAATCCACGTGCTTGAGCAGGCTGCCCACCACCAGCGCGGCGGACGGAATCTCGATCATGGCGCCGACTTCGACTTCCTGCTCGAACGCCAGCCCCTCCTCGCGCAGCTCGCTCTTGGCATATTCCAGCTGCGCCAGCGCCTGCTTGAGTTCCGACAGGCTGTTGATCATCGGGAACAGGATGCGGATCTTGCCGTGGCAGCTGGCGCGCAGCAGCGCACGCAACTGGCCGCGGAACATCAGCGGCTCGGCCAGGCACAGGCGGATGCCGGTCAGGCCCAGCGCCGGGTTCTCGGCACTGCCGTGCCCCAGCCAGCGCGGGTTCTTGTCGGCGCCCAGATCCATGGTGCGCACCGTTACCGGCGCACCGCGCATGGCCTCGGCCACTGCGCGGTAGGCGCTGTACTGCTCGTCCTCGGACGGCAGGCTGTCGCGCCCCAGGAACAGGAATTCACTACGGAACAGGCCCACACCCACCGCGCCGGAGTCCAGCACGTTGGCCGCATCCTGCGGCAGCTCGATATTGGCCAGCAGCTCGATGGGGGTGCCATCACGGGTGATGGCATCGGTCTTGCGGATACTGGACAGCTTGCGCCGCGCTTCCACCCAGTTGCGCTGGCGGCGGCGATACTCGGCCAGCACGGTAACCGGCGGGTCGATGATCAGCACACCCTGCTGGCCATCGACGATGATCATTTCCTCTTCGCGCACCAGCTCGCGCGCGTGGTGCAGCGCAATCACCGACGGCAAGTCCAGGCTGCGGCCCAGGATGGCCGTGTGGCTGGTGGCGCCGCCGACATCGGTAACGAAGGCGGCCACATTGGCCTCCTTGAAGTACACCATGTCCGCTGGCGACAGGTCGTGCGCCACCAGGATGGTGTCTTCGTCCAGATCCTCGGCGATCTGCAGCTCGGTGCTGTGGCCGCCCAGGTTCTTGAAGATGCGTTCGATCACCTGCAGCACATCGTGCTTGCGTTCGCGCAGATAGTCTTCCTCGATGGCGTCGAATTGCGCCACCAGGGTGTCGCACTGCAGTTTCAGCGCCCATTCGGCGTTGCAGCGCTGGCTTTCCACCAGCTCGCGGGGCTCGCGCGAAATGGTGGGGTCGGACAACAGCATGATGTGCAGCGACAGGAACGCCCCCAGCTCGGCCGGGGCATTCTCGGGGATGGTGCCCCACAGCATTTCCAGCTGCTTGCGGGTGTCGCGTACGGCAATGTCGAAGCGGGCTTGCTCGGCGGGAATCTCGTCGTCGTCCAGCGCCAGATGCACCACGTCATCCATGCTCTGGGTCAACAAGTGCGCCCGGCCGATGGCGATGCCGCCACCGATGGGCACGCCGTGCAAGATGATGCTCATTGTTCGCTCCCCCGCCCTTTGTTGTTATCTGTCGCTGGCAGCCCGCCGGCTCACTCCGCCTCGTCGAAGCGGTTGTTGATCAGCTCCACCAGCGCAGCCATGGCGGCCTCTTCGTCCTCGCCATTGGTTTCCAGCTCCACCAGCGCGCCCTTGGCGGCAGCCAGCATCATCACTCCCATGATGCTTTTGCCATTGACACGGCGGCCATTGCGCGCGATCCACACCTCGGCACGAAAGCGGCTGGCGGTCTGGGTGAATTTGCTGGATGCCCGTGCATGCAGGCCCAGCTTGTTGATGATCTCAATCTCTAGTTTCTGCATCTTTCCCCTCTGGCAGCATGTAGTAGACCCCTTCCAGCCCGCCAGTGATGGCCTTGCTGACCACCACTTCCAGTGCCTGGCTGCTGTAGCACAGCGCGCGCACCAGCATCGGCAGGTTGATGCCGGCCACCGCTTCCACCTTGCCGGCCTCTACCAGCCGCCAGGTGATATTCGCCGGTGTGCCCCCCACCATATCGGTGAGCAGCAGCACGCCGTCTCCCTGCTGCAGGGAGGCGACCAGTGCACCGGCTTCGCGGAACTTGTCTTCCGGGTCTTCGTGTTTTTCCACGGCCATCACCGCCAGATTGTCCGGCACCCGCCCCAGTACGTGGCGTGCGCAGTCGGCCAGGCTGTGTCCCAGATTGCCGTGCGAAATAATCAATACACCAACCATGTCTCGTCTACTTCCGGCTTGGCCGGCTGTGTTGGCCGCATCACGGCCTGACGGATGCTCAATCCGCCGCTCCCGGCGCCGGTTCGGCACGGCGGTACCAGCCCAGCCGCGACGACAGCGCCACCACATCGCCCACGATAATCAGCGCGGGCGAACTGATACTATGCGCCTGGATCAAGCCAGGCAAGGTTTCCAGTGTACCAATCGCGGTACGCTGGCTGCTGGTGGTGGCACGTTCGATCACCGCCGCCGGCGTGGCGGCGGCCTTGCCATGACGGATGAACTCGGTACAGAGTTCCGCTGCCATGGTCAGTCCCATGTACACCACCACGGTCTGCTGCGGGCGGGTAAGCGCCGGCCAGTCTAGGGCAATGCTGCCGTCCTGCTTGTGACCTGTGACAAACACCACCGACTGCGCGTGGTCGCGATGGGTCAGCGGAATGCCGGCATAGGCCGCCGCGCCGCTGGCCGAGGTGATGCCCGGCACCACCTCGAACGGAATACCCTGCGCCGCCAGCGCCTCGATTTCCTCGCCGCCACGACCGAAGGTAAACGGGTCGCCGCCTTTCAGCCGCAGCACGCGCTTGCCCTCGCCCGCCAGGCGCACCATCAGGCTGTTGATGTCTTCCTGCGCCAGGGTGTGATTGGCACGCTGCTTGCCCACGAAAATGCGCTCGGCATCGCGGCGCACCAGCTCCAGCAGCGGCTCGGCCACCAGATTGTCGTACAACACCACGTCGGCCTGCTGCATCAACCGCAAGGCGCGGAAGGTCAGCAGATCCGGGTTGCCGGGGCCGGCTCCCACCAGGTAGACCGCGCCGGAAGGCGGCGTATCGCTTGCGGCCAACCTGGCTAGCATCTCGGCCTCGGCAGAGACTTCGTCGCCATTCATCACCCGCTCGGCCAGCGGGCCTTCCAGCACCGACTCCCAGAACGCGCGCCGCTGCTCCACATTGCCGAAACGCGCCTTTACCCGGTCGCGGAAGCGGCTGGCGAAACGTGCCAGGTTGCCGAAACCGGCCGGGATCATGCTTTCCAGCCGGGCGCGTACCAGCCGCGCCAGTACCGGCACACCGCCACCGGTGGATACCGCGATCACCAGCGGCGAGCGGTCGACAATCGCGGGGGTGATGTAGCTGGACAGCTCGGGATCGTCCACCACATTGGCCGGAATACCCTGTGCCTGCGCCGCCTGCGACACCAGGCGGTTCACCTCGCGCTGGTCGGTGGCAGCCACCACCAGCCGGTAGCCACGAACGTCCTCTGCTGCCACCTCACGCGGCAGATGCCGGATCTCGCCACTGGCCGCCATGGCCGCCAGCTCGGGCGCCAGCTGCGGTGCCACCACAGTCAGCCTGGCTCCGGCACTGCGCAGCAGCCGCGCCTTGCGCAAGGCCACCTCGCCACCGCCCACCAGCAGGCAGGGCTCATCCTGCAGCCGCAGAAAGATGGGGAAATACTCCACAGACCGCTCCTATCGATAATCCCGTCGAGCATACCCGCTCAAGCGCCCCTTGGCGATTGGCAAACATGCCGCCAAGCCAGATTCCGCTGCTGTTTTCGGGGCCATTACCGCTACAATCACACTGTTCATCATTTCCACCGGGCAAGTTCATTCCCGACTACCCGCAACCATGGAGCGGATCGTGCCGGATCCCAGCCTGCATACCATCCTCAGTGCCCTGCCTGGCGGCTACCTGCTGCTGGACCCAGCATTGCGGGTCCGCTTCGTGACCCAGCGTTTCGAACTGCTGCTGCAATGCCCGCCGCTTGCCTGCGGTCAGACACTGCCAGCGCAATTACTGCCCGGCGCCGTGCTACAGCAGCTGCAGCAACCGTCGCCGCAGGCATGGGCCTGGCAACATTTCCACCATGGCACGCTGCTGGACTGGCTGCTGACTCCGCTGTCGGACGGCCTGCTACTGAGCGTGCGTGAGGACAGGCAGGCATTCCGTACCCTGGTGGAAAACTCGCCGGACATCATCAGCCGCTACGATGCCGACCTGGTCTGCCTGTTCGTCAACAGTGCACTGGCACGCTACTCCTCGCTGCCACCGCTGTATCACGTCGGCCTCGGCATCGATGACCGTGGCCTGCCAGGCAGCATGGTGGATGCCATGCGCCATGCCCGGCAGCAAGTGCTGCACAGCGGCCAGCCCTACACCTTCGAAACCGAAGCCAACCTGCCGGAGCAGCACCTGGTATTCGAAGCCAGGCTGCTGCCGGAATACGACGACAGCGGCATGCTGCAAAGCCTGCTGTGCATCGAACGCGACATCACCCACCAGCACGCCAACCGCCTGTGGCAGGCCGATGAAAACCGGCTGCTGGAAATGCTGGCCAACGACCGGCCGCTACCGGAGGTGATGGACTGGACCTGCCGCATGATGGACAGCCACCTGCCGGGCGCGATGAACTCCATCATGCTGCTGCAGCCGGATGGCGAGCACCTGCAGGTAGCCGCCGGGCCGGGCCTGCCGGAAGAGTACAAGGCCAGCATCGACGGCATTGCCATCGGCGAGGGCGTCGGCTCTTGCGGCACCTGTGCGACACGTGGCGAGGCGGTAATCGTCAGCGATGTGCTGCATGACCCGCTGTGGGCGGCGTATACCGGGCTGCTACAGCAATTTCCGCTGCGCGCCTGCTGGTCGCACCCGATCCTGGCGCACGATGGCCGCGTGCTGGGCACCTTTGCCACCTATTTTTCCGAACCGCGCAGCCCGCAGGACGACGAGCTGAACATCATCCGGCGCACCTCGCACCTGATGGCCATCGCCATCCAGCAGGAGCGCCGCGCCAGCCAGCTGTTCCAGCTGGCCACCCAGGATGCGCTGACCGGGCTGACCAACCGCCGCCACTTCATGGAGCTGGCCGGCAAGGCGTTCCAGGAAGCGCGCCAGAGTGGCCGTCCGCTAAGCCTGCTGATGCTGGATCTGGATCATTTCAAATCCATCAACGACCGTTTCGGCCACGAAGCCGGCGATACCGTGCTGCAGCTGTTTGCCCGCCTGCTGGTGGATGGCCTGCGCGGTAGCGACCTGATCTGCCGCATGGGCGGCGAGGAGTTTGCCGCCCTGCTGCCGGGCGCCGGTCACGAGGAAGCCGTGGCCGCGGCACAGCGCATCTGCAAGGCGGTCAGCGGCAGCAGCGTGCTGCATCAGGAGCAGCAGATAGACATTACCGTCAGCATCGGTGTGTGCAGCCTGGATGGCCAGCAGATGGCGCTGGGCGACCTGATCCGCCAGGCCGACAAGGCGCTGTACCAGGCCAAGCACGAAGGCCGCAACCGCGTCTGCCTGGCTCTCGGCGACAGCTAGCAGCGGCCCCAAAAAACATGCGGCCAACCCGCAAAGGTTGGCCGCATGGTATTTCCGGATGCAATCAGCCCGCGCTCAATGCGCGGCCTCCCAGCTCGGCCCCACTCCAACCTCGGCCAGCAGCGGTACCTTCAGCGCCGCTGCGCCGGCCATCAGCTGTGGCAATCGCTCGCGTACCTGCGCCAGCTCGGCCTCGGCCACTTCCAGCACCAGTTCATCGTGTACCTGCATGATCAGCTTGCTCTGCAGCTGCTCTGCTTCCAGCCAGCCCTGCACCGCCAGCATCGCCAGCTTGATCAGGTCGGCGGCGGTGCCCTGCATCGGCGCGTTGATTGCCGCGCGCTCGGCGCCGGCACGGCGCGCCTGGTTGGCCGCACGGATCTCCGGCAGGTACAGGCGGCGACCGAATACCGTTTCCACGTAGCCCTGCTCGGCGGCAGCAACGCGGGTGCGCTGCATGTAGTCGGCCACGCCCGGATACTTGCGGAAGTAGCTGTCGATATACTGCTGCGCGGCATCATTGCTGATGCCCAATTGCGAGGCGAGGCCGTACTTGCCCATGCCGTAGATCAGGCCGAAGTTGATGGCCTTGGCAGCGCGGCGCTGCTCGCCGCTGACCTCGGCCAGCGGCACGCCAAACACCTCGGCGGCGGTAGCCTTGTGGATGTCCTCGCCACTGGCAAACGCCGCCAGCATGCCTTCGTCACCAGACAGGTGCGCCATGATGCGCAGCTCGATCTGCGAATAGTCGGCGCTGACGATTACATAGCCTGGCGTGGCCACGAAGGCCTCACGCACACGGCGGCCTTCGGCGGTGCGCACCGGGATGTTCTGCAGGTTGGGATCGTTGCTGGCCAGGCGCCCGGTAATCGCCACCGCCTGCGCATAGTTGGTGTGCACGCGGCCGGTTTGCGGGTTGATCAGCGTCGGCAGCTTGTCGGTATAGGTGGACTTGAGCTTGGCCAGGCTGCGGTACTGCAGGATCAGCTTGGGCAGCGGGTAATCCAGCGCCAGTTTTTCCAGCACCTCTTCATCGGTGGAGAAACCGCCGCTGGGCGTCTTCTTTACCCCCTTGGTGGGGATACCCAGCTTGCCGAACAGGATTTCCTGCAGCTGCTTGGGCGAATTGAGGTTGAACGGCTGGCCGGCCAGTGCGTAAGTCTCCTGCTCCAGGCGCAGCATCTCGCTGCCCAGCTGGTGGCTCTGCGCCGCCAGGATGTCGCGGTCGATCAGCACGCCGTTGCGCTCCATCTTGAACAGCACCTCGGCCACCGGCAGCTCGATGTCGCGGTACACGCTCAGCAGCCGCCCGGTCAGCAGCGGCGCGAAATACTGGTTCAGGCGCAGGGTGATGTCGGCATCTTCCGCCGCATAGTTGGCCGCCACGTCCACCGCCACTTCGTCGAAGCCGATCTGCTTCGCCCCCTTGCCGCAGATTTCCTCGTAGCTGACCGTGGTTTCGCCCAGGTGGCGGCTGGCCAGGTCATCCATATTGTGGCGCAGGTGGCTCTCGATCACGTAGGACGCCAGCAGGGTGTCGTCGGCCACGCCACGCAGGGTGATGCCGTGATTGGCCAGCACATGGCGGTCGTACTTCAGGTTCTGCCCCAGCTTTTTCTTGCCGGCATCCTCCAGCCACGGCTTGAGCCGCGCCAGGGTGGCATCGCGCTCCAGCTGCTGCGGTGCGTCCGGGCCGCGATGCGCCAGCGGCAGGTAGGCGGCGTGGCCGGGTTCGATGGCAAAGCTCAGGCCGACGATACGTGCCTGCATCGGGTCCAGGCTGGTGGTTTCGGTATCCAGCGACACGATGTCGGCAGCGGCCAACTTTTGCAGCCATGCCTCCAGCTGCGCATCGTCAAGGATGGTTTCGTAGTGGCGCGCCAGCTGGGTAGCGGCTGGCACGGCAGGGTTGGCCGCAGGCGCCGGCGGCTCGGCAAACAGGTCCGTAGTCGCCCCGAACAGGTCGCCGCTGCTGGCTGGCTGCGCTGCCGGAGCCTCGGCTACCACCTCGGCGGCCGGTTCTGCAGCGCCCATCGCCTGCTGCACTTCGCGCAGGAAGGTGCGGAAGCCGCACTCGCTGAACAGCTCGGCCAGCCGCGGCAGGTTGCGCTCGCCATGCAGCAGGCTTTCCATGCCGGCCGGCAGCTCGGCAGCCAGTGCCACGTCGCACTTGATGGTGATCAGCTCGCGCCCGCGCGGCAGCCACTCCAGTGCGGTGCGCAGATTCTCACCCACCTTGCCGCCAACGTTGGCCGCATGAGCGATCACGCCGTCCAGGCTGTCGTATTCCTCCAGCCATTTCACCGCGGTCTTGGGGCCGCACTTGTCCACGCCGGGCACGTTGTCCACCTTGTCGCCGATCAGCGTCAGGTAGTCGATGATGCGCGTCGGCGGCACGCCGAATTTCTCCTTCACCCCGGCCTCATCCAGCGTTTCGTTGGTCATGGTGTTGACCAGCGTTACCTGCGGCGTCACCAGCTGCGCCATGTCCTTGTCGCCGGTGGAGATGATCACCTGCATGCCCTCGGCAGCGGCCTGGCGTGCCAGGGTGCCGATCACGTCGTCGGCCTCCACGCCATCCACCATCAGCAGCGGCCAGCCGCTGGCGCGCACCACTTCGTGCACGGTGGCGATCTGCGCGGCCAGGTCGGTGGGCATGGAAGGCCGGTTGGCCTTGTATTCCGGGTACAGCTCGTCGCGGAAGGTCTTGCCTTTGGCGTCGAATATGCAGGCGCTATAATCGAACCGTACTTCCTTGCAGAGGCGGGCCAGCATGTTCACCATGCCGTAGATCGCCCCGGTCGGCTCGCCCTGCGGAGAACGCAGGTCGGGCATCGCGTGAAAGGCGCGGTACAGATAAGAAGAGCCGTCAATCAATAACAACGTTTTCATAAAGGCGATAAAAATGAGCTTGTCCGATAAATTGCCGCCAACCAGCGACCGCTACGCGATGATGCAACGTTTCCGGGCCCGCGAAGCCTGGCACGTGATGAAAATCCTGTCGGAATTCGTGGAATCGGCGGAGGAGTTGCAGCAGGTCACGCCCGCCGTCAGCATCTTCGGCAGCGCCCGCACCCCTCGCGACCACCCGTATTATAAGCAGACCGAACACATCGCCCGCCTGCTTTCCGATTCCGGCTTCGCCGTGATCTCCGGCGGCGGCCCCGGCATCATGGAAGCGGCCAACAAGGGCGCCTTCTACGGCAAGAGTCCGTCGGTGGGGCTGAACATCGTGCTGCCACACGAGCAGCGCCCCAATGAATACCAGGATCTGAGCCTGAAGTTCGACCATTTCTTCAGCCGCAAGGTGATGTTCGTGAAACACGCCATTGCCTATGTGGTAATGCCCGGCGGCTTCGGCACCCTGGACGAAATGTTCGAGGCGCTGACCCTGATCCAGACCGGAAAAAGCCGCAAGATGCCGATCATCCTGTGCGGCCGCGCGTTCTGGAGCGGCCTGTTCGAGTGGGTAAGCAACCGCCTGATCGGCGAAGGCATGATCAACCCGGAAGACATCAACCTGCTGCAGCTGATCGACGAGCCAGAGGAAATCGTGGAAACCATCTTCCGCTTCTACGAGACCCGCGGTTTCGAGGCGCTGCCGGAAGAACGCGAACAATTGCTGAACCTGTAAACACCAGCCAAGCCACGCCAGCCGCCGTGCTGGCGGGTGGCAATGCTAGAATGCAGAGGGCACCTCGAAAAACCCGGATTTCTAAGCGGGACAAGGCGCGAACGGGAAATTTCTCCGCAGCATATGTTTGATATGTAAGGAGAAATTTTTCGCGAGCAACGCAGTATCGCGACGAAAGCTGGAGTTTTTCGAGGTGTCCCAGAGTGGCAGAGGCGGCCCCGAGACCGTTCGCCATGCCAGAATCCAGGACAAGGAACCCCTCATGCAACGCATCTTGCTGGCCAGCCTGCTGCTGGCCACAGCGCTGGCCCATGCCGCCCCGGCCCTGCCGCCGGCGGGCATGGAGCCGGAAAAACAGGTTACCGACTACGGCAACAGCACAGTGGAAGAGTATCGCCGCAATGGCCAGGTATATCAGATCAAGGTCAACCCGGATGGCGCGCCCAGCTACATGCTGCTGGATGAAGACCGCGGCGTGAAACCGCAGTCGAACGGCAGCGAACGCCCGACGCTGACACCCAGCTGGCCGCTGATGTCGTTTTAAGGAACCGGCATGTCTGTTTACACCTCCGTCAGCCAGGACGAGATGCGCGCCTGGCTGCAACGCTACGCGCTGGGCGAGCTTGTCGAACTCAAGGGCATCGCCGCCGGCGTTACCAACACCAATTACTTTGTCACCACCACGCACGGCCGCTACGTGCTGACGCTGTTCGAGGTGCTGACACTTGCCGAAGTGCCGTACTTCCTCAAGCTCAAGAGCCACCTGTCGCGTCATGGCGTGGCCTGCCCGGCACCGATCGCCGACCACACCGACAGCTTCGCCTCCATGCTGGCCGGCAAGCCTGCCTGCCTGGTGAGCTGCCTGAACGGCAAGGACATCAGCCACCCCAATGCCACGCAGTGCTTCGCGGTGGGCGAAATGCTGGCGCAGATGCACCTGGCCGGCAACACCTTCCCCATGCGCATGGCCAACCCGCGCGGCCCGGCATGGTGGAACCACACTGCCGCCGAGCTGTACCAGCACATGCCGGCCGACGAAGCCACGTTGCTGCGCGACGAGATCGCCCACCAGTCCAGCCATCGCTTCGACGACCTGCCGCAGGGCGTGATCCACGCCGACCTGTTCAAGGACAATGTGCTGATGGATGGCGACCGTATCGCCGGCTTCATCGATTTCTACTACGCCTGCAACGATATCCTGCTGTACGACGTGGCCATCGCGCTGAACGACTGGGCGCGGCTGGACGATGGCAGCATCGACGACACGCTGGCCAGCGCGCTGCTGTCCGGCTACCAGTCGGTACGCCCGCTCACCGCTGCCGAGGTCAAGGCCTGGCCGCTGATGCTGCGCGCCGCCGCCATCCGCTTCTGGACTTCGCGCCTGCTGGACTACTACCACCCTGCCAGCGGCGAGATGACGTTCACCAAGGACCCAGGGGTGTTTGGCCGTCTGCTGCAGGCGCATCGCCAGCGCCAGCATTTCTGGCTGTAAGCCAGCCGTTGCCAGCAACAGCCCGCCTTGCGGGCTGTTTTGCTTGCCCCGCTACCTGTGCGGTATAAACCTATCGATAGAGCCCATCATGTCCCTTCTCTCACGCATCTTTGGCAGAAAGAAATCGACCTACAAGGCCAATGAAACCGTGGTGTTCGATGAAACCAAGATCACTCGGACCATGCGCGACGGAAACCAAGAAACCCTCCAATGGGCCGAACTACAGGAGGTCTCAATCATCACGTCTGATGAGGGGCCGTTTGTCGACGACGTGTTTTGGGTTCTGTCTGGCACTGACACTGGATGCCTTGTACCTAGTGAGGCGGATGGTGCCAAGGAGCTTTTAGCCCACCTGCAAAAATTACCGGGCTTTAACAATGAGGCGGTAATTCAAGCTATGGGTAGCGCTGAGAATGCAAAATTTCTCTGTTGGAGCAAGCCACGCGAGCTCTAACCTTTCGGTCAAGCGGTGGACCGCTTACCTCCAACGATAACCGCGAGCAGACGGAGAACCCCATGTCCAACCGACTAATGCTGGTGGAAGACGACCAGCGGCTGGCCGATCTGGTAATCCAGTACCTGGCCAAACATGGCTACGAAGTGACACACCACCCGCGTGGCGATACCGCCGCCGACACCATTCTTGCGGCCAACCCCGAGCTGGTAATCCTCGACGTGATGCTGCCGGGCAAGGACGGTTTCGAGGTGTGCCGCGACATCCGCCCGCGCTACCACGGCCGTATCCTGATGATGACCGCCCGCGACGAGGAGATCGACGAAATCCTGGGCCTGGAGCTGGGCGCCGACGATTACCTGTCCAAGCCGGTGGAGCCACGCCGACTGCTGGCGCGCATCCGGGCGCTATTGCGCCGCAATGACGGTGATACGCCGCAAAACGCGGATGGCAGCCTGCAATTCGGCCAGTTCAGCATCAGCCAGGCCACCCGCGAAGCCACGCTGGGCGGCGAGGCCATGGAGCTGACTACCGCCGAATTCGACCTGCTGTGGCTGCTGGCCTGCCATGCCGGCGAGATCCTGTCGCGCGACGACATCATGAACGCGCTGCGCGGCATCGGCTTTGACGGTCTGGACCGCTCCATCGACGCGCGCATCTCGCGGCTGCGCAAGAAGCTGGGCGACAACCCGGAAACGCCCACCCGTATCAAGACCGTGCGTGGCAAGGGCTACCTGTTCTCGCGGAGCGACTGGGAGTGAAACCGCTGCCGGGTCTGGCACCACTGTTTGCCCGCTACTTCGTGCAGACCATGGTGGTGCAGTTCGTGCTGCTGCTGGGCTTTGTCGGCCTGCTGATCCTGCTCACCTCCGGCGCCGAACGCGACCGCATCGAGCAGCAGATGGCCGGCCCGGTACGCATGATCCAGCGCCAGCTGCTGACCCAGCCGCCGGCGGCACGTACCGCCGAGCTGGCCAGCATTGCCGAGCTGTTCGCCTACCCGCTGCAACTGCTGCCGGATGCACCGGCAACCCTGAACGACGAAGCCCGCGCCTGGCTGGCCAGCGGCAACAACTGGCTGGATAGCGACCGCCAGCTGCTGTACGCACCGCTGCCGGGTACCCGCCAGATCATTCAGCTGGGGCCGCTGGAAGACAGCATGGGCAAGGGCTGGCTGCAGAGCGAGGCCGGGCTGTTCCTGCTGTGGTTCGGCTTTTTCGGCGTGCCAATGGCGCTGCTGATCTATTTCAATCTGCGCCCGCACTGGCAGGCACTGAAAGCCCTGCGCGCCACCGCCACCCAGCTGGCGGACGGCGACCTGTCAGCGCGTGCGGCCAACATCAAGAGCCCGTTGTTCGGCCCGCTGGCCGGCTTGATCAACGATATGGCAGCCCGGCTGGAACGGCAGATGGAAACTCGCCAGGCGCTGGCGCATGCGGTGGCGCACGAGCTGCGCACCCCGGTGGCGCGGCTGCGCTTCGGCCTGACCATGCTGGACGAAGCCGAGGATGACAGCGAGCGCGGCCAGTTCCGCGAGGGCATGGAACGCGACCTGACCGAACTGGACGAGCTGCTCAACATCAGCCTCAGTTACGCCCGGCTGGACCGCGGCGAGGTGGCGCTACAGTACGAAACCATCGCCCTGACCACCTGGTTCGAGGATCTGGTGCAGCTGATGCACCCGCTAAAACCACCGCATATCAGCCTGAGCCTGGATTGCGTGGCCGGCGACGCCACCTTCGACCGCAAGCTGATGTACGTCGCCACCCGCAACCTGCTGCTGAATGCCTTCAAGTACGCCGCCAGCCAGGTACACATGCAGGTGTGGCTGGCCGCCGGGCAACTGCATATCGACGTGGATGACGACGGCCCGGGTATCCCGGCGGACGAACGCGACCGGGTATTCGAGCCGTTCCAGCGGCTGGATCGTTCGCGCGACCGCGCCACCGGCGGGCATGGTCTGGGGCTGTCCTTCGTGCGGCTGATCACCCTGCACCATGGTGGTGTGGCAAGCGCCAGCGAGGCTCGCCCGCTGGGCGGCGCACGCATGACCATTACCCTGCCGCAACACCCGCCGCAACCCTGAGCGCCGTCACACAGCGTCACACACCGCCACGCAGCCGGCACATTCCGCCCACGCAAGCAGCATAGTGTTAAGCCCCGCCGCTGCGCACAATGAGCCCATCAACTTCACCGATGACTCGGAGTGCTCCATGAAAAAACTGCTTATCGCTTCTGTACTGATCGCCGCCGGTTCTTCTGCTTTCGCCGCCGATACCGGTAACTATGTGTTCGGCAACCTGGGCGCCTCCGGCAGCCAGTGGACCCTCAGCGACGGTGCCGCCAGCCGTGCCGGCGTGGGCAGCACCAAGGTGAACCGTGACGATGCCAGCGACAGCATGGTGGAAATCGGCGTTGGCCAGCGCATCAACGATAACTTCGCGGTGGAAGGCAGCTACCTGCGCCATGGCGGAGCCATCGGCCTGAACGGCGCCGGCAGCCTGGACTACGACTCCTTTCGTGCAGCTGCACTTGGCATCATTCCCGTGAACGACAAGTTCGAGGTGTACGGCAAGGTGTCGGCCAACTACCTGCGCAGCAAGTTCCACAGCAGCAATGCCGCACTGGCCAGCAGCAAGGACGACACCGTTGGCCTGGGCCTGGGGGTGGGCGCGGCCTACAAGCTGAACAAGCAGGTAAGCCTGCGTGCCGAATATGAAACCCTGGGCAATATCGAACACAAGGACATTACCGACACCGCCCCGGTATCGGTAGTGAAGGCTGGCGTCAGCTACCAGTTCTAAAACCTTAGCTGCAGTTTCCTCCTCGTGTGTGTCCCTTGGCCCGCCTGGCGGCGGGCGATTTTTTGTTGAAGTGTGTTGAAGTGCGTTGCTTGGCCCGTCCCGTCCGGACGGGCTTCTTTTTTTGTAGCTTGGGCAAAGCATGGCGTGCCCACGAAGCCGTGAAGCCCCTTTTTCAGCCCGGCACCGCCATGCCGCGCTGTACCGCCGGCCGCGCGCCCAGCTCGGCATACCAGCGCGCCACGTGCGGGAAGTCGGCCAGATCAACGTGATGCCACTCGTGCCGCGCCGCCCACGGGTAGATGGCGATGTCGGCGATGCTGTAGTGCTCGCCGGCCACGTAGCGATGTGCCGCCAGCTGGCGATCCAGCACGCCGTACAGACGCAGCGTCTCGTCGTGGTAGCGCTTCTGCGCATACGGCACCGGCTCCGGCGCGTAACGCAGAAAATGATGCGCCTGCCCCAGCATCGGCCCGAAGCCCCCCATCTGGAACATCAGCCACTGCAAGGTCTGGTAGCGCTCGGCACCAGCTGCGGCCAACAGTTGGCCGCATTTCTCCGCCAGGTAAGTCAGAATCGCGCCGGATTCGAACAGCGCCAGCGGCGCACCGCCCGGGCCGTCGTGATCGACAATGGCCGGAATCTTGTTATTGGGACTGATCTTGAGGAAGTCCGGCGCAAACTGCTGATTGCTGTGGATGTCCACCGGAATCACCCGGTACGCCAGCCCCAGTTCCTCCAGTGCGATGGACACCTTCTTGCCGTTGGGCGTGCCCCAGGTATACAGATCGATCATGCTGGCTCCTTGCCGCTTGCCATGGCAATGCGTGCCGCCACCGGCGAACGGGTTACAATCGGTCATCGAGAAAAAAATGCAGGATACGTGAATGAGCCACCCGCACGCCAACCAAGTCAAAGCTTTTCTGCTGGAGCTGCAGCAGCGTATCTGCAGCGGGCTGGAGGCCGCCGACGGAGGTGCCCTGTTCCGCGAGGACAGCTGGGAGCGCCCGGCCGGCGGCGGTGGCAAAAGCCGCGTACTCACTGGCGGTGCGGTGTTCGAGCAGGCCGGGGTGAACTTCTCGCATGTCAGCGGCGAGGCGCTGCCCGCCAGCGCCACCGCACACCGCCCGGAACTGGCCGGCCGCCGCTTCGAAGCCATGGGCGTATCGCTGGTGATCCACCCGGAAAACCCCTACGTCCCCACCAGCCACGCCAATGTGCGCTTCTTCATCGCAGAAAAGGATGGCGAAGCACCGGTTTGGTGGTTCGGCGGCGGCTTCGACCTCACCCCCTACTACGGCAACGTGGAAGACGTGGTGCACTGGCACACGGTAGCCCGCGATTTGTGCGCCCCATTCGGTGCCGACAGCTACCCGAAATACAAGAAATGGTGCGACGAGTACTTTTATCTTAAACACCGCGGCGAGGCGCGCGGCGTGGGCGGGCTGTTCTTCGACGATCTCAACCAGCCGGACTTCGACACCAGCTTCGCCTTCATGCAGGCGGTAGGCAACGGCTTTCTCGATGCCTATCTGCCCATCGTCGAACGCCGCAAGGCTACCGCGTGGGGCGAGCGCGAGCGCCAGTTCCAGCTCTATCGCCGCGGCCGCTACGTGGAATTCAACCTGGTATGGGACCGCGGCACGCTGTTCGGCCTGCAAACCGGCGGCCGAACCGAATCCATCCTGATGTCCATGCCGCCGCTGGTGCGCTGGGAATACGGCTACCAGCCGGAACCGGGCAGCCCGGAAGCGGCGCTCTATAGCGATTTCCTGCCGCCGCGCGAGTGGGTGTGAGCATGTTGCGGCCAACCTTGTTGGGAGCCTTTGTACTGAGCCTGGCATTCAGCCATCCCAGCAGGGCTGAAGAAAGCGTGCCGCCGGAAGTAGCTGCGTTCGTCCCCGCCGGTTTCCAGACGCAACGTTACTTGGTCAACGATTTCAACAATGATGACCAACTGGACGTGCTATTGATCCTTGAGGGCAAGGGTGAGGCCCGCCCAGTGCTACTGTTGCTGCGCAATAGTGATGGCAAGTTGGTGCAGGCCGCCCGCAACGACCATGCCATTCTGCCCAAGGGCTGGTTTTCCGACCCTTTCCAAGAAATACGTATCGGCACCGGCTGGTTCAGCCTGGCCCACAGAGTGGGAAACTGTCTTTTCAAACAGCGCTTCTCCTGGAACCGCGCAAAACAAACCTGGTTACTCGATGAGGTCATGCTGACCAGCTTCGGGAGAGTCGGTAACACTGAGCTCCCCATCGGTATCACAACCCAAAAGGGCAACAACCTTCGCCCGGTGACTTTTACCGACTTCTCGCCCCTCGCTGGCCTCGCGGATTAGCGCATATCGGCATACCCACCAACCGACACAGCGACAATCAGAAGGAACAAAACATGCAATGCGAACTCTGCCACCAGGATGGTGGCGACATCCTGTACCGCGATGACAAGCTGCGGGTGATCCTGGTGGCCGATGCCGACTACCCGGCGTTCTGCCGCGTGATCTGGCACGCGCACGTCAAGGAGATGACCGACCTGGACGGCGCCGATCGTGCCCATGTGCTGGACTGGGTGCTGCGCACCGAACAGGCGCTACGTGATGTGCTGAACCCGGACAAGATCAACCTGGCCAGCTTCGGCAATATGGTGCCGCACCTGCACTGGCACGTGATTCCGCGCTTTGCCGACGACAAACACTTCCCCAACCCGCTGTGGGGTGCGGCTCAGCGCGAGGGCGTGGCGCATGGCCTGCCACAGTTGGCCGCACGGCTGCGCGACAAACTGGCAGGCTGACTGCTGGCCGTGCTAAGGTGACGAACGTTTAAAATTTCAAACAATGCTTGGCCGCCACGGTGGTCAGGGCGCCTTGCGAAGCCGGCCGCCAGTTGACTGGCTTCGCAAGGTGCACAGACAGGAGAACGTCATGTACCGCACCCTTATCTCGGCAGCACAGCTGCAACAGCTAGACCCGGCAGAACTGGTGATTCTCGATTGCCGCTTCCAGCTGGCCGACCCGGCCTACGGCCCCACCGTGTACGAAGCCGGCCATCTGCCGGAAGCACACTACCTGCATCTGGACTACCACCTGTCCGGCGCCAAGAACGGTAGCAACGGCCGCCACCCGCTGCCGGAAGGCCAGCGCCTGGCGGTCAACTTCGGCGCGTTGGGCATCGGCCCGGACACCCAGGTGGTGGCCTACGACGACGCCGGCGGCATGTACGCCGCGCGTGCCTGGTGGCTGCTGCGCTGGCTGGGCCACGAGGCGGTGGCGGTACTGGACGGCGGTTTTCAGGCCTGGCAGGCCGCCGATGGCGCCATCAGCACCGAGGCGCCGGAGAAACGCAGCACCCGCTTCGTGATGCACCCGGCGCTGGAACAGATGCTTGAGGTGGATGAAGTTGCGGCCAACCTTGCAAATCAGGCCAAGCCGGCCTTCCAGCTGGTGGATGCCCGCGCCCCGGACCGCTTTGCCGGCCAGAACGAAACACTGGACCCGGTCGGTGGCCACATTCCCGGCGCACGTAACCGCTTCTTCCAGCTCAATCTGCAGGACGGCCGCTTCAAGCCGGCAGCAACCTTGGCCGCAGAGTGGCAGGCAGTGCTGGGCGATACCCCGGCCGACGAGGTGGTGCTGTACTGCGGCAGCGGCGTCACCGCCTGCCACAACAAGCTGGCGCTGGAACATGCCGGCCTGGCAGGGGCCCGCTTGTACCCCGGCTCGTGGAGCGAGTGGTGCAGCGATGCGAGCCGCCCGGTAGCTACCGGCGCCTGAGAACCGGCACACGAACTGCTGCGCACCGCGCCAGCATGCATTGATCACTGACTTCTAATGAGGACCGCCCATGCACGTCGCCATCCTGACTTTTGAAGGCTTCAACGAACTGGACTCGCTGATCGCGCTGGGCATCCTCAACCGCGTCACGCCCAAGCTGCGCGTGTCACTGGCCACGCCCACGCCGCAGGTCACCTCGATGAACGGGGTGACGCTGCACGGCCACATCACGCTGGAAGAGGCCGCCAGCGCCGATGCGGTACTGGTGGGCAGCGGCATCCAGACCCGCAACATCATCCAGGACGAGGCGATGCTGGCGCGCCTGCAGCTGGACCGCTCGCGGCAGCTGATCGCTGCGCAGTGTTCCGGCGCGCTGATCCTGGCGCGGCTCGGCCTGCTGCAGGACGGCGTGGCCTGTACCGACCTCACCACCGCGCCGTGGCTGCAGGAACTGGGCGTGCGTCCGCTGCAGACACCGCTGCACGTCAACGGCAGTGTGGCCACCGCCGGTGGCTGCCTGGCCTCCGCCTATCTGGCAGGCTGGCTGATCTCGCGCCTGGCCGGCGAGCCCGCCGCGGAAGCCGCACTGCACTACATGGCGCCGGTGGGCGAGAAGGAAAGCTACGTGGCGCACGCGCTGCAAGTGCTGCGTCAGGCTGATGCCGGCCAGCACGCCGTCGCCTGATTTACCTGCTTGAAACAACAAAAGGTTGGCCGCATGCGGCCAACCTTTTGTTGTTTATGGGCTGAGCGTGTTCACGATCACGCGAGCTAGAGCGAGACAAGGCGAAAACGGCTGAGGAAGCGGAGTTTACACAGAGTAAATGCGCATTCCTGAATCGAATTCAACGCGGTATCGCCGACGCGCAGCTGATCGTGAATATGCTCAGAGGTTCAGCCCAGCATCAACTGCTGAATCAGCTTCTGCCCAGCTTTCCAGTCGCCCAAGCCACTGTGGCTGCCCATGTGGCCGGCGTTGCCGGCATCCAGCAACTTCGCCCCCCAGCCCATCGCCATCGCCTCGGCTTCGGCCCAGTCGCAGAACAGATCGTCACGGCTGGCTACCAGCCGCACCGGCACCGGCAGCTGCAGCGCCTGTGCCTGCTCGAAGCCGGCAAAATCCGGCAGCGCGGCACCTGCCGGCAGTTCGCCGCTGGCCAGCGCCCGCTCTGGCGTGATCGGCAGCGCCGGCGGCGCCACCAGCAGCACGCCCAGCACCTTGCGCTGCTGCATCAGGCTGGCCTGCGCCAGCCACGCCACCACGGTGTGGCAGCCCAGGCTGTGTGCCGCCAGCACCACCTTGCCGGCACAATCGTCTACCGTGGCCGCCAGCCGTTCCACCCATTCCGCACGGGTCGGGTACAGCCAGTTGTCCTGCTCCACGCGTCGCGCCAGCGGGTACAGCACTTCCCAGTAGCTCTGCCAGTGCTGCGGGCCGGAGTTGCCCCAGCCCGGCACGGTCACCAGGAACACATCATCATCGTCCCACATCACAGTGCCCTGTCGTAATCCACCGTCAGCGGTGCGTGGTCGGAGAATTTCTCGTCCTTGTACACGCTGGCTGCGCGCGCAGCCTCCATCATGCCCGGCGACACGATGTGGTAGTCGATACGCCAGCCCACGTCCTTGGCATAGGCCTGGCCACGGTTGCTCCACCAGCTGTAGCCCGGCGCCTCCGGGTACAAGCGGCGCCAGGTATCGCACCAGCCGCGCGACAGCAGGTCGGTCATCCAGGCGCGCTCTTCCGGCAGGAAGCCGGAGTTCTTCAGGTTGCCTTTCCAGTTCTTGAGGTCGATCTCGTTGTGGGCGATGTTCCAGTCGCCGCAGATCACCACATCGCGGCCGCTTTCGCGCAGGCTGTCCAGGTGCGGCATGAACACGTCCAGGAACTGGAATTTCACCTGCTGGCGCTCATCGCTGCTGGAGCCAGACGGCAGATACAGCGACACCACCGACAAGTTACCGAAATCCAGCTGCAGGTAACGGCCTTCGGCATCGATCCAGTCCACGCCCAGGCCTTCCACCACCGCATCCGGCTGGTGGCGACTGTAGATGCCCACGCCGCTGTAACCCTTCTTCTCGGCGTAGTGGAAGTAGCCACTGTAGCCATCCGGCGCGCGCATGCGCTCGGACAGGTCGCCGGCCTGCGCCTTCAGCTCCTGCACACAGACGAAATCGGCGTTGTGGCCCGCCAGCCAGTCAAAGAAACCTTTCTTGTCCGCCGAGCGGATACCGTTGAGGTTGGCCGAAACGATTCGAAGCATGGGGTCTCCCGTGGTATCCTTGCCGCCATTTTCAAGCAGCAACAAAGACTTAAGTGAAAGAGGGTTTGTAATGAGCGATTTCCGTCAGGATTTTATTCGTTTTGCGCTGGACAAGCAGGTATTGCGCTTCGGCGAGTTTGTCACCAAGGCAGGACGGACCTCGCCCTACTTCTTCAACGCCGGCCTGTTCTATGACGGCGACAGCGTACTGCAGCTGTCGCGCTTCTACGCGCAATCGATCAGCGCCAGCGGCATCGGCTTCGACATGATCTTCGGCCCGGCCTACAAGGGCATCATCCTGGCAGCAGCCGCATCGATGGCGCTGGCCGAGCAGGGCCGCAATGTACCGTTCGCCTACAACCGCAAGGAAGCCAAGGACCACGGCGAGGGCGGCACCCTGGTGGGCGCGCCGCTGAAGGGCAAGGTGCTGATCATCGACGACGTGATCTCCGCCGGCACCTCGGTACGCGAATCGGTACAGCTGATCCGCGCTGCCGGCGCCGAACCTGCTGGCGTGGCCATCGCACTAGACCGCATGGAACGCGGCACCGGCGAGCTGTCGGCGGTGCAGGAAGTGGCACGCGACTACAATCTGCCGGTAGTGGCAATTGCCAACCTGAACGACCTGCTGGGCTTCCTGGCCGGCAGCCCGGAGCTTGCGGCCAACCTGGAGGCGGTTAGCGCCTACCGCGCCAAGTACGGCGTGCAGGGCTAAGCGCCACTAACAATCCCTCTGATCCTGCGTTGCGCCGCCTTGCCGTACTTTTGGTACTGTCGGCGGCGGCGCGCCTTGGCTCAGGTACGCTGCGCGATTTTGTTAGTGGCGCCAGCCGCCTTTTAGTCGTTCAGATTGCAAAACAAAACCGGGGCAGCTGCCCCGGTTTGTCATTGCGCGCCTTCTTTCAGCGTCCAGGCCTGCTGCAGCTGCTGCGTAGCCTGCGACAGCTCGGCATCCGCCGCCTGCCGCGCCGCACGCGCGTCCTGCAACTGCTGCTGACTCAGTTGCAACTGCTGCTGCGCGCTGGCCAGCTTCTGCTCGGCTTCCTTCACTGCCAGCTCCGCCGCCTGTTCCAGCTTCAGTGCCTGCAGCTGCTTGTTGTCCGCCGCGCGGAATGACATCTGCGCCGACAGCAACTGCTGGTCCGTAGTCGGCCCCGCCGCCTGTGCCTGCGCTACTGCCGACAGCGTCAGCAGCAGCGATAGTGTCCATCTGTTCATGCCGTTTTCATCCACAACATCAAGGCCGACAAGATACCACCAAGCTGCCTGCCTGGGCCACGCTCAGCGGAAGCGGGACAGGTCCGGCAACTGCGGGCCACGCTTGGGCAGACCTTGTGTAGCGGCTTCGGCGGCTGCCTGGTCGCCGCCACGCTGAAATGCCTGCACGGCCTTGCTGGCGATGTCTATCATCGGTTGCATGCCAGGATCGTCGGCATACTGCAGGCGCGACAACACCAGCGTGGCATTGGCGGGGTAGGTTGCCAGCGCCATGATGATGAGGTCCTGGGCGCCCTGCACATCCCCGGACCAGTAGCGCAGCATCGCCAGATTGCACAGCAGCAGCGGGTAGGGCCGGTAGGCGACCAGTTGCTCGTAATGACGCCGCTTGACTGCCAGATCTTTTTTCGAGGGCTGCAGGTAGCTGGACAGCGCGATCTCCGCCTCGTAAGACCAGAACGGGTTGCTGGAAACGCCAAGCAGGGTTTCCACCCGCTGGTAGTTTTCCTGCTGACTGCGAACGGGCTGTACCGCGATCTGTAGCACACGGAAGGTTTGCACGCCGTTAACCAGATAGGCGATGCCTCCCAGCAACAGCAGGGCAGCACCGAACTTGCGCAGCGCCGGCCGTACCGGCACCTCGATGCCAGGCACCGGGCTGAGCACCAGGATGATGCAGAACATGGCCAGGAACGGCAGGTACCATAACGGGTACTCAAACATGGAATGGCCGAGAATGGCCGCTGCCAGCAAGGTGAGGAATGCGTTCTCGGCGGTAGCCTGAGCCTTTTTCCAGTACGGCAGCAGGCAGACAATGCAGACCACGGCAGCCAGCAAGGTAGCTGGTACCCCGGTTTCCGCCAGCAGCTGCGCAATCAGGTTATGACTGTGGGTAAACAGCGAGCTCTCGGGAATTTTGTCATGACCGGCAAACGCCTCCAGCCACACCGACTGGTAGGCAAACCCACCAAAGCCGACGCCAAACCACGGGTAGGCCTGCACGATCTGCCAGGCTTTCAGCCACTCGATACGGCGGCGCGCCCCAAAGTCGGCGGCATCCAGTCGATCCAGCCCGCTGGCGATATCCAGCCCGGTAAGCCAGTGCGCCACATGCTGCCCCCACAACTGCGCTCCCAGCATGGCCACGGCCGCCAGCAGCAAGGTGCGCAGCAGGCGGCGATCCTGGCTGTGTCGATACCAGACCAGTGCTACCACCACCATGGCCCCGGCATAAGCCAGGGGCAGACGGCCACCGGACCATGCCATTACCGTTACCAGAAACAATACCGCCGGCACGGCAAGCCACACGCGCAAACGGCGCTTGATGAACAGATAGGCCGCAGCCAGCACGCCCCAGGTGAGGAACTGGGCAAACTGGTTGCGCTGACCAATATTACCCATGATGTTGTCCTGCGGACTTGCCTGGTCATACACCAACCAGCCATGCGCCATCGGAGCGACGCCCAGCAATTGCAGATAACCGATCAGCCCCTGCAGCAAGGCGGCCAGCAAGATCACGGCGGCCAGCACCGTTACCAGCCGCTCGCGCCCCAGTTTTTCCTGCAGGTTAGCCGCCTGCGCCGCAGCCACGATCACGAACAGCGTAGCCAGCGCCTCGGACAGCGGTAACTGGTACAGATTGCCGGATTGCCGCAGGAACCATGGCAAGAACGCACACAGCCACCACAGCAACAACAGCAAAAAGCCGCGCGACCAGTTGGCCGCAGCGCTGGTCAACAGGCTGCCGAACAGCACACCACTCAGACACAGCAGCGTGACCGCATGCGTCCACCAGTCCGGCGACGGTACGGTGCGCATGTAATTGAACAACGGTAACGACACTGCCAGAGACAGCAGTATGGCCAGTAACAGCGCGGGAAAGGATCGTGGCATAGGGGAGCTTAGGTCAGCAAAAAAGGGTGCCGCAGCACCCTTTTTAATAGCTTTAGCAAGATTAGCTACGGCAGTTGGACGGCAGCCAGTTGGTTTCCATCGGGTTGGTAGCCGTCGGACTTGCTTCAGCGCATGTCCATTTAATAGAGCCACTAACAGGATCCGGCGTGAGAGTAATAGCTGCACTTACTGCAACTTTTTCATTGTAAGTGATGGTAATCACACCATCAGTAACCACTACCGAGCTCACTGCATTACCAGACGGCGAATCTGCCAAACCTGCAGAAGTGTTATTTGCGGGCCACACACCATTGGAAGAGTAATACTCCGCCACACCGGTCTTCGCCGCGCCAGCCAGCTGCAGACCTTCCGACACGTGTGCACGCTTAGTGTAGTCCTGGTAAGCCGGAATGGCGATGGCTGCCAGAATACCGATAATCGCTACCACGATCATCAGTTCGATAAGGGTAAAACCTTGTTGAACGCGTTTCATGAGTTTCCTCCTGGGTCACTGCCAAACAAATGTAACCATTAGCCCCGGCAGTTGGAGGGCAATAGTTGTGTCAAATCCGTGTCGCCACCACAGCGCCAGCGGTAGGAGCCAGACACATCCGGCAAGGGCTCCAGCCAGACATGGCCGCCACTGGCGACTTTTTCATTCAGTTGCATGCGGATGATGGATACCGTACCGGACATCATCACCCGCATTTCGGTAAACGCCTGCCCGCTGTAGGTCGCAGCCGGGAACAGGCCGGCACTGGCATTGCTACTGGGCCAGGCACTGTTGGCGGCATGGTATTCCTCGATCGAGGTCTTGGCCGCACCCGCCACGTTGAACGCCTCGGCCAGATAGGCACGCCGGGTATAGTCCATGTACGCCGGAATCGCCAGCGCAGCCAGGATGCCGATAATCGCCACCACCACCATCAGTTCGATCAGGGTGAACCCCGATTCTTGTCGTTTCATTCGCCTCTCTCCCGGCAGCCACTGGTGCGGCATGCAGTTAATGCAAATATCGGGCCAGCCTGACCAGACACGACACCGCAAGATGCAAAACTCCCTAAAACCAAACAAATATAAATCAATATCTCGCGCCAGCCCCAGCTTGCCATTGGCCCCCAACGGGGCGAGCGATGACAAATCCTGCTCGGGACTGACAATTTTTGTCAGTCAACGCACCGCGGCAGCTCTGCTAGCATGCAGCGCAAACAGGAGCTAAGCAATGTCGAACCATTCCCAACAGTGGCTGCAGCGCAGCCGTAGCGCCGTATGGCACCCCTGTACCCAGATGAAGCGCCACGAGCGCTTGCCCATCATTCCGATCGCCCGCGGTGATGGCGTGTGGCTGGAGGATTTCGATGGCAAGCGCTACATCGACAGTATCAGCTCCTGGTGGGTGAACCTGTTTGGCCATAATCAAGGCCGCATCAAGAACGCCATCAAACAGCAGCTGGATACACTGGAACACGTGATCCTGGCCGGCTTCACCCATCGCCCGGTGGTGGAGCTGTCGGAGAAGCTGCACGCACTCACCGGCCTTGGGCATGCCTTTTATGCTTCAGATGGGGCCAGCGCCACCGAAATCGCGCTGAAGATGAGCTTCCACTACTGGCGCAACTGCGGCCAGGCTGACAAGCATCGCTTTGTCAGCCTGCAGCACAGTTACCACGGTGAAACGGCCGGCGCGCTGGCGGTAACCGACGTGCCGCTGTTCTCCGCCACCTACGCGCCACTGCTGCAAAGCAATCTGCGCGTGGCATCGCCGGATGCAAGGCTGGCGCTGCCAGGCGAAACCGCTGCCGATGTGGCGCTACGCACCATTGCCGACGTGGAGCAGCTGTTCCAGCGCGAGGCTGGGCAGATTGCCGCCATCATCATCGAACCGCTGGTACAGGGTGCTGCCGGCATGCTGATGTACGACCCGATCTACCTGACCCGGCTGCGCGCGCTGTGCGACCAGTACCAGGTACACCTGATCGCCGACGAGATCGCCGTCGGCTTTGGCCGCACCGGCACGCTGTTCGCCTGCGAGCAGGCCGGCATCCGGCCAGACTTCCTGTGCCTGTCCAAGGGCATTACCGGTGGCTATCTGCCACTGTCTTGTGTGTTAACCAGCGACGATATCTATAACGCGTTCTACGATGATGATGTTGGCCGCGGCTTTTTGCATTCGCACAGCTACACCGGCAATGCGCTGGCCTGCCGCGCCGCGCTGGAAGTGCTGGCGATATTCGAGGATGAAGACATTCTGGCCCGCAACACGGAAAAAGCCGCGCGGTTCAGTCACCACCTGGCCGGCTTGCAGCAAGCGCCTGACGTGCGCCACTTCCGCCAGCGCGGCATGATCTGGGCGTTTGATGTCGACACCGCACGCAGCGATTTCAGCCAGGTGTTCTATGCCGCCATGCTGGCGCGCGGCTGCCTGACACGGCCCATCGGCAGTACCGTGTACTTCATGCCGCCCTATGTGCTGGAGGAAAGCCATATGCAACAACTGGCGGAAAGCACGGCGGCCGTGCTGGCTGAATTACGCCAGCAAGCAGAGCCACGTGGCGGCAATGTGGAGACGCCTTTGCCATAAAACAAAGGCTTACCAATACGACAAATGGCAGTAGACTATGCCATTTCTATAATTACTGGAGCGGCAGTCGCGATGTTGAAACTGTCTGTAGCGCCCCCCTATCTGGATGCTTCGCTGGCGATGTCCGACCCGGCGCAGCTGGATGTCTGGCTGCGGCAATGCCCATTGGGCCAGCCGCTGGAGTGTGCAGAACTGCTGCGCCAGGCGCTAGAACAGCTCAACCGCGTACGCCTACCCCCCGCCCTGCGCGCCAGATTGCTGGAGCGCCATCAGCAGGAACACAAGATACTGCTGCCGCTGCTGGAACGCCTGGCCGTCAATGGCGAGCTGTCTACCCAGCACCGCGCCCGCCATGCCGCCCGGCTGGCACAGCAGTTGATGCTGGCACTGCATAACGGCTACAAGCTGTTGCTGATGGATCGCAGCGGCGAACACGGTCTGCTGGCGCTGGACAAGTACAAGACCGAAGCCGTGTGCCTGGTGATTCGCAGTGCGCGCCAGCTGGCTTTCCTGTATGCCCGCACCTATACCAATCTTCCGGAAGGCTTCTGGCTGGATTGCCACAGCCTGTTTTTCCATGCCCTGGAAAAAGGCTGGGAAAACACCCCGCTGCCCGGGCAGGCCAAGAGCCCGGCGCACTACTACCGCCAGATCCTGCTGCTGGGCATGACCGCCAGCAACCGCATGGCACCGGCACTGATCGACTACAGCCTGCTGCTGATCCGCAAGCATGCCAACCTGCTGGATCTGCTGCACCTGGGGCAGCTCAGCAGCGGCCACGGCAGTTTTGCCTTCCAGCCAGGCATGGACCACCCGCCGCGCTATATCAGCGAGGCACCGGACACCCCCAGCGCACAAGGCATCTGGGTACTGGACACCCACGCGCTGGAAGCGGAGCTGAAAAGCAAGCTGCAGAAGCTGCAATATCTGGCTCGCCACCAGGGCAATCCGTTCGCGCTGGAGGAAGAAATCCAGCACGTGCTCTACTTGTCGATGGAGTGGCAAAGCTCGATCCAGCGTCGCCATGAGCGGCTGCCATGCAGCGAGGAGGTGGAGCTGGTCAGCAGCCTGTCCACCATCTGGTTCATTACCAATGGTGCCGCGTGGACCTTCCCCAATGGTGAGGCGTTGCCGCAGGAGCTGCTACCGGACAACGGCATGCGCGGCAAGCTGCAGCGCATGCCGCCACCACTGCCTACCAGCATGAAGGTGGTCAACACCAGCGCCTCCGGCATGCTGCTGCGCGGCGAATCGCAACACCACCCGCTGCGCGCCGGCGAGCTGCTGCTGCTGCGTCACAGCGGCAAGCCCTGGCAGCTGGCAGTGGTACGCTGGGTCAACCTGTGCGGCGAGCAGATGGAAACAGAATGCGGCGTGGAACTGGTAGGCCCGCAGCCAGAAGCGGTGCTGCTGCTGCCGGTGCTTACCCACCCTAACGACCACTACCGCATGGCACTGCGGCTACCGGCATCCCCCCGCCCGGCCAGGCAGGCGCAGCTGGTCATCAGCGGTCGCCAGTACCAGCGCCAGCGCGAGTTCTATCTGCTGGATGGCCATGGTAGACAGACCGTCAGCAGCACCGCGTTGTCGCTGCAGACCGCCGGCTACCAGTTCGTGGAATACCGCCCCGGCGTACTGGCCGCCGCAACGCACCATTAGCGCCGAATCGGGTAAACTGGCTTTCCGTTTTACCCCACAGGAAGCAGTTCGGATGCAATCGGTGATTCACACGGCCACGCGCATCGTGGTCAAAGTCGGCTCCAGCCTGGTAACCAACGACGGCAAGGGCCTGGACCATGCCGCGCTTGCCCGCTGGGCAGCGGAAATCGCCGAATTGCGCCGTCGCGGCAAACAGGTGGTGCTGGTCTCCAGTGGCGCCATTGCCGAAGGCTGCCAGCGCCTGGGCTGGAGCAAGCGTCCCAAGGCGGTACACGAACTGCAGGCCGCCGCCGCCGTCGGCCAGATGGGGCTGTGCCAGGCATATGAAAGCGCGTTCCGCGAATACGGCCTGAAAACCGCGCAGGTACTGCTCACCCACGAAGACCTGTCCGACCGCCTGCGCTACCTCAACGCCCGCACCACCATCGCCACCCTGCTCACCCTGGGCGTGGTGCCGATCATCAACGAGAACGACACCGTGGTCACCAGCGAGATCCGCTTTGGCGACAACGACACCCTGGGCGCGCTGGTCACCAACCTGATCGAAGCCGATGCGCTGGTGATCCTCACCGACCAGCGCGGCCTGTACACCGCCGACCCGCGCAAACAGCCGGATGCACAGTTCATGCACGAGGCCGAGGCCGGCACGCCGGAGCTGGAAGCCATGGCCGGTGGCGCCGGCTCCAGCGTGGGCACCGGCGGCATGTATACCAAGATCATCGCAGCCAAACGCGCAGCGCGCAGCGGTGCCGCCACGGTGATTGCCAGCGGCCGCGAGGCCAATGTGCTGTCGCGCCTGGCTGACGGCGAGAGTATTGGCACCCAGCTCAATGCTGCCACCACCCGCCTGGCCGCCCGCAAGCAGTGGCTGGCCGACCACCTGCAGCTGTCCGGCAAACTGGTACTGGATGACGGTGCGGCACTGGCGGTGCGCGAGCGCGGCACCAGCCTGCTGCCCATTGGCGTCATCGCGGTTGAGGGTAGCTTCCTGCGCGGCGACGCGGTGGTGTGCGTCAACCAGCAGGGGGCCGAAGTGGCGCGCGGGCTGGTGAACTACAGCTCGGAAGAAGCCCGGCTGATCATGAAAAAGGCCACCCGCGACATCGAGGGCGTGCTGGGCTACCTGGTGGAACCGGAGCTGATCCACCGCGACAATATGGTCACCCTGTAAGCATGATGCGGCCAAGGTTGGCCGCAAAAAACACACCAGCAAACGGCCCGTCACCTTATCGATGCGGGCCGTTGCCATATGTAGCATGTGGTAGCCCGGATAAGCCGCAGGCGCATCCGGGGAGTCGGTACACAGCGGCATGCGCTTGCCCCGGATGCGCTGCGCTTATCCGGGCTACGGACTACTACAAAAACCAACGGCCCGCCACCTGTCAGGTAGCGGGCCGTTGTGCCTTACTTGTCGCCGCAATCAAGCTGCCGTGTCATCGTCCTGGCCGTCCTCGCGCGGCAGCCGGTTGGTGCGGCTGCTTTCCGCCACGCGCATGATCACGTAGGCCACCATGGCACACAGGAAGAACAGCAGCATCACCCAGGAAATCTGCGACAGCGTATCGATGGCGGTGCGATAGATCTCGATGGTCCAGCGCGGGCCGTTCAACTCCAGCGTCTGTTCGCGGCCGTTCTGCAGGTATTTCTGGATTTCCCACATGTTCACGCCGCCGGATACCCCCACCACCACAATGGCGAAACTCATGTACTTGCGCCAGGCTTCGGTCAGATCCGGGCCGATGATGCGGTTGAGAATCTTGGTGATGGCGTCGCTGAAAAAGCGCGCCACCAGCAGCGATGTCACCAGCGCCACCGCCAGCGTCACGATCAACAAGGCATAGAACATGTTCGCTCCCTGAACTTTATAGTGTTGCGCATTGTACGCCGCTTTAGCTTGCCAGCAAGGCAGCGAAGCGCGGCAGCAGCGTGGCTGCCTCCGGCGTCGGGCACACGCCGGCACGCAGTGCAGCCACCGGCTGCTGTTCCTTTTCCAGTGCCGGTGTCAGCACATCGATCAGGCTCACGCTGGCAGCGATATCGAACTCCGGGTGGAACTGCACCCCCCAGCTGCGGCCAAGGCGAAAGGCGTGATGCGGCTCGAAGGCATTGCCTGCCAGCACCGCTGCGCCCGGCGGCAGGCGCAGCACGCTCTGCCAGTGCAGGGCCTGGGCGGCGAACTGCGCCGGCATGGCGTCGAACAGCGCATCGCCCGCTGCGGCCGGCTGGCGCTGCACCTGTACCGTCCCCACCTCCGGCCCGCCCGGGTGATAGCCCACCTCGCCACCCAGCGCATGCGCCAGCAACTGGTGGCCAAAACAGATGCCCAGCAGCGGCACGTTGGCCGCATGCGCCGCGCGCAGCCAGGCGGCCGCTTCCTCGCTCCAGTCGGCGCGGTCGCTGACCATCGCCGGCGAGCCGGTGATGATGGCGCCGGCCACCTCGGCCACCGCCGGCAGCGCTTCGCCACCGGTCACATCCACCACGCGCCAGGCGGCGCCGTCGCTGCCCAGCTCGCGGACAATCCATTGCTCGAAATTGCCGTGCTCGGCCTGTACCTCGGCGTGCGGTTCGCCGGTCTTGATGATCAGTCGCTGTTTCATGATTCGATGGGCAAGCCAAAGTGGGTGTAGGCCAGCGCGGTAGCCATGCGGCCGCGCGGCGTGCGTTGCAGGTAGCCCTGCTGGATCAGGAACGGTTCGATCACGTCTTCGATGGTGTCGGTGGATTCGCCGATGGCCGCTGCCACGTTGTCCAGCCCTACCGGGCCGCCGCCGAACTTGTCGAGGATGGCCTGCAGCAGCTTGCGGTCCATCACGTCCAGCCCGGCCGGGTCCACGTCCAGCATCGCCAGCGCGGCATCGGCCACCTGGGCGCTTACCACGCCGTCGGCACGTACCTCGGCATAGTCGCGCACCCGGCGCAGCAGGCGGTTGGCGATGCGCGGCGTGCCGCGCGAACGGCGTGCCACCTCGAAAGCGCCATCATCAGCCAGCTGCACATTCAACAGGCCGGCCGAGCGGATGACGATGCGCGTCAGCTCCTCGGCAGTGTAAAACTCCAGCCGCGCCACAATGCCGAAGCGGTCACGCAGCGGGTTGGTGAGCATGCCGGCGCGGGTGGTGGCACCCACCAGGGTGAACGGCGGCAGGTCGATCTTCACCGAGCGCGCCGCCGGCCCTTCGCCGATCATGATGTCGATCTGGTAATCCTCCAGCGCCGGGTAGAGGATTTCCTCCACCACCGGGCTCAGGCGGTGGATTTCGTCGATGAACAGCACATCGTGCGGCTCCAGGTTGGTGAGCAACGCCGCCAGGTCGCCGGCGCGCTCCAGCACCGGGCCGGAAGTCTGGCGCAGGTTCACCCCCATCTCGCGCGCCACGATGTGCGCCAGCGTGGTCTTGCCAAGGCCCGGCGGGCCGAACAGCAGCACGTGGTCCAGTGCCTCGCCGCGTTTCTTTGCCGCCTCGATGAAAATCTCCAGCTGCTCGCGTGCCTTCTTCTGGCCCACGTACTCGTCCAGCAGCTTGGGCCGCAGCGCGCGCTCCAGGGCCTCTTCCTGCTGTGACAGGCTTTGCTGGGTCACGATGCGGCGCTCGGGGGCGCCGCCCATCAGGTTGTCGGTCTGGATCATGTAACAGTCGCTCGCAATCGAAGTCAGGATGTTACCACTGCTATACTCGCCCTTGCCTTCCGCACGATCTGCTGCGCGTCGGCGATACTGCGTTGAAAACGTCTTCGGAATGCTCATTGACTGCATGTCAACTCCGCTTCCTCAGCCGTTTTCGCCTTGTCTCGCTCTAGCTCGCAAGATCGTGAAGTTAGCTGTATTGCGGAAGGCCCGTACGTCTTCGGGGCGGGGTGCAATTCCCCACCGGCGGTAAGGCTGCAAGGCCAAGCCCGCGAGCGCCTTCATGTGAAGGGTCAGCAGATCTGGTGCGAATCCAGAGCCGACGGTAACAGTCCGGATGAAAGAAGATGACGCCAGTTCCGCGCCATGCGCGGCTCTGTGTCTGCGCGCGCATTCCGCGTGGCGCAAGGTTGGCCGCAAGGCCGCCGCTTCCTGCCCGGTGACGTGTTTCTCAAACGCCGTACTTGAGGACCGTTCCCATGAATGCCAACACCGACATCCTTTCCCTGCGCATCCACAGCGCGCTCGACGCACTGCGCCGCGGCCTGCCGGTAATCGTCGCCGACGACCACGACCGCGAAAACGAAGCCGACCTGATCCTGGCCGCCGACGCGCTGAGCGTGGAAGAAATGGCGCGCATGATCCGCGACTGCAGCGGCATTGTCTGCCTGTGCCTGACCCCGGAACACGCCGCACGGCTGGAACTGCCGCCGATGGTGCCCAACAACGGCAGCCGCTACGGCACCGCCTTCACCGTCAGCATCGAGGCCGCCGAGGGCGTGAGCACCGGTGTTTCCGCCGCCGACCGCACCACCACCATCCGCGCCGCCATCAACCCGCAGGCAGTGCCCTCCGATCTGGCGCGCCCCGGCCATGTCTACCCGCTGATCGCCCGCGCCGGCGGTGTGCGCGAACGCCGTGGCCATACCGAATCAGCGGTGGATCTGGCGCGCCTGGCTGGTTTCAGCCCGGCCGGCGTGTTGTGCGAACTGATGAATCCGGACGGCAGCATGATGCGCGGCGCCGAGCTGGATGCCTACGCAGAACGCCACGGCCTGCCGCAACTGACCGTGGCCGAGCTGGTGGAATGGCTGGAGCGCAACGCGCATTGAGCTAGTGCGACCACCCGTAGCCCGGATAAGCGCAGCGCATCCGGGAAAGCACCGACTCGTCGTTCCCGGATGCGCTGCGCTTATCCGGGCTACCCACGACACATAGAGTCAGCCCGTAGGGTGGGCTAAGGCCAAGGGCCGTGCCCACCGACAAGATACTGGTGGGCACGCTGCGCTTTGCCCACCCTACGGCAATACAGCTACTTCGCCTTCTTGCCGCCGCCGTTGCCCGGCTTGAGGCGGATCGACACCCCGCCGCGGCCGCCACCGGCCTTGTACACCTCGAACCAGCCGGACTTCACCACCAGGTCGGAGAGCTTGGCAAAACCGTAATTGCGCGGGTCGAAGTCCGGCATCCATTGCCCCAGCAGGCTGCCCACGCCGCCCAGGTCGGCCCAGCCTTCCTCGTCGTCCATGCTCTCGATGCCCTTCTGGAACTGGGCACGCAGTTTTTTATCCAGTGGCCGCAACACCCGCGCCACTGGCTGCTGCCGGCTGCTGTCGGGAGCACCTTCCTTGCTGCCGGCCTCTTCCGCCTTGGCCACCTCGTCGGCCATGGCCAGCACTTCCACGTACACGAACTTGCTGCAAGCGTTGACGAAGGCGCCCGGCGTCTTCTCCTCGCCGAAGCCCCACACCTCCAGCCCGTCCTCGCGCAACCGGGTGGCCAGCCGCGAGAAGTCGCTGTCGCTGGAGACCAGGCAGAAGCTGTGGTAGCGCCCGGAGTGCAGCATGTCCATGGCGTCGATCACCAGGGTGATGTCGGAAGCGTTCTTGCCCTTGGTGTTGGGAAACTGCTGGATGGGGTGGATGGCGAAGCGCGCGCACAGCTCGCGCCAGGCCTTGTCGTGGCGGCTGAAGTCGCCATACACGCGCTTGAGCGCCAGCACACCCAGCTTGCCGGCCTCTTCCAGCACGTCCTCGATCCAGGCCGGCGACACATTGTCCGCGTCTATCAGTACCGCTACGTTTGGCATTGCGCCTCCTCAGGTATTAACGCCCACCGGCCACATCCAGCAAATGGCCGGTGGTAAACGATGCCGCGTCGGACAACAGCCACAGAATGGCAGCCGCCACTTCTTCCGGCTGGCCGCCGCGCTGCATCGGCACCGCGCTTTTCACGCGGTCAACACGGCCCGGCTCGCCGCCGTCGGCGTGCATCTCGGTGTAGATGAAGCCGGGGCGCACGCCGTTGACGCGCATGCCCTCGGCGGCTACTTCCCTGGCCAGGCCCATGGTCAGCGTGTCCAGTGCGCCCTTGCTGGCGGCGTAGTCCACGTATTCACCCGGCGAGCCCAGCCGCGCGGCGGCGGAGGAGACATTGACGATGCCGCCGCCCGGCCCGCCGTGGCGGGTGGACAGCCGCTTCACCGCCTCGCGGCAGCACAGCAGCGGGCCCAGCACATTGGTGGCCATGATGCGCTGCCAGCGCGCCATGCTCATTTCGTCTAGCCGCATCTGCTGCTCCAGCACGCCAGCGTTGTTCACCAGCGCCGACAGAGGCCCTAGCGCCGCTTCGCACTCGGCGAACATGCGCAGCACGTCCACTTCGTCCGCCACGTTGGCTGCAATCGCCACAGCCTTGCCGCCGGCGGCGCGGATGTCGGCCACCACCGCCTCGGCCGCAGCGTGGTTGTGGTGATAGTTCACCGCTACCGCCCAGCCCTGCTGCGCGGCCAACCTTGCGGTGGCAGCGCCGATGCCGCGGCTGGCGCCGGTGATCAGCAGCACCTTCCTCATGTTCAGCCCTTCATCAGGTTCTTCAGCGCCAGGCGCACGCCTTCGCTGACGGTAACCTCCGCCGGCAGACCCTTGGTGGCCGCGGCGGTCTCCTTCTCGTTGTAGCCCAGCGCCAGCAGCGCATTGACGATGTCGCTCTTTTCATCCGGCGTGGCGGCGAATGGCAGCCCGCCCGGCACGGTGAGGTTGCCGCCGGTGGCCAGCTTGCCGCGCAGTTCCAGCACCAGGCGCTCGGCGGTTTTCTTGCCGATGCCGGGCACCGACGACAGCCGCTTGATGTCCTCGCTGGCCACCGCGATGGCCAGCTCGTCGGCAGTCATGCCGGAGAGGATGGCCAGCGCGATCTTGGCGCCAATGCCGCTGACCTTGATCAGCTGGCGGAAGGTTTCGCGCTCGTCGCGGCTGGCAAAGCCGTACAGCAGGTGGGCGTCTTCGCGCACCACCAGGTGGGTGAACAGCGTCACCTTCTGCCCCAGCACCGGCAGCTGGTAGAAGGTGGTCATGGTCACATCCACGTCGTAGCCGATGCCGTTCACATCCACGGTGATTTGCGGCGGCAGTTTCTCGATCAGGTTGCCGGTGAGTCGTCCGATCATGCGCAGGGTCTTTCAGTCAGGAATACAGGGTCAGAATCAGCGCCATCAGCAGCGGGTACAGGTTGGCCGCAACAATGGTCTGGATGATGGCCGGGCGCAGCCGGGCCGGTTGCGCCGCATTGTGCCACAGCGTGGCGGCCGCCCGTGCCGACAGCCCCCACAGCGGCAAAGCCAGCAGCGCCTGCCACGGCAGCAGGGCAGCCACTACGCCGGCAGGCAGCAACAGCGCCGCCGTGCCGACCAGCAACACATAGCCGACGCGCGCCTGTTGCGGCGTCAGCCGCACCACCCAGTGGCGCTTGCCGGCCAATGCGTCGGCATCACGATCCGGAAACTGGTTGATGTACAGCAGCGCGGCGGCCAGCAGGCCGTAGGGCAAGGCCGCCGCCAGCAGCGGCAGCGACGGCGTGCCAGTGAGCAGTACCTGCGCGCCCAGCGGCAGCAGGGTGAAGCACAGCAGCACGCACACTTCCCCCCAGCCCCGGCTGTTCAGCCGCAGCGGCGGCGCCGAATAGCCCCAGCCCAGCAGCACACCCACCACACCGATGGCCAGCAGCCACGGGCCACTGCGCCACACCAGCAGCAGGCCGCCGGCAATCACCAGCGTGAACAGCCCCAGCGCCAGCCGCGCCATGTCGCGGCGGCTGAGCACCGCGTTCTGGATGAAGCGGCTGCCGCCGGTAAACGGAAACTGCCGCGCCGCGTTGGCCGCATCGCTGCCGTTGTCGTGGTCGGCCACGTCGTTGATCACGTTCACCGCCGCGTGGCACAGCAGCGCCAGCAACAAGGCCAGCAGCGCTTGCGGCCAAGCTTGCTGCCAGGCCGCGCCGCTGGCGGCAAAGCCAAGCACTACGCCACCCAGAGTAAGGGTCAGGAAGGCCGGGCGCGTGGCCAGCAGCCAGCGCGACGGGAGGACGGCCAGCGCGGCATAGGCCGGCTCGCCGGGGTGCAGAGAGGTGGATTTCATGGCTACGGTATACCGCAAAGCAGAGTGTTATGCACTCTACGCACAGCCACTAGAAACGCCAGCCGCCGTGCGCCCCCACCACCCCTGCCACGGCGGCAGCCAGCGTCAGCGCCAGCAGGCCCACATGCAGCCATTGCAGCAGGCGCATGCTGCCGGCCGGGTCACGCGCCGCGCGCTGCCGCAACCAGCGGTGGATGAATAGCGGCTCCAGCAGAAACAGCATCAGGAAGAACGGCAGCCAGGCGAGCAGCATCAGCTGCAGCCAGCCGGTATCCAGCAACCGCGCCCAACCGGCGGTGACGTGCAGCATCCACAGCCCGCTGCCCAGCGCCAGCAGCACCCATAGCCGCGCCTGGGCGCCAAAGCGGTGCTCCACGGTTTCGAACAGTGCGTACTGCTGCTGTGCCGGAATGTGGTGGCGGATGGCCGGAATCAGCACCACGGTGACAAAGGCGACGCCGCCCACCCACAGCAGGATGGCCAGCACGTGCAGGGCGCGGGCAATGGCGTAGTCGTTCCACATGGCAGGCTCCAATATTCTGATGGCAACAGTGTGGGCAACATCCTTGCGGCCAACCTTGGCCACGGGCAAGAAAACCAGCCGGCTACACCAGCCGCCCGCCGCGCACCTTCAGCCCCTGCAGCGCCAGCTTGCCCACCGCGCCGCTACTGTGGCTGGCATGGGTCAGCGCCACCGCCAGCGCGTCGGCGGCATCGGCCTGCGGCGTGCCGGACAGATTCAGCATGCGCACCACCATGTACTGCACCTGCTCCTTGGGGGCCTTGCCCTGCCCCACGACCGACTGCTTCACCTGTAGCGCGGTGTACTCGGCCACCGGCAGATCGCGCAGCACCAGCGCGGTCATGCAGGCGCCGCGGGCCTGGCCCAGCATCAGCGTGGCTGCAGGGTTGACGTTGACGAACACCTGTTCCAGCGCCGATTCGGTGGGCTGGTAGGTATCGATAACCTGGTGGATGCCGTGTACCAGCACCTTGACCCGCTCGGCGAGGGTGGCGCCCTGCGGGGTGCGGATGGCGCCGGAGGCCACGTAGTGGCGCTGGTTGCCGACAATGTCGATCACCCCGAAGCCGGTGATGCGGCTGCCTGGGTCGATGCCGAGGATGCGGCGCTTCACGCTTGCGGCCAACCCTTGGCGATGGCATCGGCCTCCGCCAGCCGCTCCACCGTGCCTACGTCCAGCCACAGGCCGTCGTGGCGCGCGCCGCTCACCTGGCCACGCGCCATGGCGGTGCGCAGCAGCGGTGCCAGCTTAGCCGGCTGCTGCGCCGGCGTGCTGGCGAACAGCGCCGGGTGGTACAGGCCGATACCGGAGAAGGTCAGGCCGATGCCGTCGGCGGCATTGGCCGACAGCCGGCCATCCGCCAGCAGGCCGAAGTCGCCACCCGGGTGATGGGCCGGGTTGGCCACCAGCAGCAGATGCGCCAGATGCTGCTTGCCATCCAGTGCCGCCAGGGTTGGCCGCAAGGCGGCGAAATCGACATCGGTCAGCACGTCGCCATTCACCACCAGGAACGGTGCTTCGCCCAGCAGTGGCAAGGCGGTGGCGATGCCGCCGGCAGTTTCCAGCGCCGTGGCTTCACGCGAGTAGGCCAGGCGCACGCCGTAGCGGCTGCCATCACCTAGCGCGGTTTCGATCTTCTCCCCCAGCCAGGCGTGGTTGATGACGATGTCGTCAAAGCCGGCAGCTGCCAGGCGCTGGATGTGCCAGGCGATCAGCGGCTGGCCGCCTACCGGCAGCAGCGGTTTTGGGGTGTGGTCGGTGAGCGGCCGCATGCGTTCGCCGCGGCCGGCGGCAAGGATCATCGCTTTCATCATGGTGTTTTCCTGCCACGAACCCCACGAAAGGCACGAAACACTGTCCGGCATCGGCTCTACCCTGCCTGGCGCAAAATTTCGTGTTATTTCGTGGTTTTCGTGGCCAATCGCCTTTACTGATCCGAGGACAGCTTGGTGGCACTGAACACCGACTGGATGCTGTCGTCGTTGTCGTCTTCGTCCAGCCCCACCAGCTCCACCAGCAGCTGGAACAGCGGCAGCAGCTCGCTGTAACGGCGAGTGGTCTTCTTCAGGTACTTGATGAAGCGCGGAATCTCGCCGCGGTATTTGTCCTTGCCGTCGCGGTGGTACAGGCGGGCGAAAATGCCGGCCACCTTGAGGTGGCGTTGCACACCCATCCACTCGAAATCGCGGTAGAAGTCGTCGATCTGCTCCGGCACCGGCAGGCCGGCGGCGCGTGCTTTCTCCCAGTAGCGCACCACCAGGTCGAGTACGAATTCCTCGTCCCAGCCGATGAAGGCGTCGCGCAGCAGCGACACCAGGTCGTAGCTGATCGGGCCGTACACCGCGTCCTGAAAGTCCAGCACGCCGGGGCGATCCGGGGTGAGCATCAGGTTGCGCACGATGAAGTCGCGGTGCACATACACCTTGGCCTGCGCCTCGATGCGCGGCAGCAGCACTTTCAGCGCCGCATCCCAGCGCTGGCGCTGGGCAAAGGTGAATGGCTTGCCCAGTTCCTTGGCGGCAAACCATTCCGGAAACAGGCTCACCTCGCGCATCAGCAGCGCATGGTCGTATTCCGGCAGCACACCCGGCTGGCTGATCTTCTGGATGTCGATCAGGGTATCGATGGCTTCCAGCAGCAGGTGCTTGTGCACCATCGGGCGCTCGTCGTGCTGCAGGGCGGCGAGGAAAGTGACCTTGCCCAGATCCTGCAGCAGCATGAAGCCCTGCTCGCGGTCGCGCAGCTCGATGGCCGGCACCTTGGCCGCAGGCGCCAGCACGTCGCGCACCGCCACGTAGGGGTCGGTATTCATCTTGTCCGGCGGCGCATCCATCACGATGCGGCTGCTGCCATCCGGAAAGATGGCGCGGAAATAACGGCGGAAATCGGCATCGGCGGCGGCGAATTCCACCGCGATATCCTGACCGGGAAACTGCGTGGCCAACCACGCCTTGAGGGCTTCGAGTCGCTGCATAGTCGCGTATATCGGCAAATTGGGTACAATGACGCGATTGTAACCCGCTTTGACCAGCCCCCACACTCACCGACAGGCTGATGTTATCCATGCGCTCCCGCTTTCGTCTTGCGCCGCTGTCCGCGGCCCTGCTGCCCTTGTTCCTCGCCCCTGTTGCCCTCGCGGAGACCTTGCCGCTGGGTTCGCTGCAGGTGGAGGCCGATACCATTTCCGGCCAGATGGAGCAGCAACTGCGCGCCACCGGCTCGGTGAAGGCCACCCGTGATGGCCAGCAGTTCGAGGCTGACTGGCTGGAATACTATGTAGACAAGCAACTGCTGCGCGCCGGTGACCGTGCGCGCATGCGCCAGCCGGATGGCGCGGTGGATGCCGACGCGCTAGAAGCCTACCTGGCCACAGACAGCGGCAGCGCCCGCAATGCCGACTTCGCCTTTGGCCACGACCGCCGCGTGCTGCGCGGCCATGCCGATGCACTGATCATGGAAGGCAAGAGCAAGTACCGTTTGCAAGGCACCCGCGCCAATACCTGCGAGCCGGGTGACGATTCCTGGTACCTTCGTGCCGGCAGCCTCGACCTGGACTATGGCCGCAATGTCGGCGTGGCGAAAAACGCCTGGGTGCAGTTCGAGGGGGTACCCATCCTGTACACGCCGTGGATGGATTTCCCGCTGGATGGCGGCCGCAAGAGCGGCCTGCTGTTCCCCACCATCACCACCGGCAGCGATGGCCTGCAGGTAGCAGTACCGTATTACTGGAACATCGCCCCCAACTACGATGCCACCATCACCCCGCGCTATATCGAACAGCGCGGCACCATGCTGGGACTGGAAGCCCGCTACCTGCAGCCGGGCTACCAGGGTCGGGTGTATACCGAACAGCTGCCGGGCGACAAGAAAGCCAATACCGATCGCCACATGTGGCAGCTGGAACACCAGCAGCAGCTGAACCAGCAACTGACCTTCGGGCTGGACGGCAGAATCGTGTCGGACCCGGACTACTACGACGACTTCGGCAACAGCACCGCCGCGGCCACCAGCAGCAACCTGCTGCGCCAGGCCTGGATGAACTACAACCCAGGCTGGGCCAGCTTCAATCTCAGCGCCTCGCGCTACCAGACCCTGGCTGGCGGCACCGAGCAATATGCGCGGGTACCCAAGCTGACCATTGCCAGCAGCCGGCAATTCGGCAGTTTCCGCGCCCAGCTGGAAAGTGAAACCACCCGCTTCGAACATCGCACGCTGCAGGATGGCTGGCGCAGTGTCGCCTACCCCAGCATCAGCTGGAGGCTGGACAAGCCGTGGGGCTTCCTGCTGGCCAAGGCCGGCCTGCATTACACCCATTATTCGCTGGATGCCTACAATGGCGCCGCGGCCAGCACCCACAACCGCACACTGCCGATCACCACGCTGGACAGCGGCCTGTTCTTCGAGCGCGACACCAGCTTCCAGGGCCGCGCCCTGACCCAGACGCTGGAGCCACGGCTGTACTTCGTCAACATCCCACGCGAAGACCAGAGCCAGCTGCCGAACTTCGATACTTCGGAAAACGATCTGAGCTTTGCCCAGCTGTTCAGCGAAAACCGCTTTTCCGGCTATGACCGCATCAATGCCGCCAAGCAGGTCACCGCCGCCGTCACCAGCCGCCTGCAGGATAACGAGAGCGGGCTGGAACGACTGCGCGTGGCCATCGGCCAGCGCTTCTATCTGAACGATGACGACATCACCCTCAGCGGCAGCACTGCCAGCCGCGAACAGAAGCGTTCCGACATTCTGTCCAGCGTGGGGGGCGACCTCTCCAGCGCGCTGCGGCTGGATGCCAGCTACCAGTACAACCAGGCGCTGAAAAAAACCGAGCGCTTCACCACCCAGCTGCGCTACAGTCCGGCCGCAGGCAAGACCCTGAGCGTGCGCTATCGCTTTGGCCGTAACGAACTGCTGGACAATGACGGCAACTACGGCCCGCTGCGCACCGTCGACATCGCCGGCCAGTGGCCGATTGCGCGCAACTGGTACCTGGTAGCGCGCCAGAACTACTCGCTGCAGGACAAGAAGGTGCTGCAGCGTCTGGCTGGCGTGGAGTACAACCAGGGTTGCTGGATCGTGCGCGTGGTGGGCGAACGCTATCTGACCGACGTCAGCCAGTACAAGAATGCCGTCTACCTGCAGCTGGAACTGAAAGACCTGAGCAGTCTCGGCAATAACCCCATGGAAACGCTGCGCCTGGCCATTCCGGGCTACAGCGATATCAACAACATTCCGGAGACAGAATGAAAAAGCTTCTCCTTGCAGCCAGCCTGCTTGCCGCCCTGTCCGCACCCAGCCATGCCGTCAGCACCGTTGACCGCATCGTTGCCGTGGTCAACAACAGCGTGATCACCCTGTCCGAACTGCAACAGCGCGAAGCGCTGGTCAGCGGCAACCTCAAGCGCCAGAACATCGAGCTGCCACCGGCGCAGCTGCTGTCGCGCCAGGTGCTGGATCAGATGATCAACGAACAGCTGCAGCTGCAGTACGCCAGCAAGAGCGGCATCCGTGTCGGCGAGCTGGAACTGGATAACGCGCTGCAAAACGTGGCACAGCAGAACAAGACCGACCTGCCGGGCCTGGGCAAACTGCTGGCACAAGATGGCATGACGCTGGAACAACTGCGCGATCAGCTGCGCCGCGACATGCTGCTGCAGCGTCTGCGGGAACAGGAAATCGCCAGCCGCGTCACGGTAAGCGACCAGGAAGTCGACCAGATCCTGAAGAGCACCAGCACGCTCAACACCACCGAATACCGGCTGGCGGTGATCCAGGTGAACGTACCGGAGCGTGCCGACAGTGTCGTGTTCGAGCAGCGCCGGCAGAAACTGCTGCAGGCCGCAGCCGAACTGAAGGCCGGCAAACCGTTCGCCCAGGTAGCCGCCAGCTACTCCGAGGCGCCGAACGCACTGCAGGGCGGCGACATGGGCTGGCGCAGCGCCAACTCACTGCCGTCCGATTTCTCGCAGATGCTGGACAAGCTGCCGCAAGGCGGCGTGACCGACATCGTGCGCACCAGCGGCAGCCTGTTCCTGTTCAAGCTGGTGGAAAAGCGCAACGACAAGGCTCCGCAGTTCGTACAGCAGTACAAGGTGCACCACATCCTGATCAAGACCAATGAAGCCACCTCGGAAACCGATGCCTACAACCGCATCCTGCAAGTGCAGGATCGCCTGAAGCGCGGCACCAAGTTCGAGGACCTGGCCAAGCAGTTCTCCGAGGATGGCACCGCGGCGCTGGGTGGTGATCTGGGCTGGCTGTCCGATGGCGATACCGTGCCGGACTTCGAGCGCACCTTCCATGCGCTGAAGGCTGGCGAAGTCAGCGAACCGGTGAAAACCCCGTTCGGCTGGCACATCCTGCGCCTGGACGAAGTGCGCAGCCAGAATGTCAGCGAGGAGCGCGAGCGCCTGGGGCTGAAACAGCAGCTGCGCCAGCGCAAGATGGAGCAGAGCTATACCGACTGGCTGGAGCAGCAACGCGCCGCCGCCTTCATCGATGATCGCCTGATCGAGAAATAAGGGCGCCTAGAAAAGCCCGGATTTTTAAGCGAGGCAAGGCGCGAACGAAAAATTTCGACGCAGCATATATTTGATATGTAAGGAGAAATTTTTCGTGAGCAACGCAGTATCGCGACGAAAGCTGGAGTTTTTCGAGGAGCCCATAAGGCATGACCGGAGCCAGCACCTGCCGGCTCCGTTGCTTTGTACTCCGCCATAGCACCTGCCATGAACCCTACCCTGCCCGTACTGGCCATCACCGCTGGCGAACCCGCCGGCATCGGCCCCGACATCGTGCTGCGCCTGGCCGAGCTGGCACTGCCTGCCCGCCTGGTGCTGATCGCCGACAAGCAGCTGCTGCAGCAGCGCGCCGCCGAGCTGCGGCTGAACGTGCAGCTGCAGGACTACCAGCCTGCGGCCAACCCTGCAGCGGGAACACTGGAAGTGCTGCACGTACCGTTGGCCGCGCCGGCCGTGGCCGGGCAGCTGGATGCGGCCAACGGCCGCTACGTGCTGGCCACGCTGGACGCCGCCATCGACGGCTGCGTGCGTGGCGAATTCGCCGCCATGGTCACCGCACCGGTGCACAAGGGGGTGATCAACGAGGCCGGCGTGCCGTTTTCCGGCCATACCGAGTACCTGGCCGAGCGCACCCATACCCCATTGGTGGTGATGATGCTGGCCGGCGGCGGCATGCGCGTGGCGCTGGCCACCACCCACCTGCCACTGCGAGCTGTGCCGGATGCCATCACCCGCGATGGCCTCAGCGCGGTTATCCGCATCCTGCATGCCGACCTCACGCACAAGTTCGGTCTGCCAGCGCCGCGCATCCTGGTGGCCGGCCTCAACCCGCATGCCGGCGAGGGCGGCCACATGGGGCGCGAGGAGATCGATGTCATCGAGCCGGTGCTGGCCGCGCTGCGGGCAGAAGGCATGAACCTGATCGGCCCGCTGCCGGCCGACACGCTGTTCAACCCGGACAAACTGGCCGGCGCCGACGCGGTGCTGGCGATGTACCACGACCAGGGCCTGCCAGTGCTCAAGCACGCCAGCTTTGGCACCGGCATCAACATTACCCTGGGCCTGCCCATCATCCGCACCTCGGTGGATCACGGCACCGCGCTGGATCTGGCCGGCAGCGGCCGCGCCGACCCCGGCAGCCTGTTCGAAGCCACCCAGCTGGCCCTGGCGCTGGCAGCCAGCCAGCGCAATTAAGCCTGTCGCTATCGGCGCCTTTTTTGTTGCAGCGCAGCAAAAAAGGCGCCGATCAGCACAAAGTCATATTCCCGGCCGCCGCACAAAAACCGTCAGCAACACTGGCAAACGCAGGCTGCAAGCCGCTTTGCGACCCGTTCTTGTAGTACCCCGACGACATTTGCCCAGAAATCCGCCATCCGGATCGTATGCAATCAACAATCTGCGAATAACCCTGACGCACGCGTCAATTTTCGCGACGCAGCATTTCAGCTACCATTGGCAACAGTTTTCAAATACTTGACGAAGTTCAGGGACAAAATGAGCACCACCACCCAGCAGCGGGTACGGGAAATTCCGTACAACTACACCTCGTATTCAGACCGCGAGATCATCATCCGGTTATTGGGCGAGCCGATGTGGCTTTTACTGGAAGAACTACGGGCAGAGCGGAAAACAGGCCGCTCTGCCCGTATGCTTTTCGAAGTGCTGGGCGATATCTGGGTGGTGGACCGCAACCCCTACCTGGTGGATGACCTGCTGGACAACCCGCAGCGTCTCACCGCCCTGGTCGGCGCCATGCGCCACCGCCTCACCGAAGTGGAAAAGCGCCGCGACGGCAATGACAAGGTTGGCCGCATGATCGCCGCCGCCCATGTGGCGGTGGACACCTTCGAACGGCAGTTCGGCGAAACCCGCGAACTGCGCGCCGCCATCCTCAAGCGTCTGGCCAAGATCACCCGCCGCGACAACATCATGTTCGACGGCCTGGCCCGCGTATCGCACGTGACCGACGCCACCGACTGGCGCGTCGAGTATCCATTTGTGGTGCTCAGCCCGGATACCGAGGCCGAGATCGCCCCGCTGGTGAAAGCCTGTATCGAGCTGAAGCTCACCATCATTCCGCGTGGCGGCGGCACCGGTTACACCGGCGGTGCCGTACCGCTGGATCGCCGCAGCGCGGTGATCAACACCGAGAAACTCGACCGCCACATTGGCGTGGAATACATCGCGCTGCCGGGACTGGAAGGCAAGCATGCCACCATCCAGTGCGGCGCCGGTGTGGTGACCGCCCGCGTATCGGAAGCCGCCAGCGCCGCCGGCCTGGTATTCGCGGTGGACCCGACTTCGGCCGAGGCCTCCTGTATCGGCGGCAACGTAGCGATGAACGCTGGCGGCAAGAAAGCCGTACTGTGGGGCACCGCGCTGGACAACCTGGCCAGCTGGAAGATGGTGGACCCGAACGGCAACTGGCTGTTCGTGGAACGCCTGAACCACAACTACGGCAAGATCCACGACGTGGACGTGGCCAGCTTCCGCGTTACCCGCCTGCAAGACGACGGCAAAACGGTGATCTCCAGTGAGCAGCTGGACATCCCGGGCCGCACCTTCCGCAAGGTGGGCCTGGGCAAGGATGTGACCGACAAATTCCTGGCCGGCCTGCCCGGCGTGCAGAAGGAAGGCACCGACGGCATCATCACCAGCGCGCGCTTCGTGCTGCACCGCATGCCCAGCCACATCCGCACCGTGTGCCTGGAATTCTTCGGCACCGTGGCCGAGGCCACCCCGGCCATCGTCGAGATCACCGACTACTTCAAGCCGGGCGGCGCCGGGCTGAATGCCGGTGTGCAACTGGCCGGTCTGGAACACCTGGACTGGCGCTACGTGCGTGCGGTGGGCTACGCCACCAAGGCCAAGTCCAAGGGCCGTCCGAAGATGGTGCTGATCGCCGACATCGTGTCGGACAACGAAAACGCCGTAGCCGAGGCCGCCAGCCAGGTGGTGCGCTACGCCAACGCCCGTCACGGTGAAGGCTTCATCGCCGTGACCCCGGACGCGCGCAAGAAATTCTGGCTGGACCGCTCGCGTACCGCCGCCATCGCCCGCCACACCAACGCCTTCAAGATCAACGAAGACGTGGTGATTCCGCTGGATCGCCTGGGCGACTACAGTGACGGCATCGAGCGCATCAACATCGAGCTGTCCATCGCCAGCAAGATCAAGCTGCTGGACCGCCTTACCGACTACTTCCACGGCCGCCTGCCGGTGGACAGCGAGGAAACCCTGTCTGCCGACGAGCTGATCGGCGACCGCCGCGAAACCGCGCTGGAGCTGATCGGCAAGGTGCGCGACCGCTGGCAGTGGCTGCTGGACAACCTGGACCTGCCGCTGGGCAGCTACACCGGCCGTTGGCCGCAAGCGCCGATGGAAGATGCTGCGGCCAACACTGAAGCCAGCGTGTTCATCGCCATGCGCGACTTCAAGCTGCGCGTGAGCTGGAAGCGCGAGCTGCTGGCCGAGCTGGAAAGCCTGTTCGCCGGCAAGGCCGACGCGCCGGTGATGGACGCCATTCGCAGCATTCAGCAGAAAGTGCTGCGTGGCCGCGCCTTCGTGGCACTGCACATGCACGCCGGTGACGGCAACGTGCACACCAACCTGCCGGTGAACTCCGACGACTACGAAATGCTGCAGACCGCGCACCGCGCGGTGGAGCGCATCATGGCGCTGGCACGCAGCCTGAACGGCGTGATCTCCGGCGAGCACGGCATCGGCATCACCAAGCTGGAATTCCTCTCCGACGACGAAATCCAGCCGTTCCGCGAATACAAGGCACGTGTCGACCCCAACGGTCACTTCAACAAGGGCAAGCTGCTGCCGGGTGCTGACCTTTCCATGGCCTACACCCCGTCGTTCTCGCTGCTGGGCGCAGAATCGCTGATTCTGGAGCAATCCGACATCGGCCAGATCTCCGACTCGGTGAAAGACTGCCTGCGCTGTGGCAAGTGCAAACCGGTGTGCTCCACCCACGTGCCGCGCGCCAACCTGCTGTACAGCCCGCGCAACAAGATCCTGGGCGTGGGCCTGCTCACCGAAGCCTTCCTGTACGAAGAGCAGACCCGCCGCGGTGTGAGCCTCAAGCACTTCGAGGAGCTGTCCGACGTGGCCGACCACTGCACGGTGTGCCACCGCTGCGTGAAGCCGTGCCCGGTGAAGATCGACTTCGGCGATGTGTCGGTGGCGATGCGCAACTTCCTGCGCAAGACCGGCAACAAGAAGTTCAATCCCGGCACCGCACTGGGCATGGCCTTCCTCACCGCCAAGGACCCAGCCACCATCAAGACCATCCGTGGCGGCCTGGTTGGCCTCGCCTACAAGGCGCAGCGCCTGGGCAACAGCATCGGCAAGAAGCTGGGCGTCACCGGCGCGCAGACCGCGCAACCGCCAGCCACCCTGGGCAAACCGCCGATCAAGGCGCAGGTGATCCACTTCATCAACAAGCCGATGCCGGGCGGGCTGCCGAAGAAAACCGCGCGCGCGCTGCTGGACGTGGAAGACGCCAGCGTGATCCCGGTGATCCGCAACCCGCAGCTGAGCGAAGAAGCCGAAGCGGTGTTCTACTTCCCGGGCTGCGGCTCGGAGCGCCTGTTCAGCCAGGTTGGCCTCGCCACCCAGGCGATGCTGTGGCACGTGGGCACCCAGACCGTGCTGCCGCCGGGCTACCTGTGCTGCGGCTACCCGCAGACCAGCGCCGGCTACCAGGACAAGGGCGACGCCATCACCACCGAGAACCGCGTGCTGTTCCACCGTATGGCCAACACGCTGAACTACCTCGACATCAAGACCGTGGTGGTGAGCTGTGGCACCTGTTACGACCAGCTGGCGAACTACCGCTTCGAGGATATCTTCCCTGGCTGTCGCATCATCGACATCCACGAATACCTGATGGAGAAGGGCCTGAAGCTGGACGGCGTCAGCGGTCAGAAATACATGTACCACGACCCCTGCCACACCCCGATCAAGGCCTACCAGCCGATGAAGGTGGTGAACGAGCTGCTGGGCGGCGGCGTGATCCAGAACGACCGCTGCTGCGGCGAATCCGGTACCTTTGCCGCCACCCGCCCGGACATCGCCACCCAGGTGCGCTTCCGCAAGGAAGAGGAGATCAACAAGGATCTGGCCAAGCTCGGCGACACCGACAAGCCGGTGAAGATCCTCACCTCCTGCCCGTCCTGCCTGCAGGGTCTGAGCCGCTACAGCGACGACACCAACACCGAGGCCGACTACATCGTGGTGGAAATGGCCAAGCACATCCTGGGCGACAACTGGATGAAGGATTACGTGGAGAAGGCGCGCAACGGCGGCATCGAACGCGTGCTGCTGTAAACCGTCACGCCATGTGAACAAGGTTGGCCGCAAGCCTGGTAACAGGCTGGCGGCCAAGCTTTTTTGTGCTTGACCTTGTCGTAACGCTAACGTCGACACTACCCTGCATTAGCCATCCACCCGCGCTACCAACATGCTTACCATAGGCCAGCTCGCCCGCTGCTTCGGGCTGACAACCCGCACCCTGCGCCACTACGATGCCATCGGCCTGCTTGGCCCCGGACATACCGGCCACGACAATGGCTACCGCTACTACCAGCCACAGCATGTACAGCGGCTTGCTCGCATCGTATGGCTGCGCAGCCTGGGACTGTCGCTTCCCGAGATCGGCAGCCTGCTGCATGACGATACCTGGCAGGACAGTGCACAACTCCGCCAGGCCCTGAGCCGGCATGCACGGCTCTTACAGTCGGAAATCGATACCCGCCAGCGCCAGCTGAGCAAGCTGGCGCACTTTCTGGAACATCCCGCACGGAGTCAAACCACCATGCAAACCCCTTCCCTGGTTACCCGCCCCGCCTTTCGCGTCATCGGCATGCAATGGCAACAGGCCGATGGCGGCACCATCGCCCAACTGTGGACCCGCTTCGTGCCGCGCATCCCGGAAATCCAGAATGTGCAGTCGGCCAACAGCTACGGCGTGTGCGATGCCCACCCGGACGGCAGCTGGCGCTACATCGCCGGGCTGGAAGTCGCCGCCGATACCCCCGTGCCTGCCGGCATGGTGGCCATCGACATCCCGGCGCAGCACTACGCGGTAGTGGAGCACCACGGCCCGGTGCAGGGGCTGCCGGATACCTTCAGTGCTGCCTATACCGAATGGTTGCCGGAAGCCGGACTGGTGGCAGTGCCCGGCATCGAGTTCGAGCTGGTGGACGCCCGCTTCCTGGGGCCGGATCACCCGGACAGCGTGGTCGAGCTGTACATCCCGGTAAACATGGACGCCACCGACGACGATGCCTGACAGGCATTACTCGTAGCCCGGATAAGCCGCAGGCGCATCCGGGGCGCCACCTCACTCCACATTCGCCAGCCCAACTCGTAGGGCGGATGCCCGCAAGGGCGATCCGCCATGCTGCGGCCAACCCTTGATCGGCGGATCGCCCCGATGTATCGGGGCATCCGCCCTACCACCCGCAGTTGCCTTCCCGCCCCAAATCAAGTTATCTTGGTACATATGTACCACATGAAATGACGGGGTTCACCATGCCCGAACAAGCAGCTATCGCAGTGGAACGCATCCAGACCGGGGTGCGGCTGGAGAAACGGCTGGTCAAGGTGCTGAAGGCGCTGGCCGAGCACAAGGACATGACGTTGGGTGACCTGCTGGAAGGCATCGTGCTGCACGCCTTCGACGGCAAGCAGCCGTTCTCGCCGGAAACCCTGGCCACCATCGCCCAGCTCAAGGCCATCTACGGCCTGGACCTGGACGCCGAAGCCAGCCACCGCCTGCAGGATCGCAAGGGAGAGTGAGCCCGTCGTTTGCCGCTGACATGCCATGCCGCACGCCATGGGGCGCTGCGGTGTACCCGTTTTTTTGGAAAGGGCACACATGTTCCAGGCACTACAGCAACACCTCAGCGGCGAATTCACCCTGCCGCTGGACATCGACACCGTCTATCCGCTGTTCACCCCTGCCGGCGAAACGCTGTGGGTACCGGACTGGCAACCGCAGTACTTCCATCCTGCCGATGGCCACACCAGCGCTGGCATGGTGTTCAGTACCGGCCACGGCGGAGAGACCACGCTGTGGACGCTGGCGGATTACGACCCCGCCAGCTACCGCTACCGCTATGTGCGGGTCACCCCCGGCTCGCGCTTCGTGCAGGTGGCGGTTCAGTGCCAAGCGCTGGATGCGGCCAACACCCGGGTCTGCGTCAGCTACACCCTCACCGGGCTCAGCGAGGCCGGTAACGCCGCCATCCGCGAGTTTGCTGCCGGCTACGACGCCATGCTGACCGAATGGCGCAGCCTGATCCTGGCCTGGCGCGACAAAGCCTGCTAACTCGCACCTAGGGTTGGCCGCAAGCGTCCCGTCCCTGGCCGGAACGCGGCTGTTGCGGCCAGTAGCTTTGCTGCTAGCATACCGCCTCCCCGGTCGGCTACCGCCGGCCGGTCCCACCGGAGACTGCCATGAGCAACACCGCCCTGCTTGTCATCGATTTCCAGTACGGCCTGATCGACATGGAACCGCGCGCCACGCGCGGCGCCGAAACCCTGGCCACCCTCAACCAGCTGATCGACCACGCCCGCAACTGCGGCCACCGGGTGGTGTTCATCCAGCACGTGGCCGACGACCTGCCGCGTGGCAGCGTGGAGTGGCAGCTGCATCCCGGCCTGCACCGCCAGCCGGGCGACCCGGTGATCGAGAAAACCGCCTGCGACAGCTTTCTCGACACCAGCCTGCGCCAGTACCTGGACAGCGAGGAGATCGAGAACCTGTGGGTGGGCGGTTATGCCAGCGATTTCTGCGTCGATACCACCGTGCGTCGCGCCGCCTCGCTGGGCTACGCGGTGACAGTGGTGGCAGATGCCCACACCTGCAAGAACCGCCCGCATGCCAGCGGCGAGACGCTGGTGGCACACCTGAACTGGCTGTGGACCAATATGGACGTACCGGGCAACCCGATCCGCGTACTGCCGCTGACCGCGCTGCAAGACGGTGACGATGAAGCCTGACTGGCGCCCCCGCCTTGCGCTGCTGGTCGATCTGGCCGTCAACCTGCTGCTGCCGTGGCTGGTCTACGACCAGACCGTGGCCGGCTGGGGCGAGTACGGCGCGCTGCTGTGGTCGGCGCTGCCACCTACGCTGTGGAGTTTTTGGGAGCTGTACCGCCACCGTCGGCTGGATGCCATGAGCGTGCTGGTACTGGTCGGCATCGCGCTGTCGCTGCTGGCCATGCTGGGCGACGGCGATAGCCGCTGGCTGCTGGTACGCGAATCGCTGGTAACCGGCGCTATAGGCATGCTGTTCCTGCTGAGCCTGCTGTGGCGCCAACCGCTGATCAGCCGGCTGGCTCTGGCCGCAGCGGCGCGGCAGTCGCCGCAACAGCGCGAAGCCTTGCAGACCCGGCTGGGACTGCCGGCAATGCAGCGGGTGATGCGCGGCATGACCCTGCTGTGGAGCGGCGGCCTGCTGGCGGAATGTGCCAGCCGCATCTGGCTGGCCTTCCACTGGCCAGTCGCCCGCGCCGTAGCCATCGGGCCATGGATCAGCTACGGCATCATGGCACTGCTGGCGGCAGCTACCTGGCTGTGGCGGCGCCGCTTGCAGCGCCAGCAGCTGCACGCAGCCTGAAAGCAATAAAGCTTGGCCGCGGCCAAGCTTTATTCAGCAACCAGCAGCGCCATGCCCCAGGCCGTGCAATGCCAGCGCGGCTTGCCGTCTTGTGACTCCACCACACCTCGCTTCACCCTCTGCGGCCAGTCACCAACCATAACGGCAAGCAGGCAATTTCCGCCGACAATTGTTGCCGTTTCCAAACCAGGCGCGGCCACTGACACCATTGTGTCCACCGCGCCAATGCATCTAGCAGCATCTGTCGCTATCGAAACTGCGAAGCATCATGGTCAATAGCGATCATTCTGCTGATTTTCAGCATCAAAGTTCTACAAACTGCAGTCACCTATTGCTATGGCATGGCAAGTGCTGATTGCGATCACCAAACCTGACTTCGCAATGACATATGCATTTGCACTACCATCACCGCCAGCTGTCAGCACATCATCATCCAGATACCGCTGGCAGTAAGCGGTGGTGAGGAAGTGGTACATCATGCCGCCATGTCAGCTGCGCAGTGCCAGGACGCACCACCTCAACCGAAGGTGTTGAATCGCCGCCTGGCGGCAACAGGAGCACAGCATGAAATTCCCATTCCCCTCCAGCAGTGACAATAGCGCGCAGCAACACAGCCAGTGGGAGCCTGCGTCACAACCACTCACAGGCATCACGCTGCGGCCAACGGGGGCGGCCTCCTCTGTCGACCCGGCATTTGCCTATATCGTGTCACCGGTAGCGTACACACCAGCCGCCCTGCACAAGGCGCGGCAAAGCTGGATTTCCCGTGATGCCCATGCCAGCCAGCCGGCGGCGGAAGCCTTGCTGCACTTTTTCATGCACGGTTTGCAGGCGGTGTTGCTGGATTTGCATACCACATGCCATGACCGTGATGCCCCCCGCTACCTGGCCAGCGGGGAACAACTCCACGCAGCCTGCGACTGCCATCTGCAGCACGTGCTATTGGCGATCCATCACATGAAAGTGCAGGTATACGATCAGGAGCGAGCCGACGGCACCCCGGCCGCGGACATCGTGGACAGACTGATCGTCAATATGGATAGCCTACCGGCTAGTACCAGAAAGCAGCTTTGCTGGGACAACCTTGCCTACCCTGACTAGGTAGCAGCTTTTTCCAGCGGATCGGAGATGCCAGCGCCCGGTGCATCGCGGCCAGGGGCTGGCAGATACTGCCGGCGGATCATTCTGCCTGCGGCTTTAGCCTGCATCCAGCACCGGCTCGCCGGCAATCACCGAGGCATCGACGATGCGGCCAGCCACCACGCGGTAGATCATGGTCATGCGCATGTGGCCACGCCCTTCGGGGAAGTTGCGGGTCACGATCTCGTCGTCGATCACCACCTCGCCTAGCACCACGCGCTGGCGCAGCTCGGCATGCAGATCGGGCTCGGTAAAGCGCAGGGCCATGCGCTCGCGCAGCGCGGCATGGCCGCTGGCCACCAGCGTGGCCGGGTAGACATACATGCTGGCATCGTCGGCATAGCAGGCCAGCAGCGCGTCAAGATCCTTACGGTTGTAGGCGTCCAGCTGTGCGGCCACCACTTGTTCCGGGGTCTGCATCTCAATGCTCCAGGTGGGCGGCGGCGCGGGCGCGGATGGTGGCGAAATCTTCATCCAGCAGCAGCTTGCCGTTCTCCCACACCACGCGCATCTGCAGGTCGGCATCACTGACCCGCTCCAGGGTATTCAGCCCCCAGCTACTGCGGCTGTTGCGCGCCGCCACCACGCGCCCGCCCAGCGAACGTTTGCCGGGGTCGGTCACCGGGTCCTTGAACACATCGCGCCATTCGCCGGCTATGCGGATGGCCGAGCATTTCAGCGCCATCTTGTGGGTGTCGCGATCCAGCTTCTGCAGCAGTTCCGCCCCCATGCCGAAGGCCACGTTGTCGGCGCTATAGCCGAGCTTGGCCAGTCGCGACAGGATGGCTTCGATGCTGGCCAGGTTCACGCCGTCGCCCTGGATCACCCGCACGTGGTTGAGAACGCGGTAGCCCTTGCTGTTGACGGTAGTGCCGAAGCTTGCGGCCAACCGGTCGATCACCTCGGCCACCACCTGCACCGGCTCGCCGGAATCGGGACGGATCACCACGGTTGCGCCGCTGTCGATGACCTGCTGACGCAGGCGCTCGCCCCACAGCTCGCTTACCGCATGGAACACGTCGTAGCTATCGCTGACCACGGCCAGGATGGCACCGGGCTTGGCGAACTGCGACAGCATATTGGCAAAGGCATCCCCCTCGTGCGGGCGGCCCCAGGCGGTAATGGTGGAATGCTCCGCCGCCGGAATCGAGTAACCAGCGCAGGGCTCGTGGTAGTAGCGCCGCGCCGCCGCCACCGCGGCCAGGGTGTCGGTACCCATGAAGTTGACCAGATGCGCCATGCCGCCGATCTGCGCGCTCTCGTAGCTGGAAACGCCGCGCGCGCCAAAGTCGTGCAACTTGAACGGCAGCCCCTCCAGGCTGTCGGCGGTCTGCGCCAGGTAGCGGCGGATGATCTCCTTGGCGCGGAAGCTGCGCGTGGCCACGCTGATCGGGTACCAGCTGCGCAGCAGCGCGGTCTCCAGGAACGACACCACCCAGAACAGCTCCGGGTCGGTGGATTCGATGGTGATCATCGGGATGCCGGTGGGCACTAGCTCGCCCTCGGCCACCGCGCGGATGCGTACCGGCCAGTAGCCGCCGTGCAGGCTGAGAATGCGCTCGAAGCCGGCACGGTTGAACGGCACGCCGTGCAGCGCCACCAGCGCCTCCGCCTCGTCGATGTCCGCAGCGCACAGCGGCTGGCTGAAGTACTGCTTCAGCAGCGCCTGCAGGCCGAAAAACAGCACGTGCGAAGCAGTACCACCGCGAGCGGCGACATAGGAATACATGCCGTCGGTGCCGGGGGGGTACTGCTTCCAGTGGCTGAGCTTGTAGGAATCGGTATTGAGGATGGGATTGAAGGCCATGTCAGTTCACGTGCGCGTCACAATGCGCCCTAGCATACGCCGGGGTACTGCCACTGTCATGGCGGCGAACAGCCGGTACGGACGCAGCAGCCCCCCAGCTTGGCCGCATGCGCCTGGCGGCCAGCGTGCTACGCCACCTCCACCTGCAGGCTTTCCTCCTGCCAATACAGGCGTACCGTGGCGGGGCTGCCGGCATGCTGCGCCTGCCACTGCAGCAGCGCCTGCGATACCGCCGGCAGCAGTTGGCGGTTGAGCAGGTGGTCCAGGCTGCGGGCGCCGGCATCCGGCGCGCTGCAGGCTGCCACCAGCTGATCGCGCACCGCCGGCTCGCATACCAGCTCGGCCCCGTAGTGTGTCGCCAGCCGCTTTGCCACCTTGGCCAGCTTCAGTTCCAGTATCGACAGCAGTCCGGCTGCGTCCAGCGGGCGGAACAGCAGCGTCTGGAAGCGGGCGAACAGCGCGGCCTGGAAATGCGCCACCAGCTGCGGCCGCACGGCGGCATCCATTTCGGCATAGCTGGGCACTTGTTCAGCTTCGTGCAGCTCCAGCAACGCATCCGCCCCCAGGTTGGAGGTCATCATGATCACGGTATTGCGGAAGTCGATCTCACGGCCTTCGCCATCACGCATGAAACCACGGTCGAACACCTGGTAGAACAGGTTGAGCACATCGCGATGCGCCTTTTCCGCCTCATCCAGCAACACAATGGAGTACGGGTGCTGGCGCACCGCCTCGGTAAGCACCCCGCCCTGGCCGTAGCCGACATAGCCCGGCGGCGAGCCCTTGAGCTGCGATACGGTGTGCGCCTCCTGGTATTCCGACAGGTTGATGGTGATTAGCGCGCGCTCGCCGCCGAACAGCGCCTCGGCCAGCGCATGCGCGGTTTCGGTCTTGCCCACGCCGGACGGGCCGGTGAGCAGGAACACGCCGGTAGGGCCATCGCTGGTATTCAGCCCGGTACGGGCGCTGCGCAGGCTTGCGGCCAACTGTGCAATCGCCTCGCTCTGACCGATCACTCGTGCCCCCAGGTGGGACTCCAACTCCAGCAAGCCGGTTTGCTCGTCCTTGCGCAACGAGGCCAGCGGGATGCCAGTCCAGTCCGCCACCACTTGCGCAATCGCCGTGGCATCCACCTCCGGGTACACCAAGGCACCGTGCTGCTGCCAGGCCTCGGCCAACTGGCTGCGCAGCGCCTCGCGCTGCTCTGCGGCCAACTCCTCGCCTTGCAAGGTCAGTACCAGTTCCAGCTGGCTGGCATGGGCGGCGGTCTGTGCGGCCAGCGCCTGCTCGCAGGTCTCGGCCTGCTGTTGCAGATCGGCCAGCCGGGCGTCCAGCTGCGGCACACCGCGCGCGATGTCGGCCTGCAACGCGGCAATCTCGGTCGCCAGCCCGGCCTGCCGCGCGCGCAGTTGCTCGATGGCGGCAGGCGGCGCATCCAGGCTTACCTTCACCCGCGCCGCGGCGGTATCCAGCAGGTCCACCGCCTTGTCCGGCAGCTGACGGCCGCTGATGTAACGCCGCGACAGCTGTACCGCCGCCACCACCGCATCGTCACGCACGTGTACACCGTGGTGACTGGCATAGCGCTGCTGCAGACCGCGCAGCATCAGGCAGGCCCCAGCATCGTCCGGCTCGTCTACCTTTACCGGCTGGAAGCGGCGCTCCAGTGCGGCATCACGCTCGAAATACTGCTTGTACTCGGACCAGGTAGTGGCGGCGATGGTGCGCAGCTCGCCACGCGCCAGCGCCGGCTTGAGCAGGTTGGCCGCATCGGCGCCGCCGGCGCTATTGCCGGCCCCCACCAGGGTATGCGCCTCATCGATAAACAGCAGGATCGGCACGGTGGAAGCCTGTACCGCCTCGATCACCTGCTTCAGCCGCTGCTCGAATTCGCCTTTCACCCCGGCACCGGCCTGCAACAGGCCGAGGTCCAGCACCCGCAGCTGCACCGGTTGCAAGCTGGACGGTACCTCACCGGCCACGATCTTCAGCGCCAAGCCTTCCACCAGCGCGGTCTTGCCCACGCCTGGCTCGCCCACCAGGATGGGGTTGTTCTTGCGCCGCCGCGCCAGGATGTCGACCATCTGCCGGATCTCGGTTTCACGGCAGAATACCGGGTCCAGCTGCCCGTCGCGTGCCTTTTGGGTGAGGTCGGTGGTAAAGCGCCCCAGCACGCCATCGCCGCGCTCGGCGGCACGTGGCGAGCTCGGCGCAGTACCAGCTCCTGTGGCAGCAGCTGGTGCGCTGCTTTCTGCCGGCGTGTAGTCTGCTGCATCGCTATCCAGCTGTGCGGTGGACGACTCGCAGGAAATTTCGTCCAGCTGCGCGCGCCGTGCCTCGATCTGCACCGGCGCCAGCGTCAACAGCGGCCAGGCATCCGGCACTGGCAGCAGGTGCGGGGCGCCCCGCAGCGCCTGCAGCAAATGCAGCGAACGGATCGGCCCGCCCCCTGCCTGCAGCGATGCCAGCATCCAGGCTTCTTCCAGCCATTCACTCAGGGTCGACGACAAGCCCGGCTTGCCACGCAGGCCATGCGGCAGACGATCCAGCGCCGCCAGCAAGCCTTCCCATAATGTGTCCATGTCGAAATCGTAGCTGCGCAGCAGGATGGGCAGGTCGCCATCGCCTGGCTCCAGCAGCTTGATCAGCCAGTGCACCGGGGTGATATCGGTATGGGCACGGGTTTGCGCCAGGCTGGCAGCGGCTTCCAGCGCACGGGCACAGTAGGGATTGAGTTGACGCAGCAGGCGGGCGGGGTCGCGAACAGGCATGGGAACGATCCAGAAAATGGGCAAGCGATAAGCAGAATTGCCTGCCTGGCGGCAGGCAGGAAACGGGGCCACCCAGCGGTATGCGCCGCCGGGCGGCAGCGGCCTTAGCGACCTTCGTTCCAGCTATCGGAGTGAATGATGTTGCCGTCCTTGTAGGCCCAGGTGATCTTCTCGTAACGCATCTCCACTTTTTCCAGGTGGTTGTACTTGTCCTTCAGCGGGTCCTTGATGTTGTGCATCACCGGCGAAACCGCCACAACCTTGACGTTGTCGAGCTTGGTGTTGAAGTACTCCACCTCGTTGCCGGCGTCGTCGATCTTGTACCACTTGATCTCCACGCCCTTCAGTGTCTGGCCGCTGGTTACCGCCTTGTACAGATAGGGCGAGGAAGCATCGGTTTCCTTGTAGAACACCAGCGGGTCATGCACGCGGGTACCGGTGAGCTTGCCGGTATTGCCATCGGTGGGAATGTGCACGCTGTGATCCAGCGCCAGCACCTCGACACTGCCTTCACGGCTCTGGATGGTGACGGAACCCTTGATATCGGCACCGCCATCGTCTTTCAGCCACATGTATGCGGGAATCGCCATGTCATTACTCCTGGTTTATGGCCTGCCCTCTGGCGGGCCGGGTTGCCTCAATGCGCCGGTTCGTCCGGCAGCAGGGTGATTTCCACGCGGCGGTTGCGCGCCTTGTTCTGCGGGGAATCGTTGGGCACCAGGGGGCGGCTGTCACCGTAGCCCTGGATGCCAAAATGCGAGCTGGGTAATTTGGACATGGCCACGAACCAGTCGCGCACCGCGCCGGCCCTGGCCTCGGACAGCCGCTGGTTGGCCGCGCTGTTGCCGGTGTTGTCGCTGTGGCCGGCAATCAGCACCCGTTTGTCCGGATGCGCGGAGATCGCCAGCAGTGCACCCACCAGCGCGCGACCGGCATCCGGCTTCAGCCGTGCCGAACCACTGTCGAACAGCGACAGGCTATCCAGCGCGATCACCACGGGCGGAGCCGGTGGCGCCGGCGGGTGCCAGGAGGCAATCGCCCGCTCCAGCGGCTGCAGCAGCTGCTGGCCGCGATACAGACCCCAGCCCAGCCGCAGCGGTACGCCGTCACGGGCATAGCCACTGAGTAATGCGCGATCGGCACGCAGTTGCGCCAGCACAGCCAGCCGTTCGGCCGAGCCAGCCTGTGCCGGCAACTGCTGCCAGCTGGCCAGATCCGCCGCTACTCGCTGTAACAGCTGGCGGTTGCCGAGATAGGAACAGGCCAGCGCAATCACCAGCGCCAATGCGGCCAACTGTATGGCATGCAGCAGGCTGCGCCAGCCAGCCACCAGCCGCTGCGGTTGCACCAGTAGCGGCACCAGCAGCGGCACCAGTGCCGCCGGCAGTGGCCAACGCCCGGCGTGCGCAATGTTTTTGAGCTGCAACGTGGCCTGCTGCTGCGACCATTGCCCAAGCACGCTACTTGTCATTTGCCCCGGCAGCTCGCCGCACAACACGCCATGCAAACGCATAGCCGGCAGTCCGCGCGACAGATCACACAAGGCCGGCAGTAGCTGCGTCTGCGCCCAGCGCAACACCAGCTGGGTGCGCATTTCGCCGGCGACATCCGCTACGGCAGCACGTCCGGCCAGATCCAGCCGCGTCATGGCGCGCTCCAGCAGCGCGGCGGCTGGCTGCGCGGGCTGATCCGGGTGATACAGCACCCCGCGCCAGGCAGGCGATGCGGCCTCCAGCTGCTGCCCAGGAACATACAAGCCGAGCCAGTGCGAAATACGCTTGCCGTAGCGCTGGCGTAGCAGCTGCAGGCCATAACGCCAGGCGGCGACTTCGCCATGCAAGGCCCCCAGCTGCTGACATAAGGCCGGCGCCACCAGCAGCAACGCCGCCTCCGGCGGCCGGCCGCGCCAGTGGGTGATATCTTCGGCCAAGGCCTGCAACTGGTCGCCATCGGCGGCGTACAACCACAGCGCCTGGCCATCGTGCAGCACCGCCACCGGGGCGGTATCAGCACTTGCTGCAAGCCGCCACAGAATGACCGGCGTTGCCGGATCCACGCCAACTGGCAGCCAGGCCAGCCGCTCGCCATCCAGTTCCCCGCGCCCCAGCCGCCACCACAGTGCCAGCAGCAGCACGGCTAGCAACAATGCGACCATCCCCCAGCGCAGCCAGCCGCCCAGCGGCAGGCAGAACAGCAGCAAGCCCAGCCCCAGCAGCGCCGCCCAGCAGCTCAGCAGTACAAAGCGCAGGCGCCTGTTGCTCATGCGCCGCCCCTGGCCAGTTGTCCTGCCAGGCTGCTCATATGCCAGCCCAGCAGCAGCCACAGCAACAGTACGATCAGCAGCGCCGTCAACGTCCAGCCCAGCAGGCCATAGCGCCGCCAGAACGCCAGCCAGCGCGATGCGCCGGCAGCCACCTGCAACGATGGCAACTCCGGCTGGCCGGCGGCGCCATTCAGTGCCCGGCAGACTTCCAGCCGTTCAGGCGCATCCAGCCGGCCATGCCTACCGATAAAACCCAGGCTGAGCATGGTGCGGTAGCTGCCGACCAGCAGTGGCGAGGGCGTCGGCTGCAGCAACAGCGTGGCAATGCGCTGGTACACCTCTTCGCCGGCGTTGTAATTGCCAAAGAAATGCACTTGCAACGGTTCGGCGGCCCATACCGACCAGGCGGCCTCGTTGCTACGCGCCATCTGTGCCAGCGCCTGCTCATCCAGCAGCGCACATTGCGCATAGCAGATCTCGTCCACCATGGCCTCCGGCACCTGGTTTTCGGTCAGTGCACTACGCAGCTGTGCCACCAGACTGATGGCATTTGCGCGCCAGCTACCGGCATCCGGTGGCGTGGCACCATCCGCCAGCAAGATCACCTGCATGGCGGTATCACGGAACAAGGTGCCAATCAGGGTGGCATCCGGGGGCAGAATCGATTGGGAGCTCATGCACGCAGTACCGCGAAGAGTTCAGGCACCGCATCGGTGAGCGATGCCGGGATATAAAGACTGCAGCTGCGGGCATCCAGCATGCGGCGGAAGGCAGGGTGCTGACCGTCCAGCGCAAAGTACTGGTTCTCCAGCCGCAACGGCACTGCGGACGGCACCCGCTCCAGCGGCTGCAATGGCACGCCGGTCAGCGCGGAATTGAGGATGCGCTCCACCTCGTCCGGCGCGCCGATCTTTGCCACCACCGGCAGCTGCTGCTGCAGCTGATGGCCCGGCACCGCCGCCTGCACCGACAGGAAGAAATCGGCATCCTGCAGCAGGCGCTCGTCGTGCAGCGTGGCGTGCCACAAGGTTGGCCGCAGCCGCTCCAGCTGCAACGGCACCACCGGCGACGGAATCACCGTGTCCAGCAGCTCGCGCACCAGCGCCTCCAGCTGGCCGAATACCGCTTGCAGATCGTCGTGCCGATAGGGTGGAATGCGCGGCAGTACCGGCTCCAGCGAGAAGCTGGCCAAGGCAGCCGCCAGTCGGGCTAGCACCAGCCACAGCCGCTCGGGGTGTTGCACCGGGTGGCGACTGAGGTGCAGCAGATCCGGCCAGGCGCCATTCACCGCATTCAGCAACCAGAACAGCGACACATCGGATACCGAGTAATCCGCCAGGTTCTGATTACGCTCGCCGCGCCGCGCCGCCAGGCGCACGCTGCGCGCCAGCAGGATGTCCGCCATGCGGCTGGCCACGCCCTGCAGGCTGTCATGGGCATCCAGCGTCAGCGCTGGCGGCAGCCAGCCGGTATCCGGCTCGAAGCTACCTGCGGCATTGCGCACGAAACGCCCTATCGCACAACACACGTAATCCGCCTGCGGCTCGTGCTCCAGCAGCAGCACCAGGTTCAGCCTGGCCACCCCCATTTCACTGGGCTCCTCGCCGAACAGGCCAGCCACTTGCTCATGCGCGGCGACAAAACGCCGGGCACGGGCGTGATGCTCGCCCGGCTGCGCCACGTTATTGCCCTCCGCTTCCCATAGTGGCAGGCCAAGCAGCACGGTAAACGCCGATAGCTGAGCCGGCACATCCGACAGCAGCCGTGCCGCCGGCAGTGGCTGCCCACGCCGGCTATCCACCGTACTGCCATCCGGCAGCCGCAGCTGCAACTGTTGCAGCTTGAGGTGGCCGGTCTCCAGCGCTGCGCTATCCCACAGCACTCTTCGCACCCCCCATGGGTGAGCTACCGCCAGCTGCGCAGCAGATGCGGCTTCCGCAGCATGCAGCAGCTGCTGTTGCTGAAAATGCTGTGGCAGCAGCAAGGCGCCTTCATGCCACAGCGGAGGATGCAAATTCATGCCAGCCACGCTCCATTTCATTCCCGTGCCGGCTTATCGCCGGGAAAGGGTTGCTTTATTTGTTCACAGCGAGCGGCAGCCAGTAAAAAAGCCGCTCGCAATAATTTCAATTTAGTTTTTACTGAGCCAAATATATTTAGGCATTTTCTGATGCCAATTATTTCGCGGATTAATTAATGAGCGCCGAATCAAACTTCATCACAGTCAAATGATATTGCCAGCGTCATGGACGAATTGTAATATCCGCCAAATCGAAATGGCAATCGTCAATTCAGCTTCAATTGGCGACGCTTCATTTTGATAAATATTTATTCTTAGTTGATGGTCGAGATGTATTTATCAATACACCTGTTTTCCTAGCGGTATTCAGATAATACCGATTCGCAAAAACAGGCATTTCAGGAGTCAGGTAGCCATGGCTGAAAGTTTCCAGAATGAAGTCCCGCCAGCACGGGTCAATATCAAGCTTGACCTGCATACCGGCGGCGCACAGAAGAAAGTGGAATTACCACTGAAACTGGTGGTAATGGGTGATTTCAGCCAGGGGCAGGATACGCGTATCGTGGCCGAGCGACCCAAGGTCTCTATCAATAAAAACAACTTTAATGCCGTATTGGCGGAGCTGAATCCCAAAGCCCGGATTGCCGTGGAAAACGTACTGGCCGGCGACGGTTCGGAATTACCGGTAGACCTGGATTTTAAATCGATGAAGGATTTCAGCCCGGAAGAGGTGGCACGTCGCATTCCGCAGCTTTCCGCACTGCTGGCAATGCGCAATCTGCTGCGCGACCTGAAATCCAACCTGCTGGATAACGCCTCGTTCCGCCGCGAACTGGAAAAAATCCTGAAAGACCCCGCCCTTACCGACAACCTGCGCACCGAGCTGGAACGCATTGCCCCCGTGGACCATGAGGCCTGAGCACTGGAGAACCCTGATCATGAATACTTCTACCCAACCGGCAGAGCCGAGCAGCGCGCAGGTGCTGGACAACCCTTCCAGCGTCTATGAATCGCTGTGTAACCGCATCAACCTCAGCCCGGTAAGCCATGCCCGGCCATTCGAAACTTTCCAGAACAGCGAGGCATTGTCCGAATCCTCGCTGGATGAACGCATCGCGGTAGCGGTGAATGTGTTCCTGAAGATGGTGCAGGGCTCCGCGCAGCAGGTGGATCGCCTGGACAAGAGCCTGCTCGACTTCCACATCGCCGCGCTGGACGAGCAGATCAGCCGCCAGCTGGATGCGGTGATGCACCATGAGACCTTCCAGCAGATCGAAAGCGCCTGGCGCGGCCTGCAGTTCCTGGTGAACCGCACCGATTTCCGCAAAAACGTGAAGATCGAGATTCTGGACGTGGCCAAGGATGCGCTGCGCCAGGATTTTGAAGACACCCCGGAAGTGATCCAGAGCGGGCTGTACCGCCACACCTATATCCAGGAATACGACACCCCCGGCGGCGAGCCGATCGGCGCCATCATCTCCAATTACGAGTTCGACCGCAGCCCGCAAGACATCGCGCTGCTGCGCAACCTGTCCAAGGTTTCCGCCGCCGCGCACATGCCGTTCATCGGCTCGGTGGGCGCCGCCTTCTTCGGCAAGGATTCGATGGAAGAAGTCGCCGCCATCCAGGACATTGCCAACTACTTCGACCGCGCCGAATACATCAAGTGGAAGAGCTTCCGTGACAGCGACGACGCCCGCTATATCGGCCTGACCCTGCCCCGCTTCCTGGCTCGCCTGCCCTATGGCCCGGACACCACTCCGGTGCGCGCCTTCAACTACGTGGAACAGGTAAAAGGCCCGGACCACAACCGCTACCTGTGGGCCAATGCCTCGTTCGCCTTTGCGGCCAACATGGTGCGCAGCTTCATCAAGAACGGCTGGTGCGTACAGATTCGCGGCCCGCAGGCCGGTGGCCTGGTGGAAGACCTGCCGATCCACCTGTACGACCTGGGTACCGGCAACCAGGTGAAGATCCCCACCGAGGTGCTGATTCCGGAAACCCGCGAATTCGAGTTTGCCAACCTGGGTTTCTCGCCGCTGTCGTTCTACAAGAACCGCGACTACGCCTGCTTCTTCTCCGCCAACTCGGCGCAAAAGCCGGCGCTGTATGAAACCAAGCAGGCCACCGCCAACAGCCGCATCAACGCGCGCCTGCCGTACATCTTCCTGCTGTCGCGGCTGGCGCACTACCTGAAGCTGATCCAGCGCGAAAACATCGGCACCACCAAGGACCGCCGCGTGCTGGAGCTGGAGCTGAACAACTGGATCAAGAACCTGGTTACCGAGATGACCGACCCCAGTGACGAACTGCAGGCCTCGCACCCGCTGCGCGAAGCCCGCGTCACCGTGGAAGACATCGAGGACAACCCGGGCTTCTTCCGCGTGAAGCTGTTCGTGGTGCCGCACTTCCAGATCGAAGGGCTGGACATCAACCTGTCGCTGGTTTCGCAAATGCCCAAGGCCAAAAACTAAGCGTAACAACCGGTAGTCAGGCACCGGGCGGCATAGGCTGCCCGGTGCATTTCACTAGGGCGCCTCGGAAAACCCGGATTTCTAAGCGAGCAACGCAGTATCGCGACGAAAGCTGGGATTTTCCGAGGTGACCATTCGTTTTTCGCGGAGGAATCACCATGGCCATCCAGGCATATCACCTGTCCATTCCAGGCGTGAAGGGGCCGGGTGGCCTGCCGCTGGCGCTGTCGGTGCGCACGCTCGATATCACCGAGGCCATCGGCCAACCCTACCGCCTCACCCTCACCGTCACCTGCCGTTCCCCACTCGATCTGCTCGCCCTGCTCGACCGCCCCGCCCGCTTTACCGTCAGCCCGGTCAATGAAGCTGCGCTGGCCGATGGCATGCCCTTCGCCGAGGCCACCCGCGCGCCGGTGCGCGCCTGGGCCGGGGTGATTCGCCAGGCGACGCGGCTCAGCAGCAGCGTGGAGGAATCGGTGTACCAGCTGGAGTTGGCGCCACGGCTGGCGCGGCTGGCGGATGTCACCGACAGCAAGCTGTACCAGAACCTGGACATTCCGGCGCTGATCAATCAGCTGCTGCGCGAGGACATCGGCCTCGCCGGCCAGGATTTCCAGATCCGCACCACGCACTCTTACCCGTTGCTGGAACACATCACCCGCTGGAACGAGACGGGTTTGGCATTCCTGCAGCGCTGCTGCGAAGCCGCCGGCTTGTTCTATTACTTCACCCAGCAGGACGACCACGAGGTGGTGGTGTTCGCCGATGACCAGAGCCACTACCTGCCAGCGCAGCAGGTGGCGCTGTACCGCCCGGATGCCGGGCTGGAGAGCGGCCAGCAGGAGGCGGTGCACAGCTTGCGCGTCACCGCCACGCCGGTCACCGGCAATATCCAGCGGCTGGATTACAACTACCGCACGAGCGGCGGTGCCGATCTGCGGGGCAGCAAGCTGGCCAATCCCAAACAGGGCGGGCTGATCGGCAGCGATTACCGCTGGGGCACGCACCAGAAAGACCCGCAGCAGGGGCTGGAGGCGGCGCGGCTGCAGCAGGAGATCAACCTCGCCCGCCAGGTGGTGGCCAGCGGTGCGGCCAACGTGCTGGCCTTCGCCCCGGCGCAGATCTTCCGCACCGATGGCACGCCGGACCCACAGGCTGAGTTCGGCTGGGTCATCACCCAGGTGCGCCACCGCGCGGCGCGCAATGCCGCCTGGCTGAGCGAGTTCAGCGCCATTCCCGCCGAGCGCATCTACCGGCTGCCACAGACCACGCCCAAGCCCACCATCAGCGGCACCATCCCGGCGCGCATCACCAGCCCCAGCCGCTACACCAACGCCTACCTCAATGAACACGGCCTGTACCGGGTGCAATACCTGTTCGACCAGCAGGCACGCAACGGCCAGTGGCCGCCGGCCGGCAGCAGCCGGCTGATGCGCCTGGCACGACCGTATGCCGGCGATACCTACGGCTTCCACTTCCCGCTGATCGACGGCACCGAGGTGCAGGTGGCGTTCCAGGGCGGCGACATCGACCGCCCCTACCTGCTGACCTCGCTGCACGACCAGACCAAGCCGGATCTGGTCACCAACAAGAACCACACCCGCAATGTGATCCGCACCCCCAGCAACAACAAGATCCGGCTGGAGGACAAGGACAATCAGCAGCACATCAAGCTGTCCACCGAATACGGCAAAACCCAGCTCAACCTCGGCCACCTGGTGGACGCCCAGCGCCAGCCGCGCGGCGAAGGCTTCGAGCTGCGTAGCGATCACTGGGGGGCGCTGCGGGCGGGCAAGGGGATTTTTATTTCGGCTGAAGCCCAGGAAAAAGCACTTGGTAAGTCGCTTGATATGAGCCAGGCGGAGCAACGCCTGCAAGGCGCCGCACAACAGATGCAGCAGCTCAATGAACTGGCCAAAACCGCTCAGGCAGAGCTGGCAGACTTGCAAACCCAGAACGAACTGCTGCAGCAAAAAATCAAAGCACTGCAGGAAAGCGCCATTCTGCTCTCCGCCCCATCTGGCGTAGCGATAACCGCAGGGGGCAGCGTGCAGCACAGCACGGATGGCAACCTGATATGCACCGCCAAAGGGCATGCCAACTATGGCGTGTGGAAGAAATTCACCGTCGCCGCCGGCCAGGCGATCAGCCTGTTTGCCCATCAGGCCGGCATCAAGCTGCTGGCCAACAAGGGCAAGGTGCAAGTGCAGGCCCAGAACGATGCGCTGGAGCTGACCGCACGCCAACAGTTGACCATTACCAGCACCGAAAACAAGGTAGTGATCACCGCCAAGGATGAACTACTGCTTAGCTGCGGCGGCGCCTGGATCCAGTTGAAAGACGGTCAGGTACACCTGGGCACGCCAGACAACATCCTGTGCCACGCCATCAGCCTGCAGAAATGTCCCCCTCAAGCCAAAAGCGCCCAGTTGCCCAACTTGCCCAAGTCTGAACTATCGCCGCAAAAACTGGATTTCCGCCTACGCCTGGCGGACTCGCCTGGGCCGGATGGCCATGCGCTGGCGAATACCCCATGGAAGATCGTTTACGGGCCGGAGCCGCAATCCATGGATGTGGCTGCCGAGCATGTACTGGCCGAAGGCATCAGCGATGCAGAGGGTCGCATCCAGCTCAACAAACAACAGAAAGCGCTGCTGTCGGAAAAATACTGCCAGCACCCCATGCATACCTGGCTGCTGTATCCAGGGCAGAGCTCTCGGCTCAACGTGGAAATCGAGCAAGAAAACTGGACGGATGAAGACAAGCTGCAGCGCGCACTCAACGCCAGTGGCGTGGTGGCAGATATGCCGGAAAGCCAGGGGGGCGATGCGCTGCAGCCGGAGACCGGCTTCGCGCAGGACGCCTTCTCTACCCGTGCCGCGCAACTCTACCAGGCGCTAAAGCGCTGAACGTTTCGGAGCAGCATTATGGCAAAGCGACAAACCACCCAGATCCACAGCCCTAGCGGCCCCAGCGACAGTGCGGCCATCCCTGGCTGGTTTTTGCACGGCCCAGGCATGGCGGACAGCTTTCCCCGCATGCGCATTCCCGAGGGCGGCATACTGGAAAAGTACCTCGACACGCATGGCACCTCCCAAACACCACCACCATTCTCGCCGCCCAGCAAGGGCAATCAGGCGGACTTCTTCTCTGATGGCGTCAGCTATTTCAGTGCGGTAGCCAAGGCGATTGCCGCCGCCAAAAGCAGCATTTTCATTGCCGGCTGGCAAATCAATGCCGACGTCAGCATGGATAGCAAGGGCACTACCCTGTTCCAGTTGCTTCACCGGGCCTTGCATGCCCAGCCCAAGCTCAAGATATATGTCATGCCCTGGCTGGCACCGCCGCCGCTCGCCTTTCAGGTTGGCTTGCTGGAAACAGTACTGATCCTCAACCATCTGAATGCCGGCCTGAAGGCACCGCGCGCCTGGACCATGCCCGCCATCGGCCAGAGCGACCTGCCCGCCCCACTCGGCACACTGGGGTTTTCCCATCACCAAAAACTGGTGGTTGTCGATAACCACACCGCCTTTGCCGGCGGCATGGATCTGGCCTATGGTCGGCGCGACGATACCAATTTCTCCTTGCAGGCTGCCGGTCGCCATGGCAATGAGTTCTACAACCCCTGCGTGCCACGCATCAACACGCTTAACAACCAGGACATGGCTCGCTACATATCGCTTGGCGAGCTGTTATGGGCCAGCAGTGGCAGTGACGAAGTCCTGCCCGGCTGGCTGGATCCGGTGTGGTGGGCCTCCCCCTCGGAAATCCAAGTCTGGAACCAGACCAAAGACGGGGCCAGCGCGGCACTGGACGCCATCATGGCGCAAGCCAGCCGCATGGGGGACGGCATACTGGCCATGCAAGACGCGGCACTGGATGCCCTTGTACCAGACAGCATACGCAATCGCATCGAACAAGCCGGCAGCGAGGCCATCAACTGGCTGGCAACTGAAGCCTGGCAACGCCTGCCGGCAAGCGTGCGCCAGACCCTGCAGGGGCTGGATCCGCAAAATGCCAGCACGCTGGGCTGGTTGCTGGGCTGGCTGCGCGGCAACAATCTAGACGACCTGCCGCCCGCGCTATACAACAATGCCGCCGGTGCCGTGGAAGCACTGGTACTGGCAGCCTGCACCAGCCTGGCCACGCTGACGCACAAAACCCGCAGCGCCCCGCTAGCCGCGCTGCTCGACCCGGCAAAACTGCGCCGCTGCGCCCCACACAGCGGCATGGCACACGACCCGGCACGTCAGCCCAGAATGCCCTGGCACGATGTGCACGCCAAGTTGCAAGGCCCGGCGGCAACCGAGCTGGCACGCAATTTCGTGCTGCGCTGGAACGGGCTGCACCAGCGCTACAAAGACCGCCAACTGCAACTGAGCGACGAGCTCACCCGTGGCATCAACAGCGTGCTGCAAGCCCTGTTCAAAACCAAGGCTGGCGACATGCCCCCGCTGTCCACGCTATCGGTACAGACCCTGCCCAAATTGCCGCTGCCCGAGACTGTCCCAGCCGGCAACGGCAGCCTGTGGGTACAAGTGCTACGCAGCGCGCCTAAGCAGATGCGCAGCGATGAAGCCAAAGGCACGCCAGGCACCACCCAGCCCACCGCCGCGCAGCGCGACTGCCTGCGCGCCATGCTCCAGCTCATCGGCAGCGCCCAGCACTTTCTCTATATTGAGGGGCAGTTCTTTCAGTCCGCCTTTGGCACCGACTCGCAGCACAATGCGCAGCAGAGCACCCGCCCTTGGGATGGCCAGCCCATGGGTGCCCTGCGCGACCCGCGCTGCTCCCCCGCCTTTCAGCGCTATGCCACGGCACTGGGCATCAAACGGCAGAACACCACGCCAGAGCAGATACTGCGCCAGATCCACTGGGGCATGCTGCCGCGCCTCAGCAAGCTCATCGGCAAAGACCAGGCCTTCCTGCACGACCTCAACACCAACCTGGCCAACTTCGCCACGGTGCAGGCGACCCAGGCCCTGGGCAAGCAGCAGACTGCGCTGTACAACCCGGTGGCGCAGGCACTGGCGGCACGGATCCGCAGCGCCATCCTGGATCAACAGCCATTTCACGTCTACCTGCTGCTGCCGCTGCATCCGGAAGGGCCGCTGAATGATTTGATAGTGATGAGCCAGGTACACCTCACCATGCAGAGCCTGGTATTCGGCAGCGCAAGCCTGGTCAACCAGATTCGACGCGCCTGGCTGGAGAAAAATGGCACGCCAGACCAAAAAAAGAAGTTGCCCACCATGTCAACAGCCGAGTTGGCCAGCAATGCGCCAAATGATTGGCAGCAATACCTGACCCTGCTCAACCTGCGCCACTGGGACACCCTGGCCGGGCCGGATGGCAAGCCCACCCCGGTGACCGAGCAGATCTACGTGCACAGCAAGCTGTTGATCGCCGACGACCGCGCCATGCTGCTGGGCTCGGCCAATATCAACGACCGCAGCCTGGAAGGCGGCCGCGACTCCGAGCTGGCACTGCTGATCCGCGATACTGCCAGCAGCCAGGCCAGGCTGGATGGCCAGCAGCTGCAATCGGTCGGCAGCAGCATACAGGCGCTGCGCAAGCAGCTATGGCAGCAACTGTTCGGCCTGCAGGACGCGACACTGCTGGATCAACCAGCCGCCAAGGCTACCTGGCAGGCGATCCAGAAACGGGCCTTCAACAATGCGCAAGCCTATGCTGCAGCCTTCGCTTACGTACCCAAAGCCCCGCCTGCACCAAGTGAGAAAGATCAACACGAGTTCACCGTCAAGCTGGCCTCCTCCATCTGGCCAACCTGGCAGCCTGGCAAGAGACTCACTCCGCAACAGCCGGGCGACCCCTTGGCCGAACCCGGCTGGCTGCGCAGCGCCATGCCGTTCCAGCCGCTGTTCTGGCGCCCGCCAGCACCCGATGAGCCACTGTGCAGCTGGGAGCTGCGCCAGCCGGCAAGCGCCCCCGCCAAGGCCATAAGCCGTGCCCCCGCCAGCGCCCCCAGCGGGCTGGAGGGCTTCATCGTCGCGCTGCCCTGGACCTGGACCGCCGGGGAAAACGCCTTCTCCGGCCTCAACACCACCCTGCTGGCCGAGACCGACACCCCGGCCGATACCGGCACGGCCAGCGCCCTGGCCAGTCACAGCGAGGAGAACCAGGCATGATGAAACCGCCACCACGCGCAGCGCTGCTGCTGGCACTGCTGGCCGCCTGCAGCCACGCCGACCAGCCACCGCCGGACACGCAGCAGCAGGCACTGCGCCAGCTGGCCGCCGCCAGCTATGCCGCCCCTGGCGCCACCCGCCAGGAATGCCTGGGCCGCTACGTGTTCAGCGTCCGCGATCAGCTGATCTGGCCATTGCATGCATCCAATGGCCTCGTTTTCAAGGTAGGCGATGGCCCTCCCGGCCATGACTATGCCGACTATGCCATCCCCGATGGTGAAGGCACCGACACCACCCTGCAAGACAATGTGATTACCGAACTGTGGCTGGCAAGGATCAAGCTGGAAGTGATCCACGACCCCGGCAAGGCGGCTTTTCTCAGCGCGGTGAATCATGTCGAAGGCGACAAGCGCCGCATCGTCAAATACATGACACAGGCAATTGCGGAGCTCACCGCCGAACAGACCAGCAATACCGACCCCACATTGGTTAACTACTATCAGCGGGAGCTGGATAATGCACGCCGGCGGCTCGCCACTGCCGACACCGACTACAGCTTCCCGCTGGACACACCGGACAGCCTGGGCTACCAGAACGCCGCCTATGTCTATCGCCAGCCCTATCTGTACAAGTTTACCTATGGCCGCAGCTGGGACGATCTCACCCCGGAAGAGCGCGGCTGGCAGATCGACGGCCTGCGCGACATGGCCCGCCGCCTGCAGCCGCGCGCGCCGTACCAGATTCCCACCACCCCCGGCATCTGCGTGCCCTACGGCCTGATCGCCGACAACGGCGAGCTGGCCTATACCGCCACCGCCGACCTGCGCTATGCCGACGCGCCCGGCGTGGTGTACCGCATTGACACCGGCGTGCTGCCCAAGGGGGACGGCGGTGACGATGGCAATACCCCGCTGACGGACAGCCTGCGCATGGCCACCCTGTCGCCCAGCGATACCCGCGACCCCGGTGCCTACCAGCCGCTGCAGCATATCGGCCCGCGCAGCGCCATGCTGGGGCCGCGCCCGGCCAGCCAGGGCGGCACCGTCGGCGCGCTCACCCCGTGGCGCTACTGGGATAGCAAAAACTATCTGGACGGCAGCCCGCACAGCAAGCGGGTAGTCGCCCAGCGCAAGGCGCGCGGCACTTTCGAGGTATACCGGCTGTACACCGGCACCGGCGGAGTACCCGGTTCGCAGGCCCTGCCCTGGCTGTCGGTGGAGCTGAAGACCCTGCACCAGGACCAGGTGCCGCACGAAAACAACGACGAAACCGAGCCCAGGCGCGCACTCAAGGTAGACCCGTCCCCCTTCGCCCACAGCCTGCCGCGGCTGGAGGAGATATTGCGCAGCATCCGTCTGCGGCCAACCTGGCCGGCTCTGCCGGAGATACAGGCGCTGCAGCAGGGTTACGGCGAGGGACAGCCACCGGCGGGGTTTTATGGGGGGCAGCCACCCGCGCAGCAGTAACCGGGGGGCTATGTTTTCTATTTCTTAGGAGGAGCTTGCATGCGAGGCGTTATTCGACTCAACGACAGCACCGACCACGGTGGGCGGGTGATCACTGCCAGTTCAACGATACTGATCGACAATCTACCAGCCGCATTGGTAGGCGACTTGGTGTCCTGCCCGAAGGAAGGCCACAGCATCAGCCCCATCTTGCCGGGAGATGGCCACTTCCTTTCCGAAAACCGCCAGGTAGCCCTGCATGGCTTCCGGGCTGGCTGCGGCTGCATGCTGCTTGCCAGCAGCAATGGCTTTGGCGAGTAAGCATGGCCTGGCCTTTTGTGACCCCTCCAGTGGTACCAGCACCTGCGCCAATCCGCATTGCACTTTGGAGCAGCTTGTTCGTGCTGAGCTTGCTGTGTTGTGCTGGTCTGGCGCTATTGTTGTTGCCTGCCGGACAGTCAATCCTGAGCTTGTCTGCCTGGGTTCCTGCGCCCTTGTTTCCGCTCTGGCTATGGTTGCTGCTGTTCGGTACCCAGCGCTATCTGCTGCAGCGCGCCAGCAAAGCCGTGCAGCTTTATAACGCCAGCAATGCAGAAATACTGGGGCAGTGGTCTGGTTGGGCAAAACGCAGCGGCACCATACTGGCAAGCGCCGTGATGCTGCCGGATGAGTATGTTGCCGAGCGACTGATGCAGCCGGCCGAACACCCCTCTGGCCCGCTTACCGCCCGCCCTGACAGTTGCCGACCATTGCAGAGTATTGATCCGGGGGCCGCAGTATCAGCTCGCGAACAGCAACTCATCGACCAATTGATCATTGCCGTGGGAGAAGGGTTGATGGGGGTACCCACTCAGCTATTTGATATCGCCAGCCTGGGAATAGTGGGTACGCAAGCGAGCGACAACAGCCATCTGGTGCAAACTCGGTTGCTGGCGCTCAGCAATCACTGGCTAAGCGGTAAAACAGCACCTACGCCTCACAACCCGGCAGCCAGCATTGCACAGTGGCTGGACGGCACAGAGAAAAACTGTCTGCTGGTTCTTGTCACTCAGCTACACGATGCCCAAAGCGAAGCCGCATTCACCGAGTGTGGTGTAGCCCTGTTGCTGGTACCAGAGTACATGCGGCCAGAAATAAGCCCACAACCCATCGCCCGCTTGTACCGGCCAATGCAAATTGCAACAGATGGTGGCCAAGACGATATGGCGACCTGGTTACTGCATCAACACGGCATGCCAGGCAACAGCCAGTGGTGGATCACAGGCTACTCTTCGCAGCAGCAAGGGGAATTGTTAGCGCGGTTTGCTGACATTGCCGGGCAAAACACTGCTCAACAACCACCATTGCTACTGGATACCCTGCTTGGCAAGCTCGGCCCACTCCGGGAGTGGACTTGCCTGGCACTGGCAGCTGAAGCGGCCAGCATCAACACCGACACCACCGCGTTATGTGCAGTAAAGAACGAGGCCAGCCAGACGCTGGTCAGGATTACTGCCTTTTCCTCCAGTGAATCTTACCCATGATGAATATCATCCTTGTTGTTGCGGCCATCTTCGGCATTGCTATCAGCTTTTATTCGCTGCTAGGCGGCAATGCCATGCACTTTACTGACGCAATGCATCTTTCCGGGCCATGGCGCGTAGTGGCCATGGCAGCCCTGGCTGCGTTGCTGATCATCCCGCTTGTCCGCGCGGTAAGTAATGGTTTCGTCAAAAAATTGCTGTTGCCTTTTTTACAGGCAAAGCCGCCAGAAGATTTCAGCACAAACGGCACGCAAAAGGATCACCCCCCCACGTCCCCCGCCTGGCACCCCGCCCTGCAGCGCCACCTCGCCGCCCAGCACACCTGGTGGCAGCGCCGGCGCAAGCTATGGTTGCTGGTGGCCGGCGACGAGGCGCTGGTGCGGGCGCATTTCCCGTGGCTGATCGAGCAGGGCTGGCTGGATGCGCGGCAGGCGGTGCTGGTCTGGAGTGGCGCCACGCCGCCCGACGGTGGCTGGGCGCGGCTGCGTGGGCGGTGGCGGCAGCCGGCGGATGGCATTGTGCTCGTCAGTCACAGCTCGGCGCCAGATGGTGGCGCGGCGCTGGCAGGGTTGGCCGCAGAGTGTGGCGTGGCCTTGCCGGTGCAGTTGCTGCTGAGCCCGGCACAGGTCAGCGGCCAGCGGCCGGAGGCGGCGCCGCCGATTCTGCTGAGCTGGCGCGAGCAGGCCAACCGCGCCGAAATTACCCTGGCCCTGTTCAACCAGCTGGAGGCGCCATTGGCAGCATCCGGCGTGACGGCGATGGCCGGTGGCCTGGCGTGGCATTTCGATGCCGCCTTGTCGCAATGGCTGCAGCGCCAGGGCGCGGCGCTGGCCGCCGGTTGCGAGCGGCTGGGGCAGCGCCTGCACCGCCAGCAGTATCTGGTGGGAATGTGGTTCTGCCCGGCGCCGGTGTGGGCGGGAGCCGGCGCCGGCATTGCGGCCGGGTTTGACCCCCCACGCTCAGCTCCCGATGCGACGCGCGCCGCCCCGCAGTCGGCACTGGACAGCGCGCTGAATGTACAACTGCCTGCCGCCTGGCTGCGGCAGTTCCGTCACAGCTATGCGCGCCGCACCCGGCCGGGGCTGAAGTTCTGGCTGTGCTGGAGCGTGCTCCTGCTGGCGGCGGTTACCGCCGTGTGGATAGTTCTGTCCTACCAGGCCAACCGCGCGTTCGTGCGCCAGCTGCACGGCAACCTTGCCACGCTGCAGGCGGCGCGCACGCCGGAGGCCGGGTTGGCCGCACTGGTGGCGGTGCAGCAGGATATCGCAGTGCTGGAGGCGCATCAGCAGCGTGGTGCGCCGTGGTTGCTGCGGATCGGCATGAACCGCGACGACGACCTGCTGGCCAGCGCCTGGGCGCCGTATGGCGCGGCGGCGCGGCAGTGGTTGGCGGCGCCGGTGCAGGCACAGCTGGCGCTGCAGTTGCAGGCATTGAGCGCGGTACCGCTGGATGGCAGCGGGCTGATCGCGCCGCTCTCGATGGCCAATACTCCCAGCACTACGACAAGTGCTGAGGCCGTTGGCACAGTGCAAGTCGGTACCACGTCCCCCACTCCCTACTCCCCACTCTCCACTCCCGCCGCAAGCACCACCGCCGCTATCAGTCAGCAGGGTTACGAGGCGCTGAAAGCCTGGCTGATGCTGGTGCAACCGGCGCATGCCGATGCAGGTTTCCTGGCGCCACGGTTGGCCGCAGGCGGCGCCATTGCCTGGCGCCAGCAGTCGCCGGACCGGCTGCAACAGGTGGCACGCTTCTATGCCGCGCATCTGGCGCAGCATCCGGCGTGGGCATTGCCCGGTAATGCCGCGCTGCTGCAGGCCTCGCGCCAGACGCTGTCCGGGCTGATCGACGTGGAGCAGGCCTCCGATACGCTGTACCGCCAGCTGCTGGCCGACAGCCGCGCCCGCTTCCCCGATCTGCCGCTGGCCACGCTGACCGGCGGCCGCGATCCGCGCGGGCTGTGGCGAGTAGCAGGCAACCTGCCCGGCGTCTACACCCGCCAGGCCTACGATGGCTTTGTGAAGGAGGCGATCAGCCGCCTGTCGCAACAGACGGCCAGCAATGGCGACTGGGTGCTGGGCCAGCAGGCGATCAAGAGCAGTGACAAGCCGGCCGATATCGCCGCCGCGCTGCAGCGCCGCTACTTTGCCGACTTCGCCCATGCCTGGCAGGGCTATCTGAACCGCATCCAGTGGCAGCCTGCGGCCAACCTGTCGGCCAGTGCCGAGCAGCTGCGGATATATGCCGATGCCCAGCAGTCGCCGCTGGCCGGCCTGATGCAGACCATCGTGTGGCAGGCGCAGGCTGGTGCACAGCAGCGCAGCCTGGCGGATTCGCTGGTGGACAAGGCCAAGAACGTGTTCAACAGCGACGATGCCGACCCGGCGGCGCAGGCAACCCAGCCCAAAGCCGCCGCAGCACCGCTGGCCGAGGCCTTCGGCCCGCTGCTGCGCCTGGCCGGCAGTATCGAAGGCGCGGCCGACAGCGGTGGCAAAGCTGCGGCCACCCCTGCTGACAGCCTGAGCCTGCAGCGCTACCTCGACCGCGCCAGTGCCACCCGCCTGAAGCTGGACCAGGTCAACGCCGCCGCCGACCCGGACGCCTACGCGCGCCAGCTGGCGCAGAACCTGTTCCAGGGCCGCGCCAGCGAGCTGGTGGACGCCCGCGACTACGCGCAGCTGGTGGCCGCCAGCCTGGGCAGCGCCTGGGCCGGCATGGGGCAGAACCTGTTGCTGGAGCCGCTGGACCAGGGCTGGCGCACGCTGATGCGCCCGGCCGCCGCCAGCCTCAACAGCCTGTGGGATGCCCGCGTGGTGCGGCCGTTCAACAGCAGCTTCGCCGGCCGCTACCCGTTCAACGACAGCGACAGCGACGCCAGCCTGGCCGAGCTGGCGCGTTTCATCGGCCCGCAGGGCAATATCCAGCGCTTCGCCGGCAACGAGCTGGCCGGCATCCTGCAGAAACAGGGCGACCAGTGGGTGCCGAACCCGCTGTACGCGCAGGCGCTGCGCTTCGACGTGGACTTCCTCAACAGCCTGAACAAGCTGGCCTGGCTGGCCGGGCAGCTGTATGCCGAGGGCGATCTCAAGACCCGCTTCAGCCTGATGGCGCTGGGCCACCCCAAGGTCACCGACAGCCAGCTGCAGCTGGACGGCCAGAGCGTGCGCTACTTCAATCAGCGCCCGGTATGGCAGAACCTGGCCTGGCCAGGCGAGCCGCTGAAAGCCGGCGGCACCCTGCTGTGGGAATCGCTGGACAGCGGCCTGCGCAAACAGCAGGACTACCCCGGCCCGTGGGGCTTCATCCGCCTGCTGGCCAAAGCCAAGGCCGAGCGGCTGAACAACAGCGACTGGCGCCTCGTCTGGCCGCTGGATGACGGCGCGCAGCTGCGCTACACGCTGCGCACCCAGGCCGGCAGCGGCCCGCTGGCGCTGCTGCAGCTGGATCACTTCAAACTGCCGGCGCGGGTGTTCGATACCGGCGGGCTGGCGCAGCAGGTACCAAAACCGGCTGCGGCCAACACCAGCAAGACAAGCAAGCCCGCCGCCAAACCAGCGGCGGCAACCGCCCCCACCACGAGGCCCTAAGCCATGAGCAATCTGTTGCCCACCTTTCTGAAGTCGCTGTTTGGCGGCAATGATCCGGCCAGCCTGGCGCGCTCGCGGCTGGAACGCTGGCGCGAGTGGGTGGCGCCGATTCCCGGCGACAACCCGGTAGGCATCGACCCGGCCTACGAAGACGACTTCCAGGCGCTACGCGAAGAAGTCGCCAAACTGGGCGGCCTCAACGACGCCTTGATCCTGGCCGCCAGCGAACGCCTGCTGCGCAATGTGTGCAAGGACCTGCGCCCGGCCGCCTACTATGCCTACGCCCGGCTGCGCACCGATGGCCTGCGCGGCTTCGCCGACGGCCTGGAGCTGTTGGCCGCCTTGCTGGAGCGCTACCCGCACAGCGTGCTGCCGCTACGCGCCGAAAGCCGCAAGGCGGCACTGGAATGGCTGAACGGCGAACGCTTCGATGCCTTCCTCGGCACGCATAACAGCAGCGATGAAGACCTGCAGCGCGCCTGCGCCGCACTGGCGTTGATCGGCCAGCGGGTGGGTGACTGGGATGCCGCGCAGCGGCCCGATCTGCAGCCGCTGCTGGGTCGCTTCGAGGCCATGGGCGAAGCCGGCGAGCACCGGGCGGCACCGGTGCAGGCTGCGGCCAACGCCGGCGATGCACTGCCCGCCGTTGGCCGCCACGGCGAGGTGGCATCCAGCAGCGAGCTGCTGGAGCGTGCCCGCGAGATGGCGGTGTACCTGCGCCGCCAGAGCAGCGGCTACCTGCCCGCCTACCGGCTGCTGCGCTGCATCCGCTGGGATACGGTAAGCAGCCCGCCGCCGGCCGATGCCCAGGGCCGCACCAGGCTGCCGCCACCACGGCCGGAACTGCAGCAGCACCTGCGCCGGCTTGCCTTACAGCAGCAGTGGCACGAGCTGCTGGAGCGGGTGGAGCTGGCCTTTGTCGAGGGCGCCAACCACTTCTGGCTGGACCTGCAGTGCTACGCCTGGCAGGCGCAGGGCCATAGCGGGCCGGAGTACGCCATCAGCCAGGACATTCTGCTCACTGACTTTGCCCAGATGCGCGACCGGCTGGCCGGCATCGAACGGCTGAGCTTCAGCGACGGCACCCCGTTTGCCGAGGATGCCACGCTGGAATGGATCGCCCGCCATGCGGTAATCCGCGACCTGGATGCAGGTGAGCCGGCGCTAGCGCCGCCACCCGGCAGCAGCGACAGCGACTGGCAGACAGCAGAGCGGCAGGCCGTGGAACTGGCGCTGGACAAGGGGCTGGAAGCGGCGTTTGCCTGGGTGGAAACCCTGCCGCCGCAGCCCGGCGCCCGCCAGCGCTTTCGCCAGCGGCTGCTATTGGCCCAGTTGGCGGAGCAGCATGGCCGCAGCGACATGGCGCTGCACCTGCTGGCGCAACTGGATGCCGAGGCCGGGCATTTCCGCCTGCAGGACTGGGAGCCGGCACTGGTATTCGACATCAAGGAGCGGCAGCTGCGCATCTGGCGCCAGCGCGCACAGCGCAAGGACGTGGACAAACCCGCACTGCAGACGCGCATCGATGCGCTGCTGGGCGCGCTGGCCAGCATCGACCCGGTACGCGCGCTGCTGCTGGGCCAGGCAAGCAGCTGAGGGGAGCAAACATGGATGATCTGACCCTGAAATATTACGAAGCCGAAATGCGCTACCTGCGCGAGGCTGGTCGCGAGTTCGCCCAGGCCCACCCGGACCGGGCGGCGCTGCTCAACCTGGACCGCGTCGGCGACCGCGACCCTTTCGTGGAGCGGCTGTTCGAAGGCTTTGCCTTTCTTACCGGCCGGCTGCGGCAAAAGCTGGACGACGACCTGCCGGAGCTGACCGAAGGGCTGATGAGCCTGCTGTGGCCGCATTACCTGCGCATGATCCCCTCGCTTACCGTGGTGGAGCTGCAGCCGCAGATGGACGCGCTGCAGCACGGCGAGGCGGTGCCGCCGGGGCTGGTGCTGCGCGGCACGCCGGTGGGGCCGCAGCAGGTGCGCTGCCTGTACCGCACCACCCAGCCGGTGCCGCTACTGCCGCTGCACCTGCGCGAAGCCGGCGCGGTGCTGCGCAACGATGGCCGTTCGGCAATACGGCTGCGCTTCGGGCTGGAGGCGCAGGGCAAGCGCGAGCAGATGGATTTCTCGCGCATCCGCCTGTTCCTGCATGCCGATACCCCGGTGGCCTCCGCGCTGCGGCTGGCACTGACGCGGCAGGTGCATCGCATCGAGGTACGCGCCCCCGGCGCCAGCGACGAGTTGGCGGTGGCGGCGCTATCCGCCGGCATGCATATCGAAACCGCCGGCTTCGACAGCAGCGAGCGGCTATGGCCCAAGGCCGACAACGCTTTTGGCGGCTACCAGTTGCTGCTGGAATACTTCACCTTCCGCGACAAGTTCATGTTCCTCGATCTGTGCGGCCTGGACATCGCCCGCGTACCCACTGCCGCCGACTGGCTGGAAGTGGACGTGGTGCTGGATAGCCGCTACCCGGCGGACATGCCATTCGACGCCAGCAACATCCGCCTGCACTGCACGCCGGCCATCAACCTGTTCGAGCTGGAAGCGGAGCCGATACGGGTGGATCACCGCGAGCCGGAATACCGCGTGGTACCGGTGCTGCACGAAAGCGGCCAGGTGGAGACATGGTCGGTGGATGCGGTGCAGTCGTTCGAGCATGGCGACAGCAGCCGCCACGAGTACACGCCGTTCAGCCACTTCCGCCACCGTGGCGGCATGCTGCGCCACGATGCGCCGGAGCGTTACTACCACAGCCGGGTGCAACGCGGCGCTTCCGGCCTGCACGAAACCTGGCTGGTGCTGGGCGGCCGGGTGTGGGATAGCCAGGGCGAGCTGCCGGCGGAAACGCTGTCGCTGCGCGTTACCGGCTGCAACGGCCTGCTGCCGCGCAAGGCGCTGCGCGAATCGCAGATCCTGGAAATGGCGGTGGGCTACCCCTGCGTTACCGCGGTGCGCAATGTCACCGCCCCCACCCTGCCGGTGTACCCGCCGCTGGAAGACCGCTTCCACTGGCGGGTGCTATCGCACCTGGCGCCCAATTATCTGTCGCTGCTGGATGCCGACGTGCTGCGCGGCACGCTGGCGCTGTATGACTGGACCGATGACGAGATGAACCGCCGCCGCCTGCAGGGCATCCAGGCGGTAAGCCACCGCCCGCTGTCGCGCATGGTCGGCGGCTGCGTGCTGCGCGGGGTGGAGATCACCGTCACCCTGGACAGCGCCTTTTTTGCCGGCGATGGCGATATCGACCTGTTTGGCGAGCTGCTGCAGCGTTTCTTTGCCGCCTATGCCGATATGAATCTGTTCACCCAGTTGGTGCTGCTGTGCCAGCCGGCCGGCAAGCGCCTCTCCTGGGCGCCGACCAGCTCGCCGGCGGTGTCGCTATGAACGCGCCGCTGACACCGCGCCGCCAGAGCTGGCGCACGCTCTACCCGCCGATAAGCGGTAGCGGCCTGCTGCCGGCCATCCTGCGCCAGGCGACGCAGTTCAACTTCTACCAGTTCTGCCAGCTGCTGGAGCGCGCCACCCCGCAACAGGCAGCGCTGGGCAGCTGCGACAGCCCGGCACAGGAGCCGGTGCGCTTCTGCCCGCTGCCGTCGCTAGGCTTTCCCGGCTGCGAGCTGGCACGGGTGGAGCTGGACCCGGAACGGCCACAGGCGCCACCCGTGGTGCGCACCACCTTCCTCGGCCTGTACGGCGTGGATGCGCGCATGCCCTGGCATGTGCCGGAGCACATGGCCACCCGCCGCGATGGCCACGAGGCACTGGCGGGCTTCCTGGACCTGTTCAGCCACCGCATCGCCACGCTGTACTACCGCAGCTGGAGCAAATACCGCTACCCGGTGGGCTACCAGAGCGGCGCCCGCGACAAGGTTTCGCGTTCGTTGCTGGGCCTGGTTGGCCTGGGCATCGGCGAGCACAACGAGCAGCAGGCCGCCGTGGCCGAGCGCTGCATGGCGCTGCTGGGGCAAGGCGGCCAACGTACCCGTACCGCTGAAGGGTTGGCCGCCATGGTGCGCCAGGTACGGCCGGATGCGCGGGTACTGGTGCAGCCCTGCCACCCGGTGCGCCACCGGCTGGACACGGTAGCCGCCACCGGCAGCGCCGCCCTGCGCGCCGGCGAGCTGGTACTGGGCCGCAGCGTGATCGACCGCAACAGCACGGTACGGGTAGTGATCCAGCCACAGAACGCGCCGGAAGCACTGCTGCCCGGTGCATGCGACCACACCGACCTGCTGGCGATGCTGCGTATCTATCTAGGTTTCAAGTTCGATGCCGAACTGGTGCTGCGGCTGGACCCGGCGCAACTGCCTGCCACCCGCCTGGGGCGGCAGGGCCAGGGCCGGCTCGGGCTCACCGCCATGGCTGGCCGCGCGCGTGGCAGCCACCCCATCGACATCCGCCTTGGCCGCTACCGTGGCCTGGCTGCCTGACCATCCTGAATCAAGAAAGCCTCGACCATGCCCAAACACTCTTCCCGCACCCGACTACTTGCCGTGCTGCTGTGTCCGTTGCTGCTGGCCGGCTGCGGCGCCATGCAAACCATCAAGGAAGCCACCGTCAATACCACCAAGGCGATCTTCTTCAGCCAGACCCTGCGCCTGAAGCTGGACCTGGTAGCACGCGCCGCGCTGAATGGCGACGAAAAAGACCAGCCGGCCTCGGTAGTGGTGCGGCTGTACCAGCTCAAGAGCAGTGCCAGCCTGGAGAAAGCCAGCTATGAACAGCTGCTGGCCGATGATGAAACCGTGCTGCAAGGCGAGCTGATCAGCAGCAAGGGCCTGCTGCTGCGCCCCGGTGCCACGCTGAGCCTGGACGAGCCGCTGGACAAGGCCACCAAACAGGTGGCGGTGGCGGTGTTCTTCCGCGCCGAGAACAAGACCAAAGACTGGCGAGTGATCATCCCGCGTGACGACCTGTCCGACGACCAGGCGCTGCGCCTGAACGTGGATCGCGAGCACATCCGCCGCGAGCCGCCGGCCGAGGGTAAATAAGCATGAGCGGCACTTCGCTGTTTGAAATGCTCACCGGGCATTTTGCCGATGGCAGCCCGGTGGATGCCTTCGATGTGCGCACCCAGACCATCGTCAGCGTGATGGACAACATCCAGCGCATCCTCAACAGCCGCGCCGGCAGCCTGTCGCATCTGCCGGACTACGGCCTGCCGGATCTTTCCGTGATCTACCGCGAGCTGCCGGCCAGTGCGCACCGCCTGCGCGACATCATCCAGGCCACCCTGCTGCACTACGAGCCGCGCATCCGCAGCATCGAGATCGAGCTGCAGCCGGTGGATGCCTCCGCCACGCTGGCTTACACCCTGGTATGCCACCTGCAGGAAGCCGGGCTGGTACGCTTTGGCACCTGGTTCACCCCGGAAGGCCGCGTACAACTGAAGCGCTATCGCTGAGGAGATAGCGCTGGCGATACCGCGTCCATGCGGCCAACGTCAGGCGGCCCCGCCTGGCCACTCCGCGCCACTCCACTGCCAGCCCCTGCCCGCGCCTGGCTCCGGGGCCAGAGGCCCGCACGAGTGGCGGCAGAGTGCCAGAGCGACTAGCCAATATGCCGTCGCAGATAAGGGCAGCAGGCCGTCCAAGCCGCTGACTTCGGGCGCCAATGCGGTAACTCGCCCACCAGTTGACACTCCCCAACTGAACTGCGAACCTCCTCGCTTTCATTTATCTGCCACTGCCTGCCATGAAAATCACCAAGAACGCCGCCGTCACCCTGCGCATGAAAGTCACAGATAGCCAGGGTCTGATTTACGACGACGGCAAGAATCCTGTGTCCTACCTGCACGGCGATTACGACAACCTGTTCCCCAAACTGGAAGCCGCACTTGAAGGTCAGGAAGCCGGCTTTCAAACCACGCTGGAACTGGCTACCGAAGATACCTTCGGCGAACGCGACGAAGCCCTGGTCACCACCATGCCCAAGGCCGATTTCCCGCCCGGCATCAAGGTAGGCGGCCAGATCCAGCGTATCGGCCCGGATGGCAACCCGCGCTACTACTTTGTTACCAAGATCAAGGGCCCAACCGTATTACTGGATGGCAACCACCCGCTGTGCGGCAAAACCCTGCGCTTCGCCCTCAAAGTTGTGGACGTACGCGCGGCAAGTGCCGAGGAAATCGCCCACCAGCATGTACATGGCGAACACGGGCATCAGCACTAAGCCTCTCCGCCCCATGCCTACAGCGCCCTCCCAAGCGGAGGGCGTTGTTTTGTCCGGACTGCGCCTGCGGTCGGGAATTGCTGATCCATCTCGGCCCCACTCGCCACCGATCAGCTCAACGTCAAGACCTTAACGCATCACTCCTGGCCCTGAGCCAGCAGCGATCCATCACTTTTACCGCGAGCTTGTACACCGTATTTCAGGCCCTGCCGTTACTCTGATCCGTTCGGGACGTTTCGACTGTTAGGCTGGAACAGCGGGCTGTTCGCTATCGTCTGCGCCAGCCGCGCAGTGGCTTCATTGACATTGTCTGCTACGAATATGGTGGTGTCGGTCTGGGGTAGCGGGGGAAGCCCCTCGCCGATGATCACCAGGCCGTCCTCGATAGTCGTTCGCGGCGTAATACCTACGCCAATGCCGGCCTTCACTGCTGCAAGAACCCCGCCACGGCTATGGCTGGTAAAAGCGACACGATATGGTCTGCCACTCAACTGCAGCGCCTGGGTAGCCATCTCCCGGTAGTAGCAGCCTTCCGGAAAGAGCACCAGCGGCATAGGGTCCTGCTGGTGGACGGGATGGGCCTCTGCCCGCACCCAGACCAGCTGGTCGCGGCAGAGACGTTGGCCGCCGTCCGACACTGCCGGCATCTCTACCAATGCCAGATCCAGCTTGCCTTCCTCGACTAGAGAGGCGAGATAGTGGGGGCGGTGGTCACAAGTCACCTCCAGCCAAGCCTCTGGGTACCAGAGCATATAAGCCTCAAGCAGCGGGGTCAGCGCTCGGGTGGCATAGAGATCGTGAGTGCCAAGACGTACCTTGCCGCTGATATCGGCGTTCTGAAATGCACCGAGAATGCGGTCATGCATGCTCAGCAGTTGATGCGCTTGCGTGCGGAGCTGCTCACCGGCGGCCGTCAGCCGGACACCGTACTGGCCGCGTTCCAGCAATTGCGCCGTTACGATTGCCTCAAGCCGGCTCAGCTGCATGCTGATGGTGGAGGGTGCCCGGTGCAGCTGGCTCGCCGCCGTGGTGAGATTAAGTGTCTCGGCAACAACGACAAAGGTACGCAACAGGGGTATCGGGATATCTGCCATGTCCAGAATTCAAGGTAATTGAACGCAGCTATCAATATTTATTGATTTACTGAACGATGGCAAGGGCCTAACGTTACCGGGCGGCAACAGGAATGCATAAGCCCTGTTCGGAGCGGATACGAGGAGTTTTGCATGCACATGGCGATAGTGTTTGGAATGAATCAGGTGATCAGTCATGGCTTTGGCCTGTTCCTGTTTGCAGCGATTGTGCCGCTGATGCGTGAGTCAATCGCCATCAGCCATTGGCACGTTGCACTGGCCGGTGCGCTGACACAGATTGCCTACCTTGGCGGGGCGATGCTGCTTGGCCTGGTTGGGCATAGGCTGAAGACCGCATCGCTGGCGCTGGCAACCGGTACGGTATCGACACTGATGCTGTTTACCATGTCGCAGCTGCAGAACCCGTTGGCGATGATTGTGGCGCTGGTCTGCCTTGCCACCAGCGCCGCCATGAGCTGGGGTGCAATCGTCGAGATCGTCAGCCGCTGCGCCCAGCCGCATAAGCGTTCCACCTATCTTTCCTGTATTTCGAGTGGCACAGCCTGGGGCTACGCCCTCAGCGGTCAGTTACTGCTCTGGGTCGTGCCGGCATGGGGTTGGCAAAGCAGCTGGATAGTTGCTGGCCTGATGGGAACGCTGGTAGTTGCCTGGACATGGCGGATGCTGCATGGACTGAAAGCGCCGGTACCGGACAGTGCGGATAGTAGCGCCGCCGCGATTCCGGCCTCGAAACTATTGCGCACCATCCTCACCGAGCGAACGGCACTGCTCGCCTGCCTGATCTGCTTTCTGGTGGGGTTCAGCACCATGCCGTTTTCGAACTGGCTCAACAGCTACCTGGAGGAACTAGATCTGCCAAGCTCCCTCGGGGGGTACTGCTGGTCGATTGTCGGCTTCACCGGCATGATCGCCGGTTTTTTGATCGGCAAGCTGGCCGACAGAAAAGGGCACGCCAGTGCTTTGCTGCTGATTTTCGCCTGTTTCGCATCTGGGCTACTGGCCTTCGCCTACAACCCTGCGAACTTCGCGCTGATCGCGAGTTTCGGTTATGGCCTGATGTATTTCCCGATGTGGGGCATTGTGGCCGGCTGGGTCAACCGACACTACTCGTCAACCGCGACCATGCAGATCGGCGGATTCTGCATGGTGACGTTCGGCCTGGGCGGTACCCTGGGTAACCTGTTGACAGGGCTCATCCGCGACAGCACCGGCTCGCTGCAAGGCAGTTATCTGATGATGGCGGTCGTGGCGTTGTTGCTGACCGGCCTCGGGATGCACATCAAACTCGAAGAGAAAAAGTTACAGCTTGATGTCGGCGACCAGAAGGCAGTTAAGGAAGTGATTCACTCCTAGATTGCCAGGATATCGTCGGGTCCATCAGACTTGCAGCAGTCTGTTGGCGATATGCTCGTGGCACTCAAAAAGGAAAAGCCCGCATGTGCGGGCTTTTCCTTTTGTTGCTCACTTAATCCGCCACTATCAAAAGCTGCTCCGCGTTAGGCAATGTACGGAGTGTCATCACCGTCACGCTTGGCAATATACGGGGTGTCGTCACCATCACGCTTAGCGATGTACGGGGTGTCGTCACCGTCACGCTTGGCAATGTACGGGGTGTCGTCACCGTCACGCTTGGCGATGTACGGGGTATCGCCACCGTCACGCTTGGCAATGTACGGAGTGTCATCACCGTCACGCTTGGCAATGTACGGGGTGTCGTCACCATCACGTTTGGCGATGTACGGGGTGTCGTCACCGTCACGCTTGGCGATGTACGGGGTGTCGCCACCGTCACGCTTGGCGATGAAGAGGTTGCCACCGTTCTCGCGTTGGGCAACGGTTTCAGCCTGTGCCGCAGTGGTAAACACAGCAAAAATAGAAGCAATCAGTACCAGTTTGTTCATGGTCATATCCTTGTAATCAATATTTGGTTTCAAGCTCAGGTGCCAATGTATTCAGTTGCCAAGCTTGTTTTGTCTTGCATGCAATCCATAAGTCTTGGGTCGGACTGCTCAGGCCTGCGTGTTCTGCACTGCCATGTAGTAACTATAGTTATTATATTCATTAGAACAAATCGGAAGAATTCGAAGCAGTTATTTTGAAGATTTGAACAGCCAGGTTGAAAGAGTGCGCTCACGCTTTAGGAGCCAGTACCTGACTGCCGGCCCAAAGTCTGCCATGACTGAAAAACAGCAGCCCCGCATGCCACCCTCCGGCCTCCCCACACCGTGCCCCCCCCCCCCAAAAAAGTAGAGGGGGCCGATGGCCCCCTCTACTTACTCAGACTCCGACGAACTTTATTCGGATCCGACAGACTTCATTCGGTGTAGTCAGCACCGTTACAAGCATTTACTCCACCGTCACGCTCTTTGCCAGGTTACGCGGCTTGTCCACGTCGGTACCGCGCGCCAGTGCCACGTGATAGGCCAGCAGCTGAACCGGAATGGAGTGCACGATGGGGCTAAGGATGCCGACGTGGCGCGGGGTGCGGATCACGTGTACGCCGTCGGATTCGCTGAAGTGGCTATCGGCATCGGCAAACACAAACAGCTCGCCGCCGCGGGCGCGCACTTCCTGCATATTGGACTTCACCTTTTCCAGCAGCACGTCGTTGGGGGCGATCACCACCACCGGCATGTTCTCGTCCACCAGCGCCAGCGGGCCGTGCTTGAGTTCGCCGGCCGGGTAAGCCTCGGCGTGGATGTAGGAGATTTCCTTCAGCTTCAGCGCGCCTTCCAGCGCGATCGGGTAGTGCAGGCCACGGCCGAGGAACAGTGCATCGTTCTTGGCGGCGAACTGCTGTGACCAGGCGGTGATCTGCGGTTCCAGGTTCAGCGCGTGCTGCACGCTACCCGGCAGGCGGCGCAGTTCTTCCAGGTACTGGGTTTCCTGCTCGGTGCTGACACGGCCGCGCACCTTGCCCAGAGTAACAGCCAGCGCGAACAGGCTGACCAGCTGGGTGGTAAAGGCCTTGGTGGAAGCGACGCCGATTTCGGCACCGGCACGGGTGTAGAACACCAGGTCGGAGGCACGCGGAATCGCCGATTCGCGTACGTTGCAGATGGACAGCGCGTGCTGGTGGCCCAGGCTGCGCGCGTATTTCAACGCTTCCATGGTGTCCAGTGTTTCGCCGGATTGCGAGATGGTCACCACCAGGTGCTGCGGGTCTGCGAAGGCGGCGCGGTAGCGGTATTCGCTGGCGATTTCCACATCGCACACCACACCGGCAATGCTTTCGATCCAGTATTTGGCGGTAAGGGCAGCGTAGTAGCTGGTGCCACAGGCCAGGATCTTCACGCCGGTGAGTGCCGGCAATACGTTGGCCGCAGCGGCGCCGAACAGCTCCGGCACAAAGCCGTCGTCCAGCACCACTTCGATGGTGTCGGACAGCGCCTTGGGCTGTTCGTGGATTTCCTTCTGCATGAAATGGCTGTATGGGCCTAGCTCCAGCGAGGCCAGCGACACGTCGGACACATGCACCTTGCGCTCCACCGGCTGATCGTCCTTGTCGATCAGCTTCACGCCGTCACGGGTGAGGTGGCCGATGTCACCCTCTTCCAGGAACAGTACGCGGCGGGTAGCGGACAGAATGGCAGAGACGTCGGAGGCGATGAAGTTCTCGCCCTCACCCAGGCCGATCAGCAGCGGGCAGCCCATGCGCGCGCATACCAGCTCGTCCGGGCGGTCCAGCGCGATAACGCCGATGGCGTAGGCACCAGTCAGCTCGCGGGTGGCCTTGTGCACGGCGCGGAACAGGTCTTTTTCCTGCAGATAGTACTGGTGCACCAGGTGGGCGATCACCTCGGTGTCGGTCTGCGATTCGAACTGGTAGCCAGCGGCTTTCAGTTCGGCACGCTTCACTTCGTGGTTTTCGATGATGCCGTTGTGCACCACGGCGATCAGGCCGTGCGACACATGCGGGTGGGCGTTGTATTCGGTCACGCCGCCGTGGGTCGCCCAGCGGGTGTGGCCGATGCCAAGCTGGCCCTGCACATTGTCAGCCTGTGCGGCGGCTTCCATCTCGGCCACGCGGCCAACCCTGCGTACGCGGGTGATCTGGCTGCCGGCATGCACGGCGATGCCGGACGAGTCATAGCCACGGTATTCCAGGCGCTTCAGGCCCTCTACCAGTACGGAAACGATATTACGGTTGGCGATGGCGCCGACGATGCCGCACATGTTTTATCTCCTAACAGAGTCTGGTTGCATTGGGGTGTGCGACGGTGCGCAGATCAGTGTCACCCCCTTGGCTTGAATACTGTCCCGAGCTTCCGGCGACAGCGCGTCGTCGGTCACCAGGGTCTGGATGCGCTCCCACGGCAGCTCCAGGTTGGGAATGCGGCGGCCGATCTTGTCGGACTCCACCATTACCACCACTTCGCGCGCGACTTCGGCCATCACCCGCGACAGCCCAACCAGTTCGTTGAAGGTGGTGGTACCGCGCGCTAGATCGATACCGTCGGCACCGATGAACAGCTGGTCGAAATCGTAGGAGCGCAGCACCTGTTCGGCCACCTGCCCCTGGAACGATTCGGAATGCGGGTCCCAAGTGCCGCCGGTCATCAGCAGCGTGGGTTCGTTTTCCAGCTCGCGCAGCGCACCGGCTACGTTCAGCGAATTGGTCATCACGATCAACCCGCGTTTATGACCCAGCAGCGGGATCATGGCACTGGTGGTGGTGCCACTATCGATGATGATGCGGTTGTGGTCGCGGATGCGTTCCGCCGCTGCGCGGGCGATGGCGAGCTTTCGTTGCGAAACTTTGCTCGGGTCGCCGGCATTGACCATTTCCGCCGGCAGCGACACCGCGCCACCATAACGCCGCAGCAGCAGGCCCCCGGTTTCCAGCAGCGCCAGATCCTTGCGGATAGTCACTTCGGAGGTAGCAAAGCTGCGGGTCAGCTCTTCGACGCTGACTTCGCCGCGCTCCTGCACCAGGGCGACAATGGCGTGACGACGTTGCTGTGTGTTTCGCTTGGTCATGCAATGTTTCGTTTCGAAAGTTTTGCGAAATATATCAGCGAAATTTGACCGGCACAAGTCCGGTTTGCTGACTTTGTGGACAGCTGTTCTGCGGCCAACCTTTGCTGATAAAGCAGGCAAGAAAAAACCGCCCGGCATTAGCCTGGGCGGTTTTTATGGCGCTGAGCAGTATCAGCTCTTCTTCTGCGGACGCTGCCAGCCGGGCACGGTCAGCTGCTTGGCGCGCGCCACGGTCAGCTGCTCGGACGGCGCGGTGCGGGTAATCACCGAACCGGCACCGATGGTAGCGCCGTCTTCCAGCGTTACCGGCGCTACCAGCATGCTGCCGGAGCCAACGAACACGCCGTTGCCGATGGTGGTGCGGAACTTGTTCACGCCATCATAGTTGCAGGTGACCGTGCCGGCACCCACGTTCACCTTGCTGCCGATGTCGGCATCGCCAATGTAGGTAAGGTGGTTCACCTTGGAGCCGCTGCCAATGGTGCTCTTCTTCACTTCCACGAAGTTGCCGATGTGCACGTGATCGGCCAGCTTGGCGCCCGGGCGCAGGCGCGCGTACGGGCCCAGCTGACAGCCGGCACCCACTTCGGCATCTTCCAGATGCGAGTACGGCGCGATGCGGGTACCAGCAGCAACCGTGACATTCTTCAGCACGCAGTAGGCGCCAATCTGCACGCCGGCACCCAGTGTTACCTTGCCTTCGAACACGCAGCCCACGTCGATGCTGACGTCTTCGCTGTGCTCAAGTTGGCCGCGGATATCGATGCGCGCCGGGTCGGCCAAGGTAACGCCTGCAGTAAGCAGCGCACGCGCCTGGTTCAGTTGCAGCTGACGCTCCAGCTCTGCCAGTTGCAGCTTGTTGTTCACGCCAGCAGCTTCCCAGCTGGCAGCCACGGTCACGCCCGGTACCGCGATGCCGTCGCGCACTGCCAACGCAATCACGTCGGTGAGGTAATACTCGCCCTGCGCGTTACCGTTGCGCAGCTCGGACAGCCAGCCTTCCAGCCGCGCGTTCGGCAGCACCAGCATGCCGGTGTTGATCTCGCGGATCGCCTTCTGCTCCGCGTTGCAGTCCTTGTCTTCCACGATGGCCACGATGTCGCCATCGGCATTACGCACGATGCGGCCATAGCCGCTGGCATCGGCCAGTACGTCGGTGAGCAGCGACATGCCGCCCTCTGCGGTTGCCAACAGTTGCTGCAGGGTCTGCAGCCTGGTGAGCGGCACATCGCCGTACAACACCAGGGTATGGCCATCCTTGGGCAGGTGCGGCAATGCCATCTTCAGCGCATGGCCGGTGCCCAGCTGCTCGGCCTGCAACGCCCATTCCACGTCGGCATCCTGAATGGTGGCGCGTACCTGCTCGCCGCCGTGGCCGTACACCACCACGATCTTGGCCGGCTGCAGCTGGCGGGCGGTAGCGATAACCCGTGCCAGCATGGGTTGGCCGCCAATCGGGTGCAGCACCTTGGGCAGGGCCGAATACATGCGCTTGCCTTTACCGGCAGCAAGAATGACTACGCTGAGGGATTCCATGAATGCGTCCGCGACAATTCTATGTAGATAGCCCGACATTATGCGGGGCTTTGCAGAAATGAAAAAGGCTGCCACTTGCGTGGCAGCCTGCGACTATACACCAACGCTTTCGCGTTATCAGTGCACGCGCTTGCGGAGGTATTCCAGCGCCTTGAGCTGGGCGATGGCGGCTGCCAGAGCAGCGTGAGCCTTCGCCGTATCCAGGTCGTCGGTAGCGTGCTTGAGGGATTCCTCGGCAGCACGTTTGGCCTCGTTGGCGCGAGCTTCGTCGAGATCCTCACCGCGGATCGCCGTATCGGCCAGAACGGTGATGTGGGTGGGCTGTACTTCCAGCAGACCGCCGGAAACAGCCACCAACACTTCGTCCTTGCTGCCCGGTACTGTCAGACGCAGTACACCAGGCTTGATACGGGTCAGAAGCGGCACGTGACGTGGGTAAACACCGATTTCGCCTTCCAGCGCCGGCGCAACCAGAAACTCGGCTTCGCCGGAGTAGATCTGCTGCTCGGAGCTGACCACTTCCACATGCATCTTGGCCATGAGCCGTCTCCTTGATTACAGGGTCTTGGCTTTTTCCGCAGCTTCGTCGATACCGCCAACCATGTAGAACGCTTGTTCCGGCAGGTGGTCGTATTCGCCGCTGAGAATCGCCTTGAAGCCCTTGATCGTTTCCTTCAGCGGAACGTACTTGCCCGGGGAACCGGTAAATACTTCAGCTACGTGGAACGGCTGCGACAGGAAGCGCTGGATCTTACGCGCACGGTATACGGTGAGCTTGTCTTCTTCAGACAGTTCATCCATACCCAGAATCGCGATGATGTCACGCAGTTCCTTGTACTTCTGCAGGGTGGACTGCACGCCGCGGGCAACGGAGTAATGCTCGTCGCCTACAACCAGCGGGTCCAACTGACGGGAAGTGGAGTCCAGCGGGTCAACGGCCGGGTAGATACCCAGCGACGCGATGTCACGGGACAGAACCACGGTCGCATCCAGGTGGGCGAAGGTGGTAGCCGGGGACGGGTCGGTCAAGTCATCGGCAGGTACGTATACGGCCTGGATGGAGGTAATGGAACCATCCTTGGTCGAGGTAATACGTTCCTGCAGACGGCCCATTTCTTCCGCCAGGGTCGGCTGGTAGCCTACCGCGGACGGCATACGACCCAGCAGCGCGGACACTTCGGTACCAGCCAGGGTGTAACGGTAGATGTTGTCCACGAAGAACAGAACGTCACGGCCTTTGCCGTTGGCGTCTTTTTCGTCGCGGAAGTGCTCGGCCATGGACAGACCGGTCAGCGCAACACGCAGACGGTTACCCGGCGGTTCGTTCATCTGGCCGTAAACCATGGCCACTTTGTCCAGAACGTTCGACTCTTTCATCTCGTGATAGAAGTCGTTACCTTCACGGGTACGCTCACCCACACCGGCGAACACGGACAGACCGCTGTGCGCCTTGGCGATGTTGTTGATGAGCTCCATCATGTTCACGGTCTTGCCCACACCGGCACCGCCAAACAGACCAACTTTACCGCCCTTGGCGAACGGACACAGCAGGTCAATCACCTTGATGCCGGTTTCCAGCAGTTCGGTGGCGGCGGACAGTTCGTCGAACTTCGGTGCAGCCTGGTGAATGGCGCGGGTCTGTTCGGCAGCTACCGGGCCGGCTTCATCAACCGGGTTGCCCAGTACGTCCATGATACGACCCAGAGTGGCGGCGCCAACCGGTACCGAAATCGGTGCACCGGTGTTGGTGATTGCCATGCCACGCTTCAGGCCGTCCGAGCTACCCATAGCAATGGTGCGCACCACGCCGTCGCCCAGCTGTTGCTGGACTTCAAGCGTCAGGTCGGCGTCAACCAGCTTCAGGGCATCATAAACCTTTGGCATGGCGTCGCGCGGAAACTCCACGTCGACCACCGGGCCAATGATTTGTACGATTTTGCCTTGGCTCATTATCGGTTCCTAACTCAATAAACTTTTACAGTCTGCGACGGTTATACCGCTGCGGCGCCAGACACGATTTCCGACAGCTCTTTGGTAATTGCCGCCTGACGTGACTTGTTATAAACCAGACGCAGTTGCTTGATCGCGTTACCGGCGTTATCCGTTGCTGCCTTCATGGCCACCATACGGGCAGCCTGTTCGGAAGCCATGTTTTCGGCCACAGCCTGATACACGACGGATTCCAGGTAACGCTTGACCAGAAACTCCATGACATCGACGGCGCTAGGTTCGTACACGTAATCCCAAGCATGGGCGTGCTCTACAACCATGTGCTCGTCGCTCAAGGGCAGCAACTGTTCCAGCGCCGGCTCCTGCTTCATCGTGTTGATGAAACGGGAGTACACGAGATAAACCGCATCCAGTTCGCCTTCAGCGTACTGTTTCAACAGCACTGTAAGCGGGCCAATCAGTTTGTCCATCTTGGGCACATCGCCCAGATGCACTGCGCTTGCCACAACGTTCAGCTTGGCGCGCTGGCTGGCAGCCAGGCCTTTTTGGCCCAGTGCACATACCTGCACATCCACGCCTTGTGCTTGCAGTTCGGTTACCTTGCCGTAGAAGCGTTTGATGATGTTGGCGTTGAGGCCACCACACAAACCCTTGTCCGAGGTAACAACGATAATGCCGGCACGCTTGATCTCGCTGCGGCGGGCAAGCAGTGGGTGCTCCAGATCCGTATTGGCCGAAGCCAGGTGCGCCATAACGGAACGCACCTTCTCGGCGTAAGGACGGGCAGCGCGCATACGCTCTTGCGTTTTGCGCATCTTGGAGGTCGACACCATTTGCATAGCGCGGGTGATCTTCTGCGTGTTCTGCACGCTTCGGATCTTGGTGAGAATCTCTTTACCGACTGCCATATCCTGAACCTTTCTTTAACTCGAGGTATCCGAAAGACTCAGCTTAGAAGCTGTAGCCAGCCTTGAACGATTCGATCGCCTTGGCCAGTACTTTTTCGTTGTCGGCAGACAGGTCACCGGAAGCGTCGGTAGCGGTCAGCACGTCGGCGTGATTAGCGCGAACGTATGCCAGGAAGGCTGCTTCGAAAGCCAGAGCCTTCTTCACCGGTACGTCTTCGTAGTAACCCTTGTTCACCGCCCACAGGGTCAGCGCCATTTCGGCGGTAGACAGGGTGGAGAACTGTTTCTGCTTCATCAGCTCGGTAACCACTTCACCGTGTTGCAGCTGCTTGCGGGTTGCCTCGTCCAGATCGGAAGCAAACTGCGAGAACGCTGCCAGTTCACGGTACTGAGCCAGGGCCAGACGGATACCGCCACCCAGCTTCTTGATTACCTTGGTCTGAGCGGCACCACCCACGCGGGATACCGAGATACCGGCGTTAATCGCCGGACGGATACCTGCGTTGAACAGATCGGTTTCCAGGAAGATCTGACCGTCGGTAATGGAAATTACGTTGGTCGGAACGAATGCGGAAACGTCACCAGCCTGGGTTTCGATGATCGGCAGTGCGGTCAGGGAACCGGTCTTGCCTTTCACGGCGCCAGCAGTCAGCTTCTCTACTTCGTCCGCATTGATGCGGGAAGCGCGTTCCAGCAGACGGGAGTGCAGGTAGAAAACGTCGCCCGGGTAAGCTTCGCGGCCCGGCGGGCGGCGCAGCAGCAGGGAGATCTGACGGTAGGCAACAGCCTGCTTGGACAGGTCATCGTATACGATCAGGGCATCTTCACCGATATCACGGAAGAATTCGCCCATCGCGCAACCGGAGTACGGAGCGATGAACTGCAGGGCGGCAGCTTCGGAAGCGGTAGCGGCAACAACGATGGTGTGACCCATGGCGCCGTGCTCTTCCAGCTTGCGTACCACGTTGGCGATGGAAGACGCTTTCTGACCTACGGCTACGTAGATACAGATAACGCCAGTGCCCTTCTGGTTAACGATCGCGTCCAGTGCAACAGCGGTCTTACCAGTCTGGCGGTCGCCAATGATCAGCTCACGCTGACCGCGGCCAACCGGAACCATGGAGTCGATGGACTTCAGGCCGGTTTGCATCGGCTGCGAAACCGATTGACGGGCAATAACGCCCGGAGCAATTTTTTCGATCGGGGAAGTTGCGGACGCGTTGATCGGGCCCTTGCCGTCGATCGGCTGACCCAGCGCGTTTACCACGCGGCCAACCAGTTCGCGGCCAACCGGCACTTCCAGAATGCGGCCGGTGCACTTCACTTCCTGACCTTCGGAAATGTGCTCGTACTCGCCCAGGATCACGGCACCTACGGAGTCACGCTCCAGGTTCATGGCCAGGCCAAAGGTGTTGCCCGCAAATTCGAGCATTTCACCCTGCATGACGTCTGTCAGACCATGGATACGAACGATGCCGTCGGTTACGGAGATCACGGTACCTTTGGTACGGGTCTCTACGCCTTCGGACAGGTTCTGAATCTTGGCCTTGATCAGGTCACTGATTTCAGAGGGGTTCAACTGCATGATCTCTCCTAGTTCTTGAGGCTTGCGGCCATTGCCTGCAGTTTGCCGCTGACGGATGCATCGATCACGTCATCACCAATCAGGATACGTACGCCGCCGATAAGCTCCGGCACCTCACGCACGTCTACACGTACGGATTTGGCGTATTTCTGACTGAGACTTGCGGCCAGTTCGGCTTGCTGGGCGTCGTTCAGCGGGAAGGCGGATTCGACGATGGCGTCGAGGGCACCTTCAGCTTGTGCTTTCAGCTCTTCGAACTGTGCGGCGATTTCCGGCAGCAGCGTCAGACGGCGGTTGTCGATAAGGGTCACTACGAAGTTGCGCACTTCGCCGCTTGCCTTATCACCCAGCACGTCAAACAACAGCGCCTCAATCTCTTGCGCGGTATGTTTCGGGTTGGTGACGACTTTCGCCACGTCCGGGTTCGCCACCATGGCAGCCAGCCACGCGAGAGCTTCCGACCACTGATTCAGGGTCTGCTGCTCGGTGGCGAGGCTGTATACCGCTTCGGCGTAGGGCCTTGCTACGGTAATGAGTTCTGCCATGAGTTAATTAAAACTCCGCTTTGATGGAGGCCAACAGATCCGCGTGCTTGGCAGCGTCGATCTCTTTGCGCAGGATTTTTTCCGCACCGGCTACGGCCAGACCAGCAACCTGCTCACGCAGGGCTTCCTTGGCACGCAACACTTCCTGATCGATCAGCGCCTTGGCGTCAGCCACCAGCTTCGCACCTTCGGTGCGGGCTGCGTCTTTGGCTTCTTCCACGATCTGGCTAGCGCGCTTTTCAGCAGCGAGTACGAGTTCGGTAGCCTGTTGCTTGGCTTGGCGAAGTTCGTCAGCTACGCGCTTTTCAGCAGCTTCCAGATCTTGTTTGCCGCGTTCTGCAGCGGCCAAGCCATCAGCGATTCGCTTGGCACGCTCTTCCATCATGTTGGTAAGCGGAGGCCAAACAAACTTCATGGTGAACCATACCAGGATGGCGAAAGTGATCGCCTGGCCCAGTAGTGTTACGTTGAATTCCACGCTTGTTTTCCTCCAGTGTGGTTACGACAACAACCGTTTCCGAAAAATTAAGCGCCAGCTTTCAGAGCTGCTACAGCGGCGGTCAGGAACGGGTTGTTGAAGGTGTACAGCATGGCAACACCCACACCGATCATGGAAATGGCGTCCAGCAGACCAGCGATAATGAACAGCTTGGTTTGCAGAACCGGGATCAGTTCCGGCTGGCGAGCGGAGGACTCCAGGAACTTGCCACCCAGGATGGCGAAGCCCAGAGCGGTACCGATAGCGCCAAGGCCAATGATCAGGGCAGCAGCCAGAGCGGTCATGGACTGGATCTGAGAAACGAGAGCTTCCATTTAATTCTCCTAAAAATTAATGCAAGGATGGTTTGAGAAAAGGTACTAAAAAAAACAACTAAAATCAGTGATGCTCTACAGCCAGGCTCAGGTACACGATGGTCAGCATCATGAATACGAAGGCCTGCAGGGTAATAACCAGAATGTGGAAGATGGCCCACGGCGCACCCAGCAGCCACTGCACGCCCCACGGCAGCAGTGCGATCAGGATGAAGATCAGTTCGCCGGAGTACATGTTACCGAACAGACGAAGCGCCAGAGAGATCGGCTTGGCCGCCAGTTCCACCAGCTGGAACGCGAAGTTCACCGGTGCCAGGATGATGATCATCGGCAGGCTTTCGGCATGGAACGGTGCGGTGAACAGCTCCTTGATCCAGCCGCCCAGGCCCTTGGCTGCGATGGAGAAGCCGATGATGCACAGCATCACGGACAGCGACATGGCGAAAGTGGCGTTCACGTCGGCGGACGGTACCACACGGAAGTACACGTGGTGCGGGTCGTGGCCCAGTGCGGCGCCGATATTGCCGGCGATCCACGGCAGCAGGTCCACCGGCAGCATGTCCATGGCGTTCATCAGGAACACCCAGCAGAAAATGGTCAGCGCCAGCGGGGCGATAACCTTGCTCTTGGCGTGGAAGATTTCCTTCACCTGGGTATCCACCATCTCGACGATGGACTCTACAAACAGTTGCAGACGGCCCGGGTTTTCCAGTTTAGCGTTGCGGGCAACCTTGGCGAAGATGCCCACGAACAGGAAGCCCAGCAGCAGGGAGATGGAGAAGGTGTCGACGTGCAGACTCCAGAAACCGCCCTCGTGCGAGGAGTTCCAGAACGTCAAGTGGTGCTGAATGTACTCAGTTGCGTTACTTGCCATTGCGTTGGTCTCGATTATTGCTCAAAAGCCCGAACCAGTAGCCGGATGTCGCGGCGATATAGCCGCCAAACAGTCCCGCTACGGATAAATCCTTGAAAAATGCGAACGTACCCGCAAATAACAGAACAGTGGCAACAAACTTCAGTGCCTCTGCCTGGTAGTGCGCCCGCATCAGTTCCGGCGGCGCTGCCCGCTGCACCTTGCCGGCAATCCGCACATAAAGCAGGGCGGGCAAGATAGCACATAGCCCGCCGATCAGCACAGACATCGGAACACTGGGCACTGCGCCGGCGATGAGTACACTCACCAGCATGGCCAGCAGGGTTAGTCTGACCTGCGCGCGCAGTACGCGCTTGGCGTCCGGATTAATCATGTCTGAATCTGAAAAAATCGAGCGATTATAGGCTTGGGGTGACGAGAGCGTCAACTTTGCCGCCCGTCATCTGGATAATTGTAACCAAGCTGTCAGCCGCTTGATTTTGCTTGAAGTTTTTCCAGTAGCCCGTCAAGTTCATCCAGGCTTGCATAATCGATGATCAGCTTGCCGCGGCCCTTGCCGGAATGCCGAAACGACACCGACATACCCAGGCGGTCCGACAGCAGTTCGGCCAGGCGGTCGATATCCGGATCGCGACGTGCCGCCATGGCGGTTTTGCTACCTGGCTTTGCCATTTCCGGCTGCTGCTGCACACGCTGCTCCACCTCGCGCACCGTCATGCCCGCAGCCACGATCTCCTGCGCCAGCGCCACCTGCTCGATCACCGGCAATGGCAGCAGCGCGCGGGCATGCCCCATTTCCAGTTGCCCCTGGTGCAGCATGTCCTGCAGCGGTTGCGGCAGCGCCAGCAAGCGCAGCAGGTTGCTCACCGCACTGCGTGAGCGGCCCAGCGCCTCGGCTGCGGCTTCGTGGGTCAGCGCAAACTCGTCGATCAGGCGCTTGATGCCGCGCGCTTCTTCGATGGGGTCCAGGTCTTCGCGCTGGATGTTCTCGATCAGCGCCATCGCCAGCGCGGCATCGTCGGCCACGCTGCGCACCACCGCCGGAATCTCCTGCAGCCCGGCCAGCTGGCTGGCACGCCAGCGACGCTCGCCGGCAATCAGCTCGTAATCCCCCAGACCGACCTCGCGCACCACCACCGGCTGAATCACGCCCTGTGCCCGGATGGATGCGGCCAACTCCTGCAACGCTGCGTCGGCGATGAAACTGCGCGGCTGGTATTTGCCGGGGCGGATGCGGTTCAGCGGCAGCGTGGTGAGGCGGTCGTCCGCCGCTTCCACTGTGGAGAGGAGCGCGTCCAGGCCGCGCCCGAGTCCTTTCAGTTTGGCCATGGTTATTGCTCGGTAGAAACGGGTTGCGGTTCCAGCCTGGCGATGAGTTCGCCGGCCAGCGCGAGATAGGCTTGCGAGCCCCGGGCGGTGCGGTCGTAGACGATGCCGGGCAGCCCGTGGCTGGGCGCTTCCGCCAGCCGGATATTGCGCGGCACCACGGTATCGAACACCTTGTCGCCGAAGTGGCGCGCCAGTTGTTCCGATACCTGTTGTGACAGATTGCTGCGCGCATCGAACATGGTGCGCAGCAGGCCCATGATCTCGATACGCGGATTGACGGCAGCTCGCACCTTGCGCAACGTGCCCACCAGGTCGGTGAGACCTTCCAGCGCGTAGTACTCGCACACCATGGGAATCAGCACGCCCTGCGCCGCCACCAGCCCGTTGAGGGTGAGCAGGTTGAGCGACGGCGGGCTGTCGATCAGCACGTAGTCGTACTGATCCGCCACCAGCTCCAGTGCATTCTTCAGCCGCGCCTCGCGTGCCAGTTCCTGCACCAGCTGCACTTCGGCAGCGGAGAGGTCGCGGTTGGCCGGCAGCACGTCATAGCCGCCTTCCTTGGCCGGGCGGCGCACTTCCTCGATGCTGTTTTCCGCCAGCAGCACGTGATACACCGACAGCGGCAGATCGCTCTTGTCGATGCCGCTGCCCATGGTGGCATTGCCCTGCGGGTCGAGGTCGACGATCAGCACCCGCCGGCCTTGTTCGGCAAGGCCGGTCGCCAGGTTGACCACCGTGGTGGTCTTGCCGACTCCACCTTTCTGGTTGGCAACGGCGATGATGCGGGCTGTCATTTTGCTACCACGCGCACCAGGTGACGTTCGCCCTCCAGGCCCGGCACCAGCAGCGGGCGTACTTCCGCCACGCCGAAGCCTTCCGGCAGCTGGGCGATTTCCTCGTACGGGTACACGCCCTTCATGGCCACGAACTGGCCGCCGTCGGCCAGCAGGTGGCGCGAAAGCTTGACGAAATCGGCCAGCTCGGCAAAGGCGCGGCTGGTGATGCGATCGAATTTCTGTTCCGGCTGGTAGGCCTCTACCCGGCCGGTGATCACTTCCACGTTCGGCAGCTTCAGCTCGATGACGGCCTGGCGCAGGAAGGTGGTTTTCTTGTGGTTGGCATCCAGCAACACCACGTGCAGATCCGGGCGGGCGATGGCAGCCGGGATTCCCGGCATGCCGCCACCGGAACCTACGTCCAGCAGACGGGTGCCTCCATCCAGCTGCGGCACCAGGGTCAGGCTATCCAGCAGGTGGTAGCTGACCATGCGCTCTTCCTCGCGGATGGCGGTGAGGTTGTAGGTCTGGTTCCACTTGGCCAGCAAGCCCAGGTAGCCTTCAAGCTGGTCGATCTGCTGTTCGCTCAGTGCCAGGCCGATGGCGGCCAGGCCGGCGTTGATGTCTGCGCGGTGCGTCATGTCGTTTGCAATGAATGTCGGAATTCGTGGATCGTCCGATTGTAACGGGTATCAAAAACAAATGCGCCCCGAAGTCGGCACTTCGGAGCGCACTGCAGCATTTTTTCTGAATCAACCAGCGCTGCGCGCGTCGGCAAATCCCCGCTTCAGGTGCACCAGCAGCAACGCCACCGCCGCCGGGGTAATGCCCTGGATGCGCGATGCCTGGCCCAGGGTTTCCGGGCGATGCTGGTTGAGCTTTTGCGACACTTCCTTGGACAGCCCCTTCACCAGCGCGTAGTCGATGTCGGCCGGCAGCTTCACATCGTCCAGCTGCTCGCGGCGCGCCACTTCCTCGTTCTGGCGGTCGATGTAGCCCTGGTACTTGATCTGGATCTCCACCTGCTCGGCTACCACCTCGTCGCTGACGCCCTCCCCTGCCAGCGACAGCGTCATCAGCTCGCTGTAGGCCACGTTGGGGCGGCGCAGCAAGTCGGCCAGCGAATATTCGCGTGTCAGCTTCTGGCCGACGATGCGCTCGTCCTCGCCCGGCTGGATCTTGGCCGGATGCACCCAGGTGCTGCCCAGGCGCTGCTTTTCCGCTTCCACTGCGTCGCGTTTGCGGCAGAAGGCGTCCCACTGCGCATCGCCCACCAGACCCAGCTTGCGGCCAACCTCGGTCAGGCGCAGGTCGGCGTTGTCTTCGCGCAGCTGCAGGCGGAACTCGGCGCGGCTGGTGAACATGCGATACGGCTCGGACACGCCCATGGTGGAGAGGTCATCCACCAGCACGCCCAGATAGGCTTCGTCGCGACGCGGACACCAGCCGTCCTGCTCGCGGGCGTACAGGCCGGCATTAAGGCCGGCCAGCAGACCTTGCGCCGCCGCCTCTTCGTAGCCGGTGGTGCCATTGATCTGGCCGGCGAAGAACAGGCCCTGAATGGACTTGGTCTCCAGCGTGGATTTCAGCCCGCGCGGGTCGAAGTAGTCGTACTCGATGGCATAACCCGGGCGCAGGATGTGCGCGTTTTCCAGGCCGCGAATCGAGCGCACCGCCGCCAGCTGGATGTCGAACGGCAGACTGGTGGAAATACCGTTGGGGTAGAACTCGTGGGTGGTCAGGCCTTCCGGCTCCAGAAATACCTGGTGGCTGTCCTTGTCGGCGAAGCGGTTGATCTTGTCTTCGATCGACGGACAGTAGCGCGGGCCGACACCTTCGATAACACCGGCAAACATCGGGCTGCGGTCAAAGCCGCTGCGGATGATGTCGTGAGTCTGCTGATTGGTATGCGCAATCCAGCACGGCAGCTGTTTCGGGTGCATGGCGCGACTGCCGCGGTAGGAGAACACCGGCTCCGGTGTATCGCCCGGCTGCACTTCCAGCACCGAGAAATCGATGCTGCGGCCATCAATTCGCGGCGGGGTGCCGGTCTTGAGGCGGCCCACCGGCAGGTTCAGTTCACGCAAGCGCGCGCCCAGCGTGGAAGCCGCTTCGTCGCCGGCACGGCCGCCAGTGTAATTTTCCATACCAACGTGAATCTTGCCGGACAGGAAGGTACCGGCAGTCAGCACCACGGTCTTGGCGCGGAAGGTGAGACCGATGGCGGTGATGGCACCGGCCACGCGCTCGCCTTCGATCAGCAAATCGTCCACCGGCTGCTGGAACAGCGTGAGATTGGGCTGGTTTTCCAGCATCTCGCGGATGGCTGCCTTGTACAGGATGCGGTCGGCCTGGGCGCGGGTGGCGCGCACCGCCGGGCCTTTGGAAGCGTTGAGGGTACGGAACTGGATACCGCCGATGTCGGTGGCCAGTGCCATGGCGCCGCCCAGCGCATCCACTTCCTTCACCAGATGACCTTTGCCGATGCCGCCGATGGACGGGTTGCACGACATCTGGCCCAGGGTTTCGATGTTGTGCGTCAGCAGCAGGGTGCTGCAACCCATGCGCGCTGCTGCCAGCGCGGCTTCGGTGCCGGCGTGGCCGCCGCCCACCACAATCACGTCAAAGGTCGTCGGGTAGATCATAAGCTGTGTACAGGCAAAGACAAAAAACGGAACCGGGCATTGTACGCCAAATCTTGCACATTGTAAGTCATTGATTTTCTTTGCCATGCCCGCCTCATGGGCATTCTGCGGCGTCATCGAACCGTCACCGTCACGACATGTGGCTGTCAACAGCGCCCCCTAGCATGAACCGGCACCTTCATTACGGGAAAGCCGCATGCAACATCTCAGCGAACAGCAGCTGCTGGCTCCGGCCGGCAAACTCAGCGTCCGCCTCGCCCGCAGCGACAAGGACATCCGCCGCGCGCAGAAGCTGCGCTACCAGGTGTTTGCCGGGGAAATGGGCGCACAGCTGGCCAGCGCCGCCGACGGCATCGACCGCGACGAATACGATGCCCACTGCGACCACCTGATCGTGGAAGACAACACCAGCGGCAAGGTGGTGGGTACCTACCGCATGCTGTCGCCGGCCAAGGCGCACGCACTGCCCAACCTGTATTCCGAACATGAATTCGACCTCGCCCGCCTGGCCGGCATCCGAGACCACATCATCGAGGTGGGTCGCTCCTGCGTGCACAAGGACTACCGCCGCGGCGCGGTGATCGCCATGCTGTGGGCCGGCCTTGCCGACTACGTGCGTCAGCAGGGCGGGCAGTACCTGGCCGGCTGCGCCAGCGTCAGCCTGGCCGACGGCGGCCACCAGGCAGTAAGCCTGTATCGCCAACTGGAAGGCAAGCACCTGGCACCGCCGGAATGGCACGTGACGCCACACCTGGCGCTGCCGCTGGACAAGGTGGTGGACGATTCCGCCCCGGTGCCGCTGCCGCCGCTGATCAAGGGCTACCTGCGCGCCGGCGCCTGGGTGTGCGGCGAGCCGGCCTGGGACCCGGATTTCAACTGCGCCGACTTCTTCATGCTGCTGCCGATGAGCCGGCTGGATCTACGCCACCAGAAGCACTTCGCCGCCTGAAGCCCACGATCTGCTGACAAACGTTGGCCGCATGCCCTGCGGCCAACCTTGTCTTGGCGTAGCGGCGCATCGGCTACAATCGCGCCATGCGCTTCGAACTCGACACCATCGGCGTGATCCACTCGCCGTACCAGGAAAAATTCGGCATTCCACGCCAGCCGGCACTGGCGCCCTCGGCCCCGGTAACGCTGGAATTGCTGCCGCCTTACAACCAGCCCGACTGCGTGCGCGGGCTAGAAGCGTTTTCGCACGTCTGGCTGAGCTTCGTATTCCATGAAACCGCCGCCCGCGGCTGGCAGCCGCTGGTGCGGCCGCCGCGACTGGGCGGCAATGCCAAGGTGGGCGTGTTCGCCAGCCGCGCCACCCACCGCCCCAACGCGCTGGGTCTGTCACTGGTGGAGCTAAAGGGCATCGACACCAGCACTGGTGTCACCCTGCAGCTGGCCGGCGCCGACCTGCTGGATGGCACGCCGGTACTGGATATCAAGCCCTATATCCCGTTCGTGGAAGCCAGGCCGGAAGCGCGTGGCGGCTTTGTCGACGGCCCACCGCCACAATTGACGGTGCAGTGGAGCCCGCGCGCCCGTGCCGACCTGGCCTCCTGGGCCGACACCCCGCCGTGGTTGGCCGCACTGATAGACGAAGTGCTGGCGCAAGACCCGCGCCCGGCCTATCAGGACGACCCGGCACGGGTGTATGGCATCCGCCTCGCGCACTGCGATGTACGCTTCGGCGTGCAGGGAGATGTCGTCACCGTGCTTGAAATTGTCACCCCCGCCCAGAACTAATGCTGGTTCGGCACTGTCCGAGCCGCTGCTTGCCTTTGCAAGCAGCCCACACTGGAGAAAAAACAATGAATTCCCGAGTGAAGACGACCGTAGTGGCCCTCTCCCTCATCACCGTACTGGCCAGCCCGTTTGCCGAGGCCGCACGCATCGGCAAAGGCAAAAGCGCCGGTATGCAACGCAGCACACCCACCCAGACCTTCCAGCAACAGAATGCCATTCCGGGCAAGGCGCCGGTACAGGCCGCGCCGCAACAGAAAGGCTCCGGCATCGGTGGCATGGTAGCCGCCGGCGCCGCGGGTGCCGCTGCCGGCTACCTGCTCAGCTCGGCACTGGGCGACGACGATGGCGGCTTCCCGTGGCTGGCGGTAATTGGCGGCTCGCTGGCAGGTCTGGCACTGCTGTCCTTCCTGCGCCGCCGTGCGGCCAACCAGCAGATGCGCCGCGCACCGCAGCCGCTGAACGCGCAGCCGATGCAGTTCCAGCCGGCCGGTGCCGGCAATATTCCGCCGATCGGTTCCGGCAACCAGCAGTTTGGCGGTAGCGGCATCACCCCGCCGCCAGCCAGCCTGCAACGCCTGCCGGATGGCACCGAGGTACCGCACTTCCTGCGTCAGGCCAAGGCCACCTTCCTGCACCTGCAGAACCTGAACTCTGCCGACAGTCTGGAGGAAGTGCGCAAGTACATGACTCCGGACCTGTTCCAGGCGCTGAAGGAAGACATTGCCGCCAATACCGAGCCGGCCGACTTCCCGCAGCTGGATTGCCAGGTGGTGGAAGCTACCGTCGAGGCAGGCCGCATGATCTGCAGCGTGCGCTTTCATGGCCAGGTCAGCGAAAGCGTGGGCGCGGCGGCTGTGCCGTTCAGCGAAACCTGGCACTACCTGAAAGACGATAGCAACGGCAAGTGGCTGGTAGCTGGTATCCAGCAGAACTAATCCGGACTGTAACCAGCAAAAAGGCGCCGCAAGGCGCCTTTTTTCGTGGCTGATGGTAATGCGGCCAACCCGGCCACCGGTGGTGGGCGCTTTTAGAATCTGCCCATCCGTATCTGGCGCTAAAACAATATCGATGTGCCCTGAACCCGTTGGCGCGAGCCGGGCAAAAGGGTGCGCCCCAGGTTTTAAGGCGCCGCTATGTTTGAGCCGTGCGACGTTCGCGCGCGGCGAGTTCGGCGGCGCCTGGGGCGTGCCTTTCTGCACGGGGTTTCGAGCAGCCCCAGATAGAGCCAGCCGGAGCCGGGGATCGTTAAGGGGGCCGAGGTGGCCCCCTTAACCTGCTCGCCGGGCGGAACCGGCACCTAAATCATCATCCGCGCAGCGGATTCAGTACTGCTTTACCCAATCCACTCGCTAAAACCCTTATTTCACGCCCGGCCCGGTAACCGCATCAAAGCCCAGCGAGAACAGCATGCTAGCCTCTGCTTCTGTTTTCACCCCTTCGGCAATCACGCCCAGGCCGATGTTGTGGCCAATATTGCACACGCCCTTGAGGAAGCTCTGGTTGCCGCTGTGCTGCTCGATCTGCTGCACGAAACTGCCATCCACCTTCAGGTAATCGATACCCAGGTCATGCAGCTGGCCGATCAGGCTGAACTGGCGGCCAAAGTGCTCGATACCGATCTTGCAGGGCAGATCTTCCAGCGCCAGGCACAGCGCACGGAAGCGCTCGAAGCGTGGCATCACGCCAGCCTCGGCCATTTCCATCCACAGGCGGCCAGCAGCCTGACGCTGGCCGCGTATCAGCGCCGCCAGTTGCGTAATGAAGCTGTCGTCATCCAGCGATTCCGCCGCCAGGTTCACCCCCAGCCCGGCGCAGCCCGGATCATCCGCCAGCTGCTGCAGCGCCATGGCCACCGCTGCCAGGTCCAGCCCCGCCACGCGGCGGGTACGGATAGCCATCGGCAGGAACTGGCCGGCAGGCAGCCACTCTTCGCCCTGGCGCAAACGCAGGGGAGCTTCTTCGTGCAGCATGCCACCCTGGGCATTGCGCACCGCGAAGCGCACCAGCTTGAAGCCGCGCTCGGCTACCGCCTGATCCAGCAAGCCGCCCCAGCGTTCCGCGGTCAGCGCCGGTTGCTTGCTGACATTGCTGGTAGCCACCTCCACCCGGCGACCGCCGTTGACCTCGGCCAGCGCCAGCGCGGCATCCAGCCGTGACATCACGTCGCGCACGCTGTCGCCCTGGCGCAGATCGGTGGCGGCCATGGCCAGCAGTACCGGCTGGCCGGCAAAGCTGCTCAGCTGTGCGGCCAACTCGTCGTGCAGGGTGCTTATCTTGTCGGCATCGACATGGCTTTGCAGGGCCAGCAGGGTGAAATCGGCACCATTCAGGCGGGCGGCAATGCTGTCGTCGCCGAAGCGCCGTGGGTTGCGCAGCGCCTGACCAAACTGTGCCAGCATTTCATCGGTAAGCGGGCGCCCCAGCTGGGCGTTCAGCTCCGCCAGGCCGCCAATGCGGATCAGCACCAGCATTTCCTGCGCCACATCCGGCTCGCCCAGGGTGGCACCCAGCCGGCCCATGAAGTAATCGCGGTTGGCCAGCGCCGTTACCTTGTCGAAGTTGATCTGCTGGCGCATTTCCTCCAGCCGCGCCGCCTCTTCCTCGAACATCAGCTTCACCCGCGTCACCATGGCGTTCATTGCCTGTGCCAGACGCCCCATTTCCGGGCCTTCCGGCTCGGGGATGGTGACAAAGCGCCGCTGGGTGATGGCCTTGGCCTGGTCCACTACCGCCAGCAGCTGGCGGCGGATGGTATTGACGCCCAGGGAGCCGATCAGCCCCACCACGATGCCGGCCATCAGCACCCAGAACGATACCGTCAGCGCCCCCTGCCACAGCGAGGCATAGGCGTAACCGGCCTCGCTCTCCACTTCGATGAGCCCGGCCTGCATCCAGCCGCTGCTGATCATGGCGCGTGCCGGGGTGGAGCTGAGCGGCAGCACCTGGCGGAACCAGTCCGGCGCACCGCCGAACTGGGCGGCGTTGATGCGCTGGATCTTGGGCTTGCCTTCCGGATCCAGCCAGGTGATGCGGCGGAAGTGCCCCTGGTCGAAGGCGGCATTGATCAATGTCTCGCCCATGGCCTTGTCGGCCTGGTTCTGGGTGATGAGCAGCGCCAGCGAGTTGGCCGCATCGGCACTCTGCGCCGCCAGTTGCTGTTCCAGGTAGTCGCGGGCGTTGTACAGGTTGGCCGCCAGGCTACCGGCCGCTGCCAGCACCACCGCCGCCACCACCAGGAACCATAGCTGCTGTATCAGGGAAACGCGTTTCATATTGGCGCTCTCAATTTATAAAGCCTTCGGATTTCATTTTATCGATAAGCTGCCGCCAGCGGGTCAACCGGTCGACATTGGCATTCGGCGCCGTGCTGTTACCCACCCAGATGCCATCGGCGTTGAAGCTGAATACCGGCTGCAGATCATTACGCTGCGAGGCCGGCAGGATGCTGGTGACCAGGCTATCCAGCACCAGCGGCTCGGCCGTGGGCGTGGCGTAATAGGCCAGCACCATATGCGCCTGGGTAATGGTGCTGGACGGGCCGCCGATACGTGCCTTGACATAGACCATGCGCAGCTTCTGCGGCGCCACCCCCAGTTCGCGCAGGGTGAAGTACTTGGCTATGGCGTAATCCTCGCAGTCGCCGGCGCCCCGGCTCATGGATTCCAGCGGCGTGGCCCAGTAGTCCTCCTGCCGCCACAGCATGCTGTCCTCCATGTAGCGCAGCCGCTGGTTCAGGAACTGATTCACCTCGCGGATCCTGCCGTCCTCCGTCCCTTCACGCCCCAGACGCAGTACCAGCTGCTGCCAGTCGCGATAAATACGCAACACTTGCGGGCCATACAGCTGCTCTGCGCGATCCGCGCTGACACTGGCCAGCACCATCCCCGCCAGCAACACCACTACCCCGCTGCCAGCCAGTAGCAGGCAGCGGGGCAGGACGTTCGCGATAAAAGTCGCAGCAAACCGGCGAATAGCTTCTATACCAAGCATACGGGGGCGGGCCTGTGGAAAATACCGTTGTAGTAACAACAGCGTCCTATCTTTTTACTTGACACTGCCATGGGCAGTTCCGAGAATTCACATACTATAGGTTATATTTAAAATACTTCGAACCAAACACTTCACAATCTGAAGGCAATTGCGAGGCTATCATGAACTTCCGTCGTAAATATCTGCATGGGTATACGCTCATGGCATTACTGGCCATGTCCATTCCTGCTGTTTCCTACGGCCTTGACCTGAAGAATGCCGTAGTCGAAACCGTGAAGAGCAACCCGGAAATCGGCATGAAATGGTACAACTTCCGCGCCAGCGCGGAAGAAAAAGGTATCGCCCGGGCAGACTTTTTCCCGACGATCGACGTGAGCTATACCACCGGCCACGAAAACCTGCGTGACCCGATCAACAGCACCACCGCCACCACCTCCAGCTTCAACCGCCATGGTTACGAAGCCACCCTGAACCAGAACCTGTTCCAGGGCTTCCAGACCGTGAACCAGCTCAAGCAGCTGGACTACACCGCACGCGCCCGCTACTACGAATACCTTGCCGCCGCCGAAGCCCAGGGCCTGGAAGCGGTTCGCGCCTTCATCGACGTGGTGCGTTACAGCAAACTGGTGGAAATCGCCCAGGAAAACTACGCGGTACACAAGGGCATCTACGAGCAGATCCTGCAGCGCGTATCGCAGGGCGTGGGCCGTCGCGTGGACCTGGAGCAGATCAACGGCCGCATGAGCCTGGCCGAATCCAACCTGATCAACGAGATGTCCAACCTGCACGATGTGTCCGCCCGCTACGAGCGCATCATGGGCAGCCGTCCGCCGCAGGAACTGGTGCTGCCGGCGCTGGACATGTCGCTGGTGCCGAACAGCAACGAGCTGATTCCGCTGGCCGACAAGAACAACCCGACCCTGTTGGCCGCACGCTCGTTCTACCGCGCGTCCGAGCATGACATCAACGTGCGCAAGGGCGCCTTCTCGCCGCGCGTCGACCTGCGTGCCACCCACGTGGAAACCTCCAACTACCAGAACACCGACAACAAGTACCGCGATACCGCTGTCGACCTGGTATTCAGCATGAACCTGCTGCGTGGCGGTGCCGACCGTGCCCGTCTGCTGGCAGCCACCGAGCGCAAGGGCGAAGCCGAAGCGCTGGGCGTGAAGGCCTGCCGCGACATGCGCCAGCAAGTGAGCATCGCCAACAACGACGTGGTGAAGATCACCAGCCAGCTGGATGCCCTGCGCCAGCACGCACTGTCCACCGAAAAGGCACGCGATGCCTACCGTGCGCAGTTCGATATCGGCCAGCGTACCCTGCTTGACTTGCTGGACAGCGAAAACGAACTGTTCGATGCCCGCCGCGAGCAGCTGAATGGCGAGATGAACCAGCAACTGGCCATCTACCGCGTACTGGGTGAATCCGGCCGCCTGCTGCAGGCACTGCAGATCGTGCCGCAGGACAGCGCGCTGAACCAGGTGGACGACCTGACCTACCCGAGCTGCCCGACCGACTACACCGCGCCGATGACCCTGGACAAGGACAAGATCGGTTCGCGCACCGTAGTGGCCAACACCCAGCCGCAGCCGGTACAGAAGGACATGACCGTACGCGTACAGGTGCAGTTTGACCTGGATTCCGCCAAGCTGCGTCCGGAAAGCCTGCCGGCACTCGACCAGCTGGCAGCTACCCTGAGCGCACCGGAGCTGGCCAACAAGCGCTACCGCGTGGAGGGTCACACCGACACCACCGGCAGCTTCAACCACAACCTGGACCTGTCCAAGCGCCGCGCCCAATCTGTGCGTGACTACCTGGTAAGCAAGGGCATTGCCGCCAGCCGCATGGATAGCGAAGGCTACGGCAGCACCCGCCTGCTGCCCAACCTGGCACCGACCGATCCGACCCACCGCCGCGTAGTGGTGGTGATCCAGGACAGCTCGGCACCAGCAGCCCCGCTGCCAGTGAAAAAGCCGGCGAAAAAAGCCGTCAAGAAGTAAGCGCCAGCACGGATGCGCCGGTCTACCGGCGCGCTGCGGCAACCCTCAAAGCCCTTTCGCTCTGCGAAGGGGCTTTGTCATGCTAGCTGGCAAGCTTGACGAGCTACAGCCCGGGAAAGATACGCCGCGCATTGGCAGTCGTGGCGTGAGCGATGTCTTCCAGCGGCATGCCGCGCAATGCCGCCAGTTCCGCGGCAATGCGCGCCAGATTGACGGGTTGATTCGGCACGCCTTGCGCCCATTGCGGCGGAATGTCCGGCCCGTCGGTCTCCAGCACCAGCGCCGACAGCGGCAGGCTGGCCGCCAGGCGGCGGATGCGCTGTGAACCCTGATAGGTCATTGCCCCGCCAAAGCCGAGGCAAAAGCCCAGGTCGATAAATGCCTGTGCCTGTTGCTCGCTGCCATTGAAAGCATGCGCCACCCCACCACGCACTTTCACCTGCCGCAGGCATTTCAGCACCTGATCCTGCGCGCGCCGCACATGCAGGATCACCGGCAGATCAAAGCGCCGAGCCAGCTTGAGCTGCGCCAGCAACAGCGCCTGCTGTCGCACCGGGTCCAGGCCCGGCACGAACAGATCCAGCCCGCACTCCCCCACCGCCACCGGCCGCTCGCGCTCCAGCCATTCCGCCAGCAATAGCAGATGCTCGTCCTGGTGCTCGGCCAGGTACATCGGGTGCAGACCATAGGCCACCGCCACGCCAAACTCGCTGCGCATGCGGCCAACCGCGGCAAAGTTGGCCGCAGACACCGCCGGCACAATCGCTTGCGAGACGCCAGCCTGCCGCGCCTGTTGCCACAGGGCGGCACGGTCGGGGTCGAATTCGGCAGCATCGAGATGCAGGTGGGTGTCGATGAACATGGAAACAAACCGGAGTAACAACGCTTGCAAGGTAGCTGCAAGCTGTCGCATTTGCCAGCGGCGAGCAATACCAACCGGACAACAAAAAACCCGCAGAGCCTTGCGCTGTGCGGGTTTGATGGACTGTCTTGGACTTCCTGATGCATTGTCGTGGTGCCCGGGGCCGGACTCGAACCGGCACGCCTTGCGGCGGGGGATTTTGAGTCCCCTGCGTCTACCAATTTCGCCACCCGGGCGACATTTGCATCAAGGCTGCGGATTATAATCGGGCCGCCATGGCGCTGTAAACCTTATTCCTTGGCCTTCAGCTGCAGCGCAGCATCGTACAGCTGCTTCTTGTTCAAGTCGTAATGACTGGCGACAACGGCCGCAGCCTGCTTGGTGGGCAGCAGCTCTGCCAGCTGGGCCAGCAGCGCCAGCGCCGGAGCCGGCAGTGCGTCGTCTGCCTGTGTTATGCGCGGTGCGGCATCAATGATCAGCACGCATTCGCCGCGCTGCTGGTTGCTGTCGGCACGGATGCGTGCGGCCAACTCGGCGGCGGGCAGACGCAGGAAGGTTTCGAAGGTCTTGGTGAGTTCGCGCGCCAGCACCAGTTGGCGCTCGGCTCCCAGCGTGGCCACGATGTCTTCCACGCACTCCAGAATGCGATGCGGCGCTTCGTAGCACACCACGGCGTACTCGGCCTGCTGCCATTGCTGCAGGGTTTTGCAGCGTGCGCCGCTCTTGGGCGGCAGAAAGCCGTGAAAGTGGAACTGCCCGGTTTCCAGCCCGGCGGCGGACATGGCGCCAACCACGGCCGAGGCGCCCACCACAGGCACCACGCGCAGGCCGGCAGCCCATACCGCTTCGGCCAGGCGCGTACCGGGGTCGGAGATACCCGGCGTGCCGGCATCGGACACCTGCAGTACGATCTTGCCTTCTTCCAGCCAGCGCAGCACGCTGGCTGCCATCTCGCGCTCGTTGTGTTCGCGCAGGCTGATCAGCTTTTTATGGATACCGTACGCGGTCAATAAACTGCCGGTCACCCGGGTGTCTTCGGCCAGGATAATGTCCGCCGCGTGGAACCCGGCCAGGGCGCGCACGGTCACATCCGCCAGATTTCCAATGGGCGTGGCCACCACATATAATGCCCCGTTGATAAACGTTTCCCGAGCAGAATTCATCAAGTGATCAAGCGCTGTCTGCACGTATTGGCTCCATGGGTTTCCGGCACTGCCGTTTTATTGGCGGCCAGTGTAGCGATTGCCCAACCCTCCGGCTACATCCTGCAGCAAAATCAGCAGCAGTTGCAGCCGCCCCCCGGCAGCAAGCCGGCCACCACTACCGCCGTGGCCACTCCCGCCATGCCACAAGCCAGCAACCGCAGCGGCAAGGCCGTGCATTTGGGGCTGCTGCTGCCACTGGATTCTCCGCAATTGAAGGAAGCGGCACAGGTGCTGAAAGCCGGCTTCGACGCCGCCGCCGCGGCCAACCTGGACAGTAATACACAGATCAGCGTAGCCAGCCTGACAGACGATGCCGCCATCGAGGCCGGCTACCAGCAGCTGCAATCGGCCGGTGCCAGCTTTATCGTAGGCCCGATGACACGCCAGGGCGCGGCGCGACTGGCGCAGCACAGCAAATTGCCGGCACTGGTGCTGAATACGCTGGAGCAAGCCCCTCCTGCCGGCAGCAAGGTGTGGAGCCTGAGCCTGGCAGTGGAAACCGAGGCGCCACCGGTAGTGCGTCTGCTGCAGGATGATGGCCGTCAGCAACCGGTACTGCTGTTCAATGCCGAACCGCTATCGCAGCGCCTGCGCACGGCGTTTACCGAGGCCTGGCCTGCCCGCGGCGGCAAACCGCTGCGCGAGGTGGATGTCAGCAATCCGGACCCGGAGCAGCTGAACGCCGCGCTGTCCGGCGCCGATGCCGTGATCCTGGCACTGGACAGCAAGGAGGCAGCGGCAAACCGCGCCCTGCTGCCGGCTAGCCTGGCCAGCTATGCGGTATCGCTGGTCAACACCCAGCAACCGGTGCCCAGCCTGCAAGGCGTGCGTTTCGTGGACATGCCGTGGTTCCTGATGCCGGAACACCCGGAAACCCGTGGCATTGCCCGCCCCAGCGGCAACCTGACCCGCGCTACAGAACGGCTGTATGCGCTGGGGGTGGATGCCTATCGTCTGGCAAGCGCCCTGGCCAGCGGCAAGGCACCGGCACAGATCAAGCTTGGCGGCGCCACTGGCGACCTGCGCCTGGGCAAGGGCTGGCAGGTACAGCGCGATCTGCCCAGCAGCGTGGTAGGCGGCACCCAGTGAGCCGCAACACCGGCAGTGCCTTCGAGCAGCAGGCCGCCCGCTGGCTGCAGCAACAAGGCTTGCAGCTGGTATGTAGCAACTGGCATTGCCGCGTCGGCGAAATCGATCTGATCATGCGCGATGGCGCCACCCTGGTATTCGTGGAAGTGCGTGCGCGGCGCGACAGCCGCTTTGGCGGTGCCGCCGCCAGCATCAGCCACGCCAAATGCCAGAAACTCACCGCTGCGGCCAACCTGTACCTGAGCCAGCAGCGCAGCAACGCCCCCTGCCGTTTCGACGCCGTGCTGTTCGACGGCGACGCGCCGGCAAGCTGGCTGAAAAACATCATCAGCTGAGCCGTAACGGCCAGCAGGATTCGAGGAACAAGCATGGACCTGATTGACCGCGCTGGCGGACATTTCCGGGAAAGTATCGCCACCCTGCAGCTGGTAATGGACGAGCTGTCGCCCGCCATTGCCGTGGCAGCGGAACGCATGGTGGCCAGCCTGATGAACGAGGGCAAGATTCTGGCCTGCGGCAATGGCGGCGCGGCGGCAGATGCCCACCACTTCGTCACCATGATGCTGGGGCATTTCGAGAAGGAACGCCCCGGCCTGGCCGCCATCGCGCTGTCGTCCGACAGCCCGTCGCTGACGGCGGTGGGGAACGATTACGAATTCGACCTGATCTTCTCCAAGCAGGTACGGGCACTTGGCCACCACAACGACCTGCTGCTGGTGATCAGCAGCAGCGGCAACTCCGCCAACATCATCGAGGCCATCTACGCCGCCCACGAGCGCGGCATGAACGTGATTGCCCTCACCGGCAACGATGGTGGCCAGGTGGCCGAGATCCTGTCGCCGGAAGACCTGCACCTGAATGTCCCCGTTACCCGCGCCGCCCGCGTGCAGGAAGTGCACCTGCTGCTGCTGCACGCACTGTGCGACGCCATCGATTACATGCTGTTGGGAGGTGAATGATGAAACAACGCGTAACTGCCCTGCTGCTGGCCACCCTGGCTGCGGCCAACCTGACGGCCTGCTTTCCGCTGGTAGCCGGTGGCGTGGCCGCCGGCGCCATGGTCGCCACCGATCGCCGCACCAGTGGCACCTATGTGGACGACCAGGGTATCGAACTGAAAGCCGCGCAGGTAATCGGCGAGCGCTACCCGTCCGCCCATGTCAACGTCACCAGCTATAACCGCGCGGTACTGCTCACCGGCGAGGCCGCCGACGAAGCCCAGCGCAGCGCCATCGAACTGCAGCTGCGCGGCATGCCCAATGTGCGCCGCATCTACAACCACCTGGTCATCGCCCCCGCTTCCAGCCTGCCGCAGCGCAACGGCGATACCTGGCTCACCACCAAGGTGCGCACCCGCCTGCTGGAAGGCAACGGCTACCCGCCCAATGCCATCAAGGTGGTAACCGAGCGAGGCGTGGTCTACCTGCTGGGCCTGGTGACCCAGGCAGAGGGCGATGCTGCCGCCAAGGTGGCCGCCAGCACCTCCGGCGTGCTGCAGGTGGTGACCCTGTTCGAAACCATCAGCACTACGCCGTAAACCGGCGGACACAAGCAAAAAACCGGGCCTGGCCCGGTTTTTTGTTTCTGATGCCCGAATATCCGGAGTGGCTTCATGTTCGCTTCCCCGGATGCGCCTGCGGCTTATCCGGGCTACAGGGCTTTCCCTACAACAAGGTGCAACGGAACCACCGCCGCTCAGCGCGGCAGCAGCACATCGGCACACAGCACATGCATCGCCTCGTCGATCTCGATCGACATCGACAGCGTGACACAGGTGCGGGTATCGGTCATCGACAGGTATGGCTCGCTCATGTACAGCACACCTGGTTGATCAATGGCGTGCTGGAAGTAACTGCGCCGCGACCACACCGCGCCGGTGGTGTCCTCGATCGGCGCGAAGCGCAGCGTGTCCGCCTCGCTGAGCTGGCGCACATTGAGGTTCGGCCCTTTCTGGCGCCCCTCGTCGTCCAGCAGGAAGCAGCGGATCACGTCCGGCAGCGCCATCATCGGCTGGGCGGCAAAGCGGAATTCGCTACCCTGCATCAGCGCGATGGCGGTCTGCACGAAGGCCTGGCGCGACAGCTCCAGCTGCCGGCGGTTCAGCTTGCGCCGCAGCATCTCGCGGTTCATCAGCTCGTCCCACTTGGCATCCAGGCGCGGCGTGATCAGCGTATCCGCATCCGGTACCGCCGACGGGCGGGCCACGTAGAAGCCCTGCACCAGATCACAACCGGAATCCAGCGCCACCACCACATCGGAATCGGTTTCCACCCCCTCCACCACCACCAGTGCACCGATTTCGTGCATCAGGCGCACCAAACGCGACAGCAGATTGCGGGTGCGCTGCTGCGTTACCGCGCTGCGCAGCAGATTGCGATCGAACTTCACGAAGTCCGGCTCCAGGCTGCACACCCGGTCCAGATTGGAATGGCCGACACCGAAATCGTCTATCGCCAGCAAACAGCCCTGCTCGCGCAATGTCGCCACGCCCTCGATCAGGCGGGCATCCAGCTCGATGGCCTGCTCCAGCACCTCCAGCACCACCCGCTGCGGCGCAATGCCCGAATCGGAGATGATGCGCCCCAGCTCGCAGGCCTGTTTGGCATCCGACAGCGTCATGGCGTCCACATTCAGGAACAGCCAGCGTGGCTGCTGCTGTGGCATGTCGGCATAGCGACGGCAATGCGCCTCGCACACCGCCAGATCCAGCGCCACCCGCTCATCGCGACGGATATAGCGCTCGTACACTTGCAGCGGGCTCAATGCCTGGCCGGCCTCCGTTGCCCGCAACAATGCTTCCATGCCGACAGTCCGGCGATGCGCCAGGCTGTAAATGGGCTGAAAGTGAGAATCCAGCAGCATGGAATCCCGTACCGGTCGCTTATCCACAACATTCCTCCATCAGGTGATGGTCTGAAATTAGCAATTGCCGTTCCAGTGTAAGTGAGGTTGGCCGCAAGCCCAATCTTCGCGACCGATTTATTGCCCTGCAGACGAAAAAAGGGCCGGGGAAACCCCGGCCCTTGAGCACACTGACAGTATGCCCGCTGTTACAGATCGGTCTTCAGATTGCCGTTGCTCAGCAGCTTGTTGATGATGTCGGCATCACCAGAGCCCAGTGCACTCAGCTGCACGTTCTGCAACGTGATGGTCTGATCATAGCCGCTGCCAGTGCCGCTGCTGTTGATCTGCACCACGGTGTTGTTGCTGTTGGCCGGGTCCGCAATGAAATGCAGGTAGTTGCCCAGATTGCTGCTGTTCTCACCCTGCAGCAGATCCTGCAGATCCAGCACATCGCCACTGAACGAAGGGGTCTTGAGCTGGAAGTCCTTGATGACGTCCTGTGCCGGATTGGCCACGGTACCCTGGTCACCCAGCTGCCAGCGGAAGGTGTCGATACCGTCATCCCCACGCAGCACATCATTGCCCTGACCACCTACCAGCAGGTCGTCACCCAAACCACCACGCAGGCCGTCATTGCCGGCGCCACCATACAGCTTGTCATTGCCAGAGCCACCGTAGATCAGATCGCTACCGGCTTCGCCGTAGATCTTGTCATTACCGGCACCACCATGGGCAACATCCGCCCACTGGGTAACACTGCTGGAACTGTTGCTGCTGGTTTCAAGCGCAGAGGTGCGCAGGGTGTCACTCGAATTCAGCAGATTACCTACATCCAGCGCCATCAGCTTGGTGGCATTGATATCCGCCAGCGTCGGCGCCTGGCCGGTCACCGGATGCAGACTGCTACCCGAGTCACCCAGGTAGATGACGTCGTTGCCGCTGCCAGACTCAACATAATCATTGCCGGCACCGCTATCGATCACCTGATCGACGCTAGCGCTAACTTGGGTCGTCTGGGCAGAAACAACTTGCCCGTAGGCACCAAGCTGCAGATCAACAGTCTTGCCATCAGACTGCACGCTGATCAGGTCATCACCATCACGGCCCAGAATCTCGGTGGCGGTGCTGCCAGTCAGGCTGATAGCAACCGAACCAGTTGCGGTGTCCTTGTCAGCGTCTTCCAGCACATAGCCCAGGTTCAGGGTGGCCGAAGAGCTGTAGTCGATAGTGGTAATCGACTTGATCTCCGGACGCCAGGAGCCGGACGTGGTGTTAAACACGATCTGGTCGAAAGACTGGCTGGTGGAGATAGTCAGCGGGTATTCGTTGCTACCGCCAGCATCAAAGGTAATGTTGGTGCCACGGCCAACTTCCACGCCATCACGGTAAGCAATCCAGCTGATAGTTGCACTACTACCCCCCTGAGACTCGAGGCTGAAGGTAGCGCTGCTGGCATCGGTACGGAAGTTCAGGATCAGCTGCTCTTTCCCCGAAGCCTCAATCCAGTTGCCCTGGCCGCCAGCAACCCCCAGCCCTTCGGACGAGTAGTTCACCTTGGTCAGCGTACCGGCAGTGCCGGTGCGGGCAACCGCTTCTACCAGCGGCAGCTCGCCGGCATTAACTTTACCGTTATTGTTGCTATCGCCATAAATCAGTACCGAGTACTGGTTACCACCGGTGGTACCAACAAAGTTGGTGCTGGTCGACTCCTTACCAAACATGGCACCGGAAGTCTGCAGCTGGTAGCTACCGGTCTGCAGATTGAAGCTCAGCGAGATCACATCCTTGCGCACACCGTTTTCAACGATGTAGCCCTTGAAGCTGTCGCTGCCACTGTTCAGGTCGTACTGCACTACCTGGCCATCGGCATACAGCTTGGGCAGGCTGGTAGTATCGGTCGCAGCGGTAGTCCAGCGGAAATCGGTGGCATCCATCGACACCGAGAACGGTGCGGCGCCACTCATGGACTGATCCGGCGCGTTGTCCAGGGTCAGATTCAGTGCGCTGCTTACCACCGGTGCATCGTCAGTCACCACCACCGAGAACGCCGGGCCACTGCTGGCACCATCCACTCGCAGCTGGAATTGCAGCGAGGTGCTGTCCGCTTCGCCCTGTGCCGCCGGCAAGTGTGCCAGTGCCTGGTACTGGGTGAAGCTGTAGCTGGTGTTATCGGCGTTCACGGTCACGGTGAATACCGTCACACCGGCCAGCTTGGCAGTCAGCGTCTTGCTGCTGCTGTCCCAGCTGTAGTCGTAGCCCGAGGTCATGCCCGCCACCTCGACCTTGGCATCGTGCGCCACGTCCTGGATATCCGCCGTGTGCGACACATTGTTGCCGGCGTTGGCATCGATGTTGAAGCGCACTTCGTCATCATCCGCCGTGGTGCTGCTTACCAGCGCCACCGCCACTACCGGCTTCACGGAGAAACCGCCGCCAATGTAGTCACCATCGGCATCGCTTGCTTTCACGGTGAAGTCGATGTCGCCATCGCCTGCCGGAGTCTGCACTTTCTGGTACTGGAAGAACTCCCACTTGCCGGTAGCCGGGGTCAGCTGCACTTCAAATACCAGCTTGCCATCGGCATCCATACCAATCAGGTGGTTGCTGCCATCGCTGCTGATGGTGATCAGGCTGCCGGATGCGGTGCGCAGGCCGGCTTCACCGCCCACCAACTCCAGCGCGCCCTTGCCATCTGCACCCCAATCCACCGCCAGGGTGCCGCTGGCAGTCGCGATTGCCTGCTGCGTCTCGGAGCCAAAGAAGGTGATCGACTTGAGCGTGAAGTCGCTGTTGTCCTCGGAACCGGCACCATTACCGTTACCGGTAGCAGCCAGTACGATCTTGTCGAAGCCACCTTCTTGCACCTTGAAGTTGGCCGCAAAGTCACCACTGCTGGCATCGGAGCTGAAGGTCTGCGTCGCGATCAGCACGCCATTGCGATAGAAGTAGGCCACGCCGGTTTCTGCCTCACCACCGTACATCTTGGCGAAGTCCATGCTGGCGCCGTAGGCCACCTTGCCGTTCAGGTCAATCACCAGCTGCTCGGAAACACCTTCCGCGCTGGCGCCAGTGCCGGCAAAACGGTAATCCACTTCGTTATCCAGCGCGAAACCGTTGTTACCACTGCTCTTGACACCGATACCTTCGCTACCGCGATTGACATCAGCCGCGCCCAGCGCAACCGACTCGGTGCCGGTAAAGCCGATAGCGGTTACCTTCACGCCGCTGACTTCCAGGGTAGAGAAGTTGCCATTGGCACCGGTGAAATCAACGGTACCGTTCAGCACCACCGGAATCGACTGCTGGGTCACGGCAACTGCATCGGCAGTCGTCATGGTCGGTACATCATCACGCACGGTCACTTCAAAGCTACCGCTGGCCTGCTCATGGCCATCCGCGGTCACGGTGTAGCCGATCTCGAACGACAACGCATCCTGGCTGCTCACCTGGCTGGCATCGCCATCCACGCCGTGATTCACCGGTTGCAGCAGGGTAAAGCTGTAGCTGGCAGGCGAAGTCGTGTTGTCTACCGTCAGGGTAAACACGGTTTCGTTACCGGCCACCCCACGGAAACCACCATTGCCATCCGACACGATATCTACCGGCTCGCCGGCGGCAGTCTGCAACTGCAGCGGGCCGCTGATCGTGGTCAGAGTCAGGTGCGCGCCGCTAACGGCATTGCCATCACCATCAGTCACCACCAGCGACTTGCTGACGCTCACCGGGCCGGCATCCGCATCGGCCGGCAGCTGGGCATTACCACCTGCCAGGCCATCCTCATCCACGAGGCCGCTGGCCACCGAAACGGCCATGTCGTTATCAACGATAGTGGCAGTGCCAGTCTTGCCAACCGCATTGGCTTCGGCACGCAGGGTGTATTGCTCGCTACTTTCCAGCGCACTGTCGTTGGTAGTTGCCACCTTCACCTGGAAGCTGGTCTCGCCCGCCGGTAGCGAGACGCTGAAGGTGCCGTCCGCGGCTACCGCTACGGTCTGCTCCTTGCCAGCGATCACTACCGTTACGCTCTGGCCTTCAAAGTCCACGTTCTTGGTGGCGCTGTCGCCGGCCAGGGTCAGGCTGACGCTGGTTGCAGTAGTGCTGTCGTTGCTCAGGGTAACGGTGAAGGTGTTGCTCTGACCCTCGGTTACGCTGTCGCCAACAACACTGCTTACTTTCGGCAGATCCGCCAAGTCGACAATCACAGCACTACCGGTGTCGCTGCCCACGCTGCCTTCGCCGCCGCTGACGGTCAGGCTGAAGGCTTCGTCGCCTTCGTAGGTGGTGTTCTGTTCGGTCGGCACGGTCACCAGCAGCTGGGTCTGGCCAGCCGGGATGGTGTAGCTGCCGTCAGCGTTGGCGGTTACCACGGTGGTGCCATCGGCCAGGGTCACGCGTACCGCGCCCAGGTCGTCGGCTTCGGTATCGCCGGCGTTCAGTTGCAGGTTGACGGTTACA
>NZ_JBHRYH010000001.1:0-87687 GCF_042648905.1 Vogesella amnigena | reverse complement strand
GCCAACCATTGGAGCCAGAGTGTCAGAGTTAACTTGGCCGGGATATGAGCAAGATTCGCACCATGAAAAATGCCGTCCACTTGCTTAAGTGAACGGCATTACGGCTAGTTGGCCGCTTTTTTGTTACCAAACCATATCAGCGCTGGCGCTGGTAATCGGCAAAGCGGTAACGCAAACCGTTGGCCGCAAGTTGCTCTTCCCCTTCGCTGCACTGCCATTCCGCCGCCTGCCACTGCGGAAAGTGTGCGTCGCCGGCAATATCCAGTGCGATATGCGTCAGGCACATCCTGTCGGCCAGCGGCAGTGCCTGCGCATACAGGTTGGCACCACCGATCACGCATACCTCATCCACCGCGCCGGCCAGCGCCAGCGCATCCTGCAGCGAGTGCGCCACGCTCACGCCCTCATGCTGCCAGTCTGCCTGGCGGGTAATGACGATGTTCAGTCGCCCCGGCAACGGCCGACCGATGGAGTCAAAGGTCTTGCGCCCCATGATCACCGGCTTGCCCAGCGTCACCGCCTTGAAATGCTTGAGATCTTCCGGCAGGTGCCACGGCAAGGTGTTGTCGATGCCGATCACATTGTCGCGGGCCATCGCCGCCACCAGGGTGAGGGTTGGCCTCATACCGCCACCTCCGCCTTGATGTGCGGGTGCGGGTCATAGCCTTCCAGCGTGAAGTCCTCGAACTTGAAGGCGAACAGGTCGCTCACCTCCGGGTTGATGCGCATGGTGGGCAGCGCACGCGGTTCGCGCGACAGCTGCAGCCGCGCCTGATCGAAGTGGTTGCTATAGATATGTGCATCGCCCAGGGTGTGCACGAATTCGCCCGGCTGCAGGCCGCACACCTGCGCCACCATCATGGTCAGCAGCGCGTAGCTGGCGATATTGAACGGCACGCCGAGGAAGATATCTGCCGAGCGCTGGTACAGCTGGCAGGACAGCTTGCCGTCCGCCACGTAGAACTGGAACAGGCTGTGGCACGGCGGCAGCGCCATTTCGTCCACCAGCGCCGGGTTCCACGCCGACACCATCAAGCGGCGCGAGTCCGGATTGCGGCGGATCATGTCCAGCACATTGCTGATCTGGTCGATATGGCGGCCGTCCGGCGCCGGCCAGCTGCGCCACTGGTAGCCGTACACCGGCCCCAGGTCGCCGTTTTCGTCGGCCCACTCGTCCCAGATCGATACCCCGTGTTCCTTCAGGTAGCGGATATTGGTATCGCCGGTCAGGAACCACAGCAGTTCGTGGATGATGGAGCGCAGATGGCATTTCTTGGTGGTAACCAGCGGAAAGCCTTCCGCCAGGTCGAAGCGCATCTGGTAGCCGAATACCGAGCGCGTGCCGGTACCGGTGCGGTCGGCCTTGTCGGTGCCATGCTCCAGCACGTGGCGCATCAGATCCAGGTATTGCTTCATCACTACCTCAACATGCATTTTTCGAATCGCGCGATTGTACCTTTTCCCGGCCTGCTGCGGCCAACCTGCCTGCGATTGCCCGTCTGCGGCCTGTCCGATTGATTAAACACCAACGCAGCATGGCAGCAATCGGCTACCATCGCCGTTTGTTGGCCATTCATTCATCGATACGCGACCCTCATGGCAGAAGAAAGCGACAAGGAAGACCGCACCGAAGCGCCCTCGCCCCGGCGGCTGGAACAAGCCCGCAAGGAAGGCAATGTGCCGCGCTCGCGCGAACTGTCCACCTTTGCCATTACCGCAACCGGTCTCGCGCTGCTGATGGCGACCGGCAGCAATATCTACCAGTTCCTGCACCAGCTGCTGGTGGACTGGTTCACCTTCAACCAGGGCAAGGCCGCCAGCGGCGCGCTGATCCTGGAACATTTCCGCCGCAGCCTGTGGGACAGCATGTTTGCCATTGCGCCACTGCTGGGCGCCTTGCTGGTGGTGGCCGTGGCCACGCCGATGGCGATTGGCGGCTGGAACTTCACCAGCAAGGGCTTCATGCCCAACTTCGGCAAGCTCAATCCGGCCAGCGGCATCAAGCGCATGTTCTCGCTGCAGGCGGTGGCGGAAGGCACCAAGGCGATCCTGAAAAGCGCGCTGATCGGCGGCGTGGCCACCTGGGTGATCTGGAACGAGCGCGGCGACCTGGCTGGCCTGGTATCCATGCCGCTGGACAAGGCGCAGATCCACCTGCTGGGGCTGATGGAACACACCTTCATCATGGTGGTGGGCGCCATGCTGCTGCTGGTGCTGCTGGATGTGCCCTACCAGCTGTGGCAGTACCAGAAGAACCTGCGCATGACCAAGGACGAGCTGAAGCAGGAATACAAGGAGCAGGAAGGCTCGCCGGAAGTGAAAGGCCGCATCCGCCAGCTGCAGCGCGAGGCGGCGCGCAAGCGCATGATGCAGGAAGTGCCCAAGGCCAATGTGATCGTGACCAACCCTACCCACTACGCGGTGGCGCTGCGCTACGAAGACGGCATGGCCGCCCCCAAGCTGATAGCCAAGGGCTCGCTGAAGCTGGCAGAGCGCATTATCGAAAAAGCCAGGGAGCATCAGGTAACCGTGGTACGCGCGCCCAGCTTTGCCCGCGCGCTGTATTTCAACGTGGAGCTGGAAGAAGACGTGCCGAGCAAGCTGTACACTGCCGCCGCACAGGTTCTGGCCTATGTTTTCCAGCTGGAAGAATACGAAAAGCGCGGTGGCAGCAGTCCGGTGTTCCCGGAACAGCTGCAAGTGCCGCCCGAGCTTGACCCTGAAAGCAAACGCAATCAACATACTGCGCCCACCGGCCCCCTCTAACGCGGCATGAACAAGCTTCTAGAACTGCTGAGAAAAATCGACGTCAACACCCTGGCAGGCCCGATCCTGATCATGCTGGTGCTGTCGATGATGGTGCTGCCGCTACCGCCGCTGGTGCTGGACATCTTTTTCACCTTCAACATCGCCATCTCGATCATCGTGCTGATGGTGGGGGTGAACACCCGCGAGCCGCTGGAGTTCTCCTCCTTCCCTACCCTGCTCTTGGTCACCACCCTACTGCGGCTGTCGCTGAACGTAGCCAGTAGCCGCATCATCCTGCTGGAAGGCCATACCGGCGCCGATGCCGCCGGTGCGGTGATCGAATCGTTCGCCCACTTCCTGATCGGCGACAACATCACCATCGGTATCGTGGTGTTCGTGATCCTGACCATCATCAACTTCGTGGTGATCACCAAGGGCGCCGGCCGTATCGCCGAGGTATCCGCCCGCTTCACCCTGGACGCGATGCCCGGCAAGCAGATGGCGATCGATGCCGACCTCAACGCCGGCCTGATCGGCGAGGACGAGGCGCGGCGCCGCCGCGGCAAGATCGCGGAAGAGGCCAACTTCTTCGGCTCCATGGACGGTGCCTCCAAGTTCGTGCGCGGCGATGCCGTGGCCGGCATCCTGATCATGGTGATCAACATCGTCGGCGGCCTGATCATCGGCGTGGTGCAGCACGATCTGGATGTGGCCACCGCGGCGGAAACCTATACCCTGCTGACCATCGGTGACGGTCTGGTGGCGCAGATCCCGGCGCTGATCATCTCCACCGCCGCCGGTATGGTGGTAGCGCGCGTCGGCACCGAGAAGGGGATTTCCGAGCAGCTGGCCGGCCAGCTGTTCGCCAACCCTACCGTGCTCTACCTCACCGCCGGGGTTATCGGCCTGCTGGGCATGATTCCCAATATGCCGCACCTGGCCTTCCTGCTGATTGCCGGCATACTGGCAGGCACTGCCCGCTGGCTGGAAAAGGCCGAACAACAAAAAACGGTGGCAGCTGCCGCGCCACCGGCGGGCGAGCAACCGCCGCCAGCCGTGCTGGAGCAGCCGCTGGCGGAAGTGGGCTGGAAAGACGTACAGCCGGTGGATGCACTGGGACTGGAAGTGGGCTACCGGCTGATTCCGCTGGTGGACCGCGACCAGGACGGCGAGCTGTTGCGCCGCATTCGTGGCATCCGCAAGAAAATGGCGCAGGAGCTGGGCTTTCTGGTGCCGCCGGTACATATCCGCGACAACCTGGAAATCCGCCCCAATGCCTACCGCATCCTGCTCAAGGGCGTGGAAATCGGCCAGGGCGAGGCCTATATCGGCCAGTTCCTGGCCATCAACCCCGGCCAGGTAAGCGGCGAGCTGCAAGGCATGCCCACCACCGACCCGGCCTTCGGCCTGCCGGCCATCTGGATCGACGCCGCCAAGCGCGACGAAGCGCAGAACCTGGGTTATACCGTGGTGGATGCCAGCACCGTGGTGGCCACCCACCTGTCCAACCTGCTGCAGACCCACGCCGCCGAGCTGCTGGGCCGCGAGGAGGTGCAGGCGCTTATCGAGCACGTGGCCAAGGAAGCGCCCAAGCTCATCGAGGACCTGGTACCCAAGGTGGTGGCCATCGGCACGCTGCAAAAGGTACTGCAGCAGCTGCTGCTGGACGGCATCCACCTGCGCGACTTCCGCACCATCATCGAAACCCTGGCCGACCATGTCGGCATCACCCCGGATATCGACGACCTGACCAGCGCGGTGCGCACCGCGCTGTCGCGCGCCATCGTGCAGCAGTTGTTCCCCGGCGAGCAGGAACTGCCACTGATGACGCTGGAGCCGCAGCTGGAAAACATCCTGATGCAGGCGGTAAACAGCAAGGCCGGCGGCGGGCTGGAGCCGGGGCTGGCGGAGAATCTGCTGTCCAATGCCGCGCATCAGACAGAACATGTTGAAAATCAGGGTTACAATCCGGTGCTGCTGACACCGCCCGGTTTACGACCGCTTTTGGCACGCTTCTTGCGCCGGGCACTGCCGCAACTGCGGGTCATTTCTCATAATGAGATACCCGACAGCAAATCCATTCGTATAATTGCGGTGATTGGGGGGAGCAAAGGCTAACGCATGGTCGTCAGAAAGTTCTACGGCAAAACAACTCGCGATGCACTGCGCCAGGTTCGGGAAGAACTTGGCGCTGATGCATTGATCCTGTCCAATCGCCCGACGCTGGGCGGTGGGGTAGAGATCATGGCGGTTGCCGATGCTGACGTGTCCGCGCTGGCCACCACCTTCACCCCGCCGGCGCAGCCCAAGCCGCCGCGCAATGCCGCGCCACCGGCGGCACCGACGGCAGCGGCCACGCCCCCAGCCACGCCACGGGCAGCACCGCCACAGGCAGCCAGATCTGCGGCCAACCCGGCCCCGGCGGTGAACCGCGCGCTGGCCCGTACCTACGCCATGCCGGTGGAGCCGCTGGAAGAGCCGCCGGCGCCGCCACCGCAAGCGCCTGCCGCCGAGCCGGAACGGGAGGCTAAGCAATCCTTCCTGCAGCACGTACAGCAGAACACCAGTCGCCGGCCTGCGCCCGCGCCGGCAGCTACCAGCCGCGCCGGCGCCGCCGAAAACGATGCCGACCGCGAGCAGATGTCGCAGGAACTCAAGCAGATCAGCGACGAAATCAAGCAGCTGCGCAGCCTGCTGCAAAGCCAGCTGGCCGGCTTTGCCTGGTCGGACATGGAGCAGCGCAGCCCCAACCGCGCCGAACTGTTCCGCCATCTGCTCACCGCCGGCTTCAGCTCGGCGCTGATCCGCCAGCTCACCCAGAAGCTGCCGCCGCAGTACGACGGCGACGTGGCGCAAAAGTGGGCGCGCTCGGCGCTGATCCACAACCTCAAGTGCATGGACCCGCAGCACGACCCTATCGAGGTCGGCGGCATCTTTGCGCTGGTCGGCCCCACCGGCGTGGGCAAGACCACCACCGTGGCCAAGCTGGCCGCGCGCGCCACCATGCGCCATGGCGCGCAGAACGTGGCGCTGATCACTACCGACACCTACCGTATCGGCGCCCAGGACCAGCTGCGCATCTACGGCAAGATTCTCGGCGTGCCGGTGTTCTCGGTGCAGAACGAAGGCGATCTGCAACTGACGCTGGCCGACCTCACCCCGCGCAAGATCGTGCTGATCGACACCGTGGGCATGAGCCAGCGCGATGCGCGGGTGCAGACCCAGCTGGAAATGTTCAGCCAGGCCGGCCGCCCGGTGCAGCGCCTGCTGCTGCTGGCGGCCAACGCCGACGGCCACACGCTGGAAGACGTGGTACGCCACTACAAGGGCGACGGCCTGGCCGGCGCCATCGTGTCCAAGATCGACGAGGCACTGGCGCTGGGCCCCAGCCTGGACGTGGTAATCCGCAACCGCCTGCGCCTGTTCTATGTCACCAACGGCCAGCGCGTGCCGGAAGACATCCATGCCGCGCATGCCGAGCTGCTGATTGACCGTGCACTGCGTGCGGCCCAGCAGCACTCGCCGTTCAACCCGTCCGGCGACGAGCTGAGTCTCGTCAATGCCGCGCAATCCGGCTGGCTGGGGTAAGACATGGTTGACCAGGCATCCGGCCTGCGCCAGGCCAACGCGCAATCCCACTATCCACCGGCCTTCGCGTTTTTTGGTGGCGAAGGCAGCGGTGTGAGCAGCGTGGTGGGCGAACTGGCGGCCGCGCTGGCGATGAGCGGCCAGCGCCCGCTACTGGTGGAACACCAGCCGGGCAACCACCAGGCGCGCCGCCTTGGGCTGCCGACCAGTGCCAGCTTTGCCAGCCTGTCGATCAGCCTGGGCGGCGTAAGCGACCTGCTGGTAAGCAACCGCTACGGCCTGAACCTGATCAACCTGGTAGCCAGCAGCGAGGAACGCACCCGCATGTCGCCCCGGCTGTGGCGGCGGCTGGTCAGCGAGTTCGCCGCGCTGGAAGCCGATAACAGCGTGCTGCTGATCGATGCGCCACAGCTGGTGGATGACCCGACGCCGCTGTGCATCGCCGACAATCTAGTATTGGTACTGAGCCCGGATGCGGAAAGCCTCACCCAGGGCTATGCCACCCTCAAGCGACTGGCCGGCGACTATGCGCGCCGCCGCTTCAATGTGCTGGTGAACCGCGCTCGCGACTTCGACGAAGCACAGGCAGTATTCACCCGCCTGAGCGCGGTGGCCGGCGATTACCTGTCGGTGGCGCTGCGCTGGGTGGGTTTCGTGCCGCTGGACAACACCCTGCGCAAGAGCCAGACCCTGCGCCGGCCCACGGTAGAGGCATTTGCCGACTGCGAAGCGGCGCAAGCCTGTCGCCAGCTGGCACAGATGCTGCCACGCTGGCATGCTCCGGACAGCAATGCGCAACGCAGCAGTTATCTGGAACAATTGTTGACCACCACCAAATCACTTGCAGACCTGACAGGACACTGACCATGGCAACCCACAACAAGATGCGTGCCTATGCGCAGGTTGCCGCCACCCGCGAGCAGATCGACATTGAACGCTACACCCCGCTGGTGAAGAAGCTGGCCAGCATGCTGGTGGCGCGGCTACCGGCCAGCGTGGATATCAACGACCTGATCCAGGTCGGCATCATCGGCCTGATGGAAGCCGCCAAGCAGTTCGATGCCAGCCAGGGCGTGCAGTTCGAAACCTTCGCCAGCCAGCGCATCCGCGGTGCCATGCTGGACGAGCTGCGTCGCGAAGACTGGATGCCGCGCCAGACGCGCCGCAATTCGCGCCAGATCGAAGATGCCATCCACAAGCTGGAACAGCAGTTGGGCCGCCCGCCACTGGAAAGCGAAATCGCCGACTTCATGCAGCTGCCACTGGAGGAATACCAGGACATGCTGGGCGAATGTCGCGGCATCAGCCTGGTGCATTTTCACGACCACGAAGACGACGACGGTGGCGGCATGGCCAACCAGGTGGAAAACGTGGCCGATCACAACAGCCCGGAACCGGCGGATATTCTGTCCAGCGGCGAGTTTCGCGCGGCGCTGGTGGAAGCCATCAAGCTGCTGCCGGAACGCGACCAGCTGGTAATGAGCCTGTACTACGAACAGGAATTGAACCTGAAGGAAATCGGCGCCGTGCTCGGCGTGTCGGAATCGCGTGTCTGCCAGCTGCACAGCCAGGCGGTGACCCGCCTGCGCAGCCGCCTGCGCGAATGGATGTAATGCGGCCAACCCTTGGCCGCCAATAAGAAACGGAACCGTCAATCTTGGACAAGATCAGTTTTATCGCCATCCTGGGGGGACTGACCGCCATTCTGGCTGGTCAGGCGCTGGAAGGCGGCAATATTGCCTCGCTGATTCAGGTCACCGCCTTCCTGATCGTGATCGGCGGCACCGCCAGCGCGGTAATGCTGCAATCCACGCCGCGCCAGTTCGTTACCGGCCTGCAGATGGCAAAGTGGGTGTTCGTTCCCCCAAACTTCGAATACGACAAGCAGATCAGGGACATCGTCGGCTGGAGCAATACCGCGCGCCGCAACGGCCTGCTGGCGCTGGAAGCCAATCTCAACAGCCAGAAGGAGCCGTTCACCCGCAAGGCGCTGCAACTGCTGGTGGATGGCGCCGAGCCACAGCTGATCCGGGAAGTACTGGAAGTGGAGCTGGAAACCCACGAGCAGGCACGCCGGCTGGCGGCCAGAACCTGGGAATCCGCCGGTGGCTACTCCCCTACCATGGGCATTCTGGGCGCGGTGCTGGGGTTGATCCACGTGATGGAAAACCTGTCCGACCCGGCCAAACTGGGCGGCGGCATCGCGGTGGCCTTTGTCGCCACCGTCTATGGCGTAGGTGCGGCCAACCTGCTGTTCCTGCCGATGGCCAATAAGCTCAAGCACCTGATCACGCTGGAAAGCACCGCGCGCGAGCTGGTGATCGAGGGCGTGGTGGCAATTGCCAACGGCGAGAACCCGCGCCAGATCGACGCCCGTCTGCGTGGCTACCTGGCCATTGCCGACTGAACCGCGCGGCAGTATCCACGCCACAACGCCCGCAGTTTGCGGGCGTTGTCGTTTGCGGTTGCAGCTGCAGAGTTAGCGCGGCAGCTCCAGCAGCTCGGCATTGTCGGTGGGCTTGCGCAGGAAGGCACTCAGCAGCTTGTAGACATCGTGGTCGAAGCGCGGCTTGCCCACCGGCTGGCTGTCGCCCTGCCGGCGCGAGCCCAGGTAGCACCAGCGGTCGAACAGGAACTCTTCCCACTCGCCGCTTACCGGGTCGGTCTCGCGCACCGCCACCTGGCCGGCATACGGCCAACTCTTAACCTGCAGCCGCGCCAGCGCATGCAGCAGCCGCATATTGTGCATGTCGGCATCTTCCTTGCCGATACAGGCGCCCTTGCAGCGGCCGATCTGGTGGGCAAAACAGGCGCCCTTGCGCGCGCCGCGCTTTTCCAGCTGCAAGCAGGTCTGGCACAGGCCGTTGGCTTCGCACAGCTCGGTCAGCGCTTTCTTGGCTTCTTTCTGATTGCGGAACAGCCCGTACAGGCTGTCCAGCCGCGAGAAGTCCACATCGCGGGCATACACCACCCGCGGCAGCAGGAAACCGCTACCGCCCTGTTGCAGCTGGATGGAACACAGCTCCTGCTCCAGCCGCCCGCGATGGTTGTGGATGGGCTTCAGCGACTTGATCAGCAGCAGTTCGTTGAGCAGCGCACCGAACTCGCCGATGGTCTCGTGCCACTCCACCTGCTTGATCTGCTGGCTGATGCGCATTTCCTTGTGCTGGCGATGGTCGCCGGCAAAGTGCGACAGCACCCGCTTGCGCAGATTGGTGCTCTTGCCCACGTACAGCGGCAGCGCATTTTCGCCGTAGAACAGGTACACCCCCGGCACGTCCGGCAGCTCGTCCATCACCTCCGGGTCCAGCCCAGGCGGTACCGACGGCAGCGCCATCAGCTCGCGGGCGGCAGCCTCCACCGCCACGCGCCCCAGCGTGTCCAGCGACTGCTGCAGGAACTGGTACAGCGCCTCGGCATCGGCCATGGCGCGGTGGCGCGATGGCAGCTGGATGGCATGCCGTTCAATGATGCTGTCCAGGTTGTGCTTGTAGTGCTGCGGGTAGAGCTTGCGCGACAGCTTGACGGTGCACAGCACCTCGCTGCGGAACTTGATGCCGACACGCTTGAATTCGTTCTTCAGAAAGCCATAGTCGAAGCGCACATTGTGGGCGATGAACAGCCGGCCCTGCAGCTTCTCCAGCAGGCCTTCGGCCACTGCGGCAAACGGCGGCGCATCGGCCACCATGGCATTGCTGATGCCGGTCATCTCCTCGATGAACAGCGGGATGTTCTGCCCCGGATTCACCAGCATGTCGAAGCGCTCCACCCGTTCGCCATCGATCAGGATCACCCCCACTTCGGTGACGCGGTCGCGGGTAATGTGGCCGCCGGTGGTTTCCAGGTCGACAATGGCAAGGGGGCGATCAAACAGCATGCTGAACTCGATGAATACAAAAAGGAAACCCCGCCGGAAGGCGGGGCGATGAGACTACCACGAATCGGGGGCAGCTTCATCTCTGCCACCCGGCAACACTAGTGCAGCGCCTGCCACACCCGGTACGCCACCCAGGCATCGTTGGCCGCATAGCGCTGTTGCGCCTCGCTGAGCTGGCGCAGCGACCAGTTGGAAGTGGATACCTTCTTCGACTTGCGGAAATACTGGCCGAACAGCTGTGCCACTGCCTGCACCGCGCCGATGGTCAGCCGCTTGTCCTCGCAGTGGAACAGATTGCCCAGATCCAGCAGCGCAAGATCGGTCACGCCGAAGCGGTTTTTCAGATGCGCGCGGTCCGAGCTCAGGTCGAAGCCGGCCAGCGTCAACCCAGGACGAGCCAGCAAGGCGGCCAATGCTGCCGGCATCGGCCCCTCTCCCAGCGGGAACAGCCAGGCGTGGTCGGCTGTCGCCAGCTGCACCAGGTGTGGCCCGGTGGGCTGCTGCCCCTTGTGGAAGGTTGGCCGCGACTCGGTATCGAAGCCCAGCACCGGCTCGGCGGCCAGCCGGGTTACGGCAGCCTCCAGCGCGGTCTCGTCCTGCACCAGGGTGATCTGCGGCAAGGCCAGGCCTGCAAACTCCGGCAGCGCCTTGATCTCGTCGCGGGGGATATGGCGGGTGATCTTCATGGGGCGACACGGTAGCGCAGAACAGGCGCCGTTGCGATAGATATTTGCCGAAAATGCGGCCAACACCGCTTGCCGCAATGGCTAGCGCTTGCTGGCCGCTGTCGGCAGCGTGGCCAGGTAGTCGGCCACCTCCTGCTGCAGCCAGGCGGCGAAGATTTCCTGCTTGTAGCGCGAGCTTTCGCGCGGCGGCCACACCAGCCAGCACGGATAGGGATACGGCGCCACGATGCCGGTCAGCTGCACCAGCCGGCCGGCTTCCAGGTCGCGCTGCACCAGGCTGCGCCGCTCCAGGGTAATGCCCTGCCCCTGGCGCACCATCTCCAGGATCAGGTTGGAATCGTTGATCCACAGCCAGGCCTCGCCCGGCTCCTCGATGCCGGCCAGCTGGCACCACGGCTGCCAGCTTTCCACCGAGCGGATCAGCGGCCCGGCCATCACCTGCTGCGGCGTCTGCGGCAAATTGCCGCCGTTGAAAGTCGGCGCCGCCACCATCAGCAATTCGTCGTCGAACAGCTTCTGCTGCTGCAGCCCCTCCCAGTCGCCCTGACCGATGCGGATGCCGACATCCACCAGCCCCTGACGCAGATCGAGAATGTCCAGGCTGGCGCGGATGCTCACCCGGTAGCGCGGGTACAGCGCCTGGAAGCGGTGCAGCCGCGGCAGCAGCCACTGCGAACCGAACGACGGCAGCACCGCCACCGCCAGATCGCCCTCGCGCGGACGCGCCTGCACCAGCCGGGTGGCTTCGCTCAGTTCCGCCAAGCCGGAGCGGATCTGCAGCGCGTAGAAGCGGCCTTCTTCGGTAAGCCGCAGCCCGCGGCCTTCGCGCATGAACAAGGTCACTCCCAGCAGCTCTTCCAGCAGGCGGATCTGCTGGCTGATAGCGGAGTGGGTAACGTGCAGTTCGCCGGCGGCACGGGTAATGCCACCCAGGCGGGCAACGGCCTCGAAACTGCGCAGCGCGGTGAGGGGCGGCAGGGCTTTCATGTAAGAAAAACTAACATGAATTGGCAGAAATCATCAATTTTTCTTTGTTTTTCACCAGCTTATAGTAGCAACACTACTTGGAGGGAAACGCTATGGAACACGTACTGCATCTGACCCTGCAACGGCAGGAACTGCTGGTGCTGCAGCTGGTGCGCCCCGGCCAGGTGCGCGCGCTGAGTGGTGCGCACTGGCTGAGCATCAATGGCGAAGACATCTGCCTGCAGGCAGGCGAGCAGGCGGCGTTGCCGGCCGGTAAACTGCTGCTGGAAGGTAATGGCCGCCTGGATCTGCTGCCGGTACCGCCGCAGCGGGCGACGCGCGGCAGCGACCTGCAACTGGGCGGCATCTCGGTACACAATGCACAACGGGAGGTGTCATGCAACTGATAGGCATGCTGGATTCACCCTATGTCAGAAGGGTGGCGATTTCGCTGCATCTGCTGGAGCTGCCCTGGCAGCACCTGCCGCTATCGGTGTTCCGCAACATGCCGGAATTCCGCCAGATCAACCCAGTGATCAAGGTGCCCACCCTGGTGTGCGACGACGGTGAAACGCTGATGGATTCCAGCCTGATCCTCGACTACCTGGAGCGGCTGGTACCGGCAGAGCGCCGACTGCTGCCAGAAGCATTGCCCGCCCGCCAGCATGTGCTGCACGGCGTCGGGCTGGCACTGGCGGCAATGGAAAAGGCGGTGCAGGCCTACTACGAGTGCCAGCTGCGCCCGGCCGCAGCACGCCATGCGCCGTGGCTGGAGCGGGTGGCCGAGCAATTGAACGCCGCCTGCCTGCTGATGGAAAGCTATCTGCAGCGCCATGCGCCGCAGGCCGAGCAACTGGATCAGGCCACGCTGAGCATTGCCGTGGCCTGGCGCTTCATTATCGAACGGACGCCGGAACTGGTGGCAATCGACAGCTACCCCGCGCTGCACGCCTGGAGCGCGCAGGCCGAGCAGCAGCCGGCTTTCCGCGCCTACCCGTTCGAATGAAACGGCATGCGGCCAACCTTGGGTTGGCCGCAAGCTGTCCTCACCCCGGCTGAACGCCCCTGTGGGGCTTCCGCCCTACGACTCAATCCCCACGCTGTGACTGAACCTGCACTTCTTGCTCCAGCGCCAGCAGCAGGCTCAGGCGCTGTTCGCGCGCCACCTGTTGCCAGGGCAGGTCGCAAAGCGCGCCCTGCAGTGCCCATAGCAGGTTGAGCGAGGCGCCCGGCCACACTGCCTTCACCCGCAACCAGGCCGCCACCGCGCCCAGTGCCTCCAGCTGTGCCCACTCGGTAATGCCAGCTGCGGCCAGCATCTGTCGCGATTTCGGCCCCAGATTGCGCCACTCGTCCGCCATGGCTTCCTCCACCAGAAAAAACCGCCGCGCCCGGTGGGCAGCGGCGGTTCAGGCATTAGCGATTCAGCCGTAGGGCAGATACCCGCCAGGGGGATCCGCCATCAGCCGCAGCCTCAGGCCGACAGTTCCAGCATCAGCTTGTTGATGCGCTTCACGAATGCCGCCGGGTCTTCCAGCTTGCCGCCTTCGGCCAGCAGCGCCTGGTCATACAGCACATGCGCCAGGTCTTCGCGACGGCCGTCGTCACTTTCTGCTGCCAGACGTTTCACCAGCACGTGTTCCGGGTTGATCTCCAGCGTCGGCTTGGCGCCTTCCGGCACCGGCTGACCGGCAGCCTTCAGCATGCGTTCCAGGTGGGCGCTCATGTCGTGCTCACCCACCACCAGGCATGCCGGGCTGTCGGTCAGGCGGGCGGTGGCGCGCACGTCCTGCACTCGCTCGCCCAGCGCCTTCTGCACCAATTCCACCAGCGGCTTGGCGGCTTCTTCCACCTGCTTCTGCGCGGCCTTGTCGGCTTCGTCTTCCAGCGCGCCCAGATCCAGCGCGCCCTTGGCCACCGACTGCAGCTTCTTGCCGTCGAACTCGGTGAGCGAGCCGGTTACCCACTCGTCCACGCGGTCGGTGAGCAGCAGCACTTCCACGCCCTTCTTCTTGAACACTTCCAGGTGCGGGCTGTTGCGCGCGGCAGACAGGCTATCGGCGGTGATGAAGTAGATCTTGTCCTGGCCTTCCTTCATGCGGCCAACGTAGTCGCTCAGCGACACGGTAGGCACATCACCTTCCGAGCTGGTGGAAACGAAGCGCAGCAGCTTGGCGATGCGTTCCTTGTTGGCGAAGTCCTCGCCCACGCCCTCTTTCAGCACCTGGCCGAACTCTTTCCAGAAGGTGGCGTACTTGTCCTGATCGTTGGCCGCAAGGTCTTCCAGCAGGCCCAGCACCTTCTTCACGCAACCGGCGCGGATGGCATCGATGTCCTTGGACTCCTGCAGGATCTCGCGCGATACGTTCAGCGGCAGGTCATTGCTGTCGATCACACCGCGCACGAAGCGCAGGTACTGCGGCATCAGCTTGTTGCTGTCTTCCATGATGAACACGCGGCGCACGTACAGCTTCACACCCTGCTTGCGGTCGCGGTCCCACATGTCGAACGGCGCGCGCGACGGGATGTACAGCAACTCGGTGTACTCCTGGCGGCCTTCCACGCGGGCATGGCTCCAGGCCAGCGGGTCGCTGAAGTCGTGCGCCACGTGCTTGTAGAATTCCTGGTACTGCTCTTCGCTGATGTCGTTCTTGCTGCGGGTCCACAGCGCGGAGGCCTCGTTCACCACTTCGAAGTCTTCGCTGACGATGACTTCGCCGTTCTCGCCGTAGCTGTTGCCCTTCTTCATCTCGATGGGGATGGAGATGTGGTCGGAGTAGGTGCGCACGATGCGCTTGAGCGACCAGTCGTTCAGCAGCTCGTCCTGGCCTTCTTTCAGGTGCAGCACGATTTCGGTGCCGCGGCCAACCTTCTCCACCTGCTCCAGGGTGAAATCGCCCTCGCCCTGCGACTCCCAGCGCACGCCTTCGCTGCTGGCGCTGCCGGCGCGGCGGGTGGTGAGCGTTACCTTGTCGGCTACGATGAAGGCGGAGTAGAAGCCCACACCGAACTGGCCGATCAGGTTGGCATCTTTCTTGGCGTCGCCGGACAGCTGCTCGAAGAAGGCCTTGGTGCCGGATTTGGCAATGGTGCCGATGTTGGCGATGACTTCGTCGCGGCTCATGCCGATGCCGTTGTCGGCGATGGTGATGGTGCGGGCGTCCTTGTCGAAGCTGATGCGGATTTTCAGCTCCGGATCATCCTCGAACAGGGCCGCGTTGTTCAGACCCTCGAACCGCAGCTTGTCGGCCGCGTCGCTGGCGTTGGACACCAGCTCACGCAGGAAGATCTCCTTGTTGGAATACAGGGAGTGGATCATCAGTTGCAGCAACTGTTTGACTTCGGTCTGAAAACCCAGGGTTTCTTTCTGTGCGCTCATGGTAGTGATGTGCTTAGGTTGAACAGTGGTGAGCGAAAAGTAAGGCCAGCGCCCTGGATTTCAATACCTGTACCCTGCGATACCTTGCACACATGGCACCAACAGTTCACCATGGTTAATGTTTCAGTCACACCGTTACAGCACGCAGGCCGCTCTTGCCGGCCAGGACTGCCATGGGGGGCAGCAATGCGCAGTATCAAAACAAGACTGATTACCTGGATTGTGCTGGTGCTGCTACTGACTCTGGGCATCACCGGCTTCGTTTCCTATGAAAGCACGCTCGGCAGCGAAGAGCGTGACTACACCGCACAGAAAGCCGGCCTGCAGCAGCGGCTGGCACTGTCGCTGCCACATGGCGTGTGGCAGCTGGATGACGAGTTCATCCGCCTGACACTGGATGCGGAGCTGAAATCACCCATCGTAGTGGCCATGCGCGTAGAAGGCGATGCCGGACTGTACCTGGGCCGCCAGCGCAATGCCGACGGGGCGCTGGTCTACCTTTCCCGCGGCGAGCAGCCCAGCGGCGACGAAGTGCTGAGCCTGCCCATCATCTACCAGCAACGCGACAACCTGGGTACCGTGAAGGTTTACCTGTCGCGGGACCGCATCACCCAGCGACTGGAACATGAGCTATTGCGCCAGGGCATGCAGGCACTGCTGATTGTGGTGGTACTGTCGCTGATCCTGATCCTGCTGCTGCGCAGCTATGTATTCGCCCCCATCAACCAGCTGCAGCGTGCCCTGCTGCGGGCAGCTGCGCCAGACGGGCAAAACACGCCACAATTGCCGGAGGCGCGCTTCAGCGAGTTTTCCGAGCTGATTCACGGCGTCAACGCCATCATCCATACCATCAGTGCCGAACTGGGCCGCCGCCGCCAGGCCGAAGCCACCGCGCTGGAGCAGAAAGAGCTGGCTGAGCAGGCCTATCAGCAGTTGCTCGCCACCCAGGACACGCTGATCAAGACCGAAAAACTGGCATCGCTCGGCTCGCTGGTAGCCGGCGTGGCGCACGAGATCAATACCCCGGTGGGCATTACCCTTACCGCCGCCTCGCACCTGGCCATGACTACCCACCAGATCGGCAGCCAGTTCAGCAGCGGCCAGATCCGAAAAAGCGACCTGCAGGACTACCTGAAGGATGCCGAGGAATCCAGCAGCCTGATCCTGAGCAATGCCGAACGTGCGGCCAACCTGATCCAGAGCTTCAAACAGGTGGCGGTGGACCAGACCAGCGAGGCACGACGCGAGTTCGAGCTGGGCGACTATCTGCATGAGATCATCACCAGCCTGCGCCCCAAGCTGCGCCGCAGCCATATCGAAGTGCAGATCGACTGCCCGCCGGAGCTATGCATGGACAGCTACCCTGGGGCGCTGTCGCAAGTGGTCACCAATCTGGTGATGAATGCCCTGACACATGCCTATGATGAAAATCAGCAGGGCATCATCAGTATTCAGGCATCGTTAGCGGCCCAGGATGCGGTGCAGCTGGTGATCAGTGATGGCGGCAAGGGCATTGCGGCGGAAAACATGTCGCGTATCTTCGAACCCTTCTTCACCACCCGCCGTGGTAGCGGCGGTAGCGGGCTTGGCCTGCATATCGTGTTCAACATCGTATTCAAACGGCTGGGCGGACAGATCAACGTGGACAGCGCAGTGGGCAAGGGGACCCGCTTCACCCTGCTGCTGCCACTGTGCGCACCGGAAAACAAGCATGAGGAGCAAGCATGAGCAGCATGGAAAACAATAACGACGACTGGCTGCTGGACGACGATGCCGATGCCTCCGGGGCGGAAACCTGCCCGGCCAGAAAGGCATGGAAGATCCTGATCATCGACGATGAAAAGGATGTGCACAGTGCCACCCGGCTGGCAATCAAGGATCTGGTCTACAAGGAGCGGCCACTGGAGTTGCTGAGCGCCTACAGCGCGCGCGAAGGCTACGAGCTGCTGCGCCAGCATGATGACATGGCGCTGATCCTGCTGGACGTGGTGATGGAAACCGATAGCGCCGGCCTGGACCTGGTGCACCGCATCCGCGACGAGCTGGGCAACCGCCTGGCGCGCATCGTGCTGCGTACCGGCCAGCCGGGCCAGGCGCCGGAGCAGGAAGTCATCCTCAATTACGATATCAACGACTACAAGACCAAGACCGAGCTCACGGTTCAGAAGCTGTTCACCACCGTGATCTCTTCGCTGCGCGCCTACGAGAATCTGGTTGCCATCGAAAAGAACCGCCAGGGCCTGTCCAAGATCCTGGAAGGCGCCGCCGACCTGTACCAGCTGCGCTCGCTGCGCGAATTTGCCTCCGGGGTGCTGAAACAGATCAGCGCCATCCTGGATATCGGCACCGATGGCGTGCTGTGCATGGAAAACACCGGCCACGACCTGGCCGCACGCCCGGAGCTGGAAATCCTGGCCGCCACCGGCGCCTTCGAGCCGCTGCTGGGGCGCAGCGCCGAGGACATGCAGAATAGCTATCCGGAACTGCATGCCGCCATCGTGGAAACCCTGCACAACAAGCAGAGCCTGTACCGCCACCCGGTGGACGTGCTGTACATCGCCTCGCAGAACGGCCGTGAATTCGTGGTGCATTTCTCGCCGCAGTGGCCGCTGGAAGACGTGGAGCGCGACCTGCTGGAGGTATTCTGCCAGCGTATTTCCTCCGCCTACGACAACCTGTACCTGTACAGCCAGCTGGTGAAATCGCAGGAAGCCACCGTGGTGGCGCTGGCCGACCTGGCGGAATTCCGCGACACCGATACCGGCGAGCACGTGCTGCGGGTACAGCAGCTGAGCGATGCCATTGCCGGCGAACTAAAGGAGATGGATGCCTATCCGCAGGACCTGACCCCGGCGTTCATGGACATGATAGGCATGGCCAGCATCCTGCACGATGTGGGCAAGGTGGGCACGCCGGACCACATCCTGTTCAAGCCCGGCCGGCTGGATCCGGACGAGCGCATCATCATGGAACAACATGCCAGCATCGGTGCCAACATTCTGCGCAAGGCCAGCGCCATGGTGGAAGGCGTCAGCTACCTGTCGGTGGGGGCGGAGATTGCCGGTGGCCACCACGAATACTTCGATGGCAGCGGCTACCCCAACAAGCTCAGCGCCCAGGAGATACCGCTGTCAGCACGCATCGTGGCGGTGGTGGACGTGTTCGACGCCCTGCTGCACAAGCGGCCATACAAGCAGCCATGGCCACTGCAGGAGGTAATGGACTACATTGCCGGCCGCTCCGGCAGCCAGTTCGACCCGCTGGTAGTCACCGCGCTGCAGCGGCTGGTGAACGGCAGCAAGCTGCCGCCGATGCTGCTGGGGCCGATCCATCGCGGCGAACAGCCGGCAACATGAACAAAGGGCGGGATATCCCGCCCTTTTTTTGTAGGGTGGGCAAAGCGTAACGTGCCCACCATCAGCCAGCACCGCTACCTTGCCGGTGGGCATGGCCCGGGGCCTTTGCCCCCCTACCTTGCGGCCAAGCGGTACACAATCCGGCAGCAGGCATGCGGCCAACCTTCACCCCATAAAGAAAATGCCGTTCACTTGTAAAGTGAACGGCATGGCTGGCTTATCGCCCTTTACAGCCAGATCAGGCACCCAGTGCGGCAAACACCTGATCGCGTACGGTTTCAACGGCCTGTACGCCGTTTACCTTCACGTACTTCGGTGCCTTGCTGTCGCCGGAAGCGGCCATCTGCGAGTAGAAACCCACCAGCACTTCGGTCTGCTCGTGGTACACGTCCAGGCGCTTCTTCACGGTTTCGGCCTTGTCGTCGTCACGCTGCACCAGCGGCTCGCCGGTCACGTCGTCCACGCCTTCCGCTTTCGGCGGGTTGTATTTCACGTGGTAGGTACGACCGGAAGCCACGTGCACGCGGCGGCCGGACATGCGGTCGATGATGGTTTCATCCGGCACGTCGATTTCCACCACGTAGTCGATGTCCACACCGGCTTCTTTCATGGCTTCGGCCTGCGGAATGGTGCGCGGGAAACCGTCGAACAGGAAACCGTTGCCACAATCGGCCTCGGCAATACGCTCTTTCACCAGGCCGATGATGATGTCGTCACGCACCAGACCGCCGGCATCCATGATCTTCTTGGCTTCCAGGCCCAGCGGAGTGCCGGCCTTCACCGCGGCGCGCAGCATGTCGCCGGTGGAAATCTGCGGAATGCCGAACTTTTCCTTGATGTAGTTGGCCTGGGTGCCTTTACCAGCGCCCGGAGCGCCCAACAGAATCAGCTTCATCGTTTACTCCCATCAGTACTTGTTGTGTTATCGGGTGGATCCAGCCACCACGGCGCGTACCCGTTCCAGGTCTTCCGGGGTATCCACGCCGGCAGCGGGCGCCTCGGCCACGCACTCCACGGCAATGGCATGGCCATGCCACAGCATGCGCAGCTGCTCCAGCGCCTCGAACTGCTCCAGTGGGGCGGGGGCCAGCTGGCTGTAGGTGTGCAGCAGGCTGGCGCGGTAGGCGTACATGCCGATGTGGCGATATACCGGCAGACCGGCCGGCAACGATTCCTTGCTGGTAGCAAAGGCATCGCGCGCAAAAGGGATCGGTGCACGGCTGAAGTACAGCGCATGCCCCTGCTTGTTCAGCACTACCTTGACCACGTTCGGGTTGAACATGTCGGCAGCACTATGGATATCGTGGGCCAGGGTGGCCATCGGCGCGCTACTCTCGCCCAGCAACGCGGCCAGGCGGTCGATCAGCGCCGGCTCGATCAGCGGCTCGTCACCCTGCACATTCACCACCACGGCATCGTCCGGCAGCGCCAGCAGGCTGGCGACTTCCGCCAGGCGGTCGGTGCCGCTGGGGTGATCGTCACGGGTCAGCACGGCTTCCACGCCATGCTGTTCGCACACCGCCAGGATGCGCGGGTGGTCGGTAGCCACGACTACGCGCGTGGCAGCAGACAGGCGCGCCCGTTCCGCCACGCGCACCACCATCGGCTTGCCGCCGATGTCGGCCAGCGGTTTTTCCGGCAGCCGGCTGGAAGACAGCCGCGCCGGAATCACCACCAGGAAGTCGTTCATTGCACTTCTTCCTCGGGCGCCAGCTCGCGCGCTTCGCTTTCCAGCATCATCGGGATGCCGTCGCGCAGCGGGAAGGCCAGGCGGTCGCCCTTGCAGATCAGCTCCTGCTTGGCCTTGTCATGCACCAGCGGGCCCTTGCACAGCGGGCATACCAGAATTTCGAGAAATTTAGCGTCCATGGAATTCTTTCAATCGGGACAAAATCCAGCCGGCCAGATCCGGCTCCAGCTGTGCCGTAACCGGCAGGAACCATAGTCTAGCATGATTGACGCACTGCAACTTGACCGCGTCCTTGCTGGTAACAATTACCGCATCGGCATCGTCTGGAATGTCCGTGGTTACAAAGTCGTGGTGGTCCGGCAAGGCGATCGTGCGCTGCAACACCAGCCCCAGTCCACGCAGGGTGGCAAAGAAACGCTCCGGGTTGCCGATACCAGCCATCGCCACCACTTTCATACCAGCGAAATCAGCAGCCTGGCGCGGCGGCTGGCTGCCGGCCAGGTGCTGGAAAGTACCGGGCAACAGCCGCTGGCGAAACAGCGGCAGCTGCGGCGGCCAGTCCAGCGCCGTGCGGTGCTCGCCGTTGATCACCACCGCATCCACGCTGGCGAGCCTTGCAGCCGGCTCGCGCAAGGGGCCTGCCGGCAGCAGGTGACCATTGCCCAGGCCGCGTTCGCCGTCGATCACCACGATCTCCAGCGCGCGCTGCATGGCGTAATGTTGCAGCCCGTCGTCGCTGAGCAGCAATTCGACTTCCGGATGATGCCGCAGCAGCAATTCGCCCGCCGCCACCCGGTTGCGGCCAACCACTACCGGTGCGCCAGCCCCCGCCAGCAGCAGCGGCTCGTCGCCCACCAGGCTGGCCGGAGTATCGCTGCCCACCACGGTAGGCTGCTGATGGCTGCCGCCATAGCCGCGACTGATCACCCCCACCTTGACGCCACGGGCGGCAAAGGCCTGCAGCAGCGCCAGCGTCAGCGGCGTCTTGCCTACCCCGCCCACATTGATGTTGCCGATCACCACCACCGGTACCGGCAGCTTGCGACTACGCAACAAGCCATGGCGGAACAGCAGGCGACGCGATGCGGCCAACAGTGCAAACAGCCCTTCGGGCAAGGCCAGAAGGGCTGTCATCCACCAGCGCGGCTGGTACCAGTGTTGCTCCAGCCGGTTCACTTCGGCCCCGTCTGGGTGGCGAAAGTCAGCTGGCTCAAGCCGGCGAAGCGCGCCGCCTCCATTACCGTCACCACCGACTGGTGGGTGGCGGCGGCATCGGCATTGATGATCACCACCGGCTGGCTCTTGCCGGCAGCCTGTGTCTTCAGCAGCTCGCTCAAGCCGGCCACACCGGGAGCCGATGGCGCCAGGCCGTTGACGCGGTATTCCCCCTGCCGGCTGACTTCCACCCGCAGCGGGCTGTTTTTCTGCTCGTTACTCTTGCCCTCCGCCTGCGGCAAATTCACCTGCAGCTCGGAAAAACGCGAATAGGTGGTGGTCACCATCAGGAAGATCAGGATCACCAGCAGCAGGTCGATCAGCGGGATGAAGTTGATTTCCGGCTCTTCCCGCTGGCCGTGGCGTCGAAAATTCATGCTCAGTCTCCGCGACGCTCGCCGTGAATGGCTTCCACCAGCCGTACCGCCTGCGCTTCCATTTCCACCAGGAAATCATCCACGCGGGCACGGAAGTGGCGATAGAACATCATGCTGGGAATGGCCACGATCAGGCCGAAGGCGGTGTTGTACAGCGCCACGGAAATACCGTGCGCCAGTGCCCGCGGGTCGGCGCCGGCCGGAGACTGCGAGCCGAAGATGTCGATCATGCCGATCACCGTGCCCAGTAGGCCGAGCAGCGGCGACATGGCGGCAATGGTGCCCAGCGTGGTCAGGTAGCGGCCCAGTTCATGCGCCACCACGCGGCCTTCGTCCTCGATGGCTTCCTTCATGACTTCGCGGTTGCTGCCCACCTGGCGCAGACCGGCGGCAAACAGCCGGCCCAGCGGCGAGTGGCGCTGCAGTTCCACTACGGCATCGCGGGATGCGCCGGCACGGCGATATTCCTGCAGCGTCTGCGCCAGCAGGCCCTTGGGTACCACCAGCGGCGTGCGCAGGCTGTAAAAACGTTCCAGGGTAATGGTCAGGGAGACAACCGAGGCGATGATGATGGTCCAGATAGGCCATCCGGCGGCTTCGATGATGGACAACACGATGGGGATTCTCCCGTGATTGGGCAAGCGCTAAACTTTATCGGGTAGGCTGCATTGGCGCAACACACAGCAGCGCGGCATGATGCATCGTGAATGCAATTTAAGTTCCCGCCGTAAGTATCGATTTTTTCAGGATTTTTAGTCGCCATCCACAAAATCTGTGGATAACTCTGTGGATGAATAGCACAGTCGCGTGCCGAAACCAGCAGCCATGCGCCTGACACTGGAATGCCCACATTTTGCACCACCATGCCAAGGCATTGATTTACAAGGTTTTTGTTTTTTTAAATGCCCACCGCGCATGACATGCACAAACAACAATCGCTTGTGCGCCCCCCGAACAACCCGCTGTGGATGACTTGACAAGCATGTTTTTCCCCGCCAACCAAAACGACGTCATCTCGGTCGCCACGCTGAATCGCATGGCGCGCGACCTGCTGGAATCCGGCCTGCCACCGATGTGGATCGGCGGCGAGATTTCCAACCTTACCCTGGCAGCATCCGGCCACGGCTATTTCTCGCTGAAAGACAGCAACGCGCAGATTCGTTGCGTGATGTTCCGTAACAAGTTGTCGCAGCTGGATTTTCGCCTCAGCGAAGGCATGCAGGTGGAGCTGCGCGGCACCGTTACCCTGTACGAGGCACGCGGCGACTACCAGATCAGCGTCGACACCCTGCGAGCGGCTGGCCTGGGCCGGCTGTACGAGGCATTTGCCCGCCTGAAGGCCAAGCTGGAAGCCGAAGGATTGTTCGACAATCAACACAAGCAGCCACTGCCCGCCAGCCCGCGCCGGGTAGGCATCGTCACCTCTCCCGCTGCCGCCGCGCTGCGCGACGTGGTAACCACCCTGCGTCGGCGCATGCCAGGCATCGAAGTGATTCTCTACCCCTGCCAGGTACAGGGCAGCACGGCGCCGGCACAGATCGTGTCCGCCATCCATGCGGCCAACCGTCGCGCCGAGGTGGACGTGCTGATTGTCTGCCGTGGTGGCGGCAGCATCGAGGATCTGTGGGCGTTCAACGATGAAGCGGTGGCGCGCGCCATCTTCGCCAGCAAGCTGCCGGTAGTCAGCGGTGTCGGCCACGAAACCGACTTCACCATTGCCGACTTCGTCGCCGACCGCCGCGCCCCCACCCCCACCGCCGCCGCCGAACTGGTATCGCCCAGCCGCGAGGCATTGCAGCAGGGGCTGGACCTCACCCGCCGCCAGCTGGAACGCGCGCTGGCGCGGCTGCTTACCGACAAGAGCCAGCAGCTGGATTACCTCGGCCGCCGCCTGCAGCACCCGGGCGAGCGCCTGCGCCAGCAGCAGGAACGCCTGACGCAATATCGCCAGCGCCTGCAGCAAAGGCTGCACACGCAGCTGCAACAGCGGCAATGGCGGCTGGACAGCCTGCGCCTGCGCCTGGCCCAGGGCAAGCCCGCCTTGCCCCGCCTGCAGCAGGCCTTGCAGCAGCGCAGCCAGCAGTTGCACAACGCAGTGCATCGCCAGCTGGCGCAGCAGCAACTGGTACTGGGCAAGCTGGAAGCCACCCTGCTCGCCATGAACCCGGAGGCGGTGCTGGCACGCGGCTACGCCATCGTGCAGAACGAGGCGGGCCAGGTGATCCACTCGCCGGCACAGCTACGCGATGGCGAAGCCATCCAGCTGCAACTGGCCGAGGGCCGCGCCCACGCCCGGGTGGAGCAGGAGCGCGGCACGCAGTGCCAGCTGCCGTTCTGAACGGCGCTTGACGGCAGCTGACGATTTATCGACGATAGGCAAATTAAAACAAACGTTTCACTACTGCCATGCACCATCGCCTCGCCAAATTCGTGTTCAACCTGTGGCCGCCATTCCTCGGCGCCGGCATCCGCGTTGGCCGCATCGCGCCGGACTGGCGCCAGGTGGAGGTGCGGCTGCGCCTGGGGCTGAGCAACCGCAACTACGTAGGCGTGCATTACGGCGGCAGCCTGTATTCGATGACCGACCCCTTCTTCATGCTGATGACGCTGAAGAACCTGGGTAAGGATTACATCGTGTGGGACAAGGCCGGCAGCATCGACTACATCAAGCCGGGGCGCGGCACGGTGACCGCCCGCTTCCAGCTGGACGAGGCCTGGCTGCAGGCAGCCCGCAGCGCCACCGCCGATGGCAGCAAACACCTGCCGCAACTGACGGTGGACATCACCGACCAGCAGGGGGAACTGGTGGCGCGGGTGAACAAGACGCTGTACATCCGCCGCAAGCAGGAGCGCTGAGCGTACGTAACGGGCGGGCTACCAACACCCGCCACTCGCCGCACCTGACAGCGCCACGGCGATCCAATATCATCGCCAAAGCAGTCCCGGTACTCGCCCAGCGGCGGCGCAGCCTGTACTATTCCGTTCTTGCGCCCCGGTGGGAGCCAGCTGCGACTGCAGCCCCCACCACTGACCTTGCACGCACGGAAAACACATGAGTACGGTAACGCCGGTTCTTCTGCTGATTCTTGACGGTTTCGGCCACCGCCTGGAAGGCGACGACAACGCCATCCTGGCGGCCAATACCCCCAATATCGACAACCTGAAATCCCGCTACGCCTATGGCGTGATCGATGCCTCCGAAGGCTTCGTCGGCCTGCCGTCCGGGCAGTTCGGCAACTCCGAGGTAGGCCACCTGAACATCGGTGCCGGCCGCGTGGTGCAGCAGGACATCAGCCGTATCGACTGCGATATCGAAAACGGCAGCTTCGGCAGCAACCCGGTACTGGCCGGCGCCATCGCCACCGCCCGCGAGCAAGGCAGCACCCTGCACATCATGGGCCTGATGTCCGATGGTGGCGTGCACAGCCACGAGAACCACATTTTTGCGCTGATCCGCGCCGCCGAAGCGGCAGGAGTTGGCCGCATCGCCATCCACGCCTTCCTGGACGGCCGTGACACCCCGCCGCGCAGCGCCGAGACCTACCTCAAGCGTCTGGACGAAGTGCTGGCCGCCTGCCCGCATGCACGCGTGGCCAGTGTCTGCGGCCGCTACTGGGCGATGGACCGCGACAAGCGCTGGGAACGCGTGGCACCGGCCTACAACGCCATTGTCGAGGGCGTGGGCGAATACAGCGCCGACACCCCGCTGGCAGCACTGGCCGCCGGCTACGCACGCGGCGAGAACGACGAATTCGTCAAGGCCACCGTGATCGGCGAAGCGCTGCCGATGCAGGACGGCGACGTGGTGGTGTTCATGAACTTCCGCGCCGACCGCGCCCGCCAGCTCACCAGCGCGCTGACCGACCCGGCTTTCGACGGCTTCCAGGCCCGCCAGCCCAAGTTTGCGCAGTACGTGACGCTGACCAGCTACGGCGAGGCCTACAGCAACCCGGTGGCCTACGCGCCGCAGAAAATCAGCAACGGCCTGGGCGAGTACCTGTCCCGGCTCGGCCTGAAGCAGCTGCGCATTGCCGAAACCGAGAAATACCCGCACGTCACCTACTTCTTCAACGGTGGCGAAGAGCAGGTCTACCCGGGCGAAGACCGTATTCTGGTGCCGTCGCCCAAGGTAGCCACCTATGACCTGCAGCCGGAGATGAACGCACCGGAAGTCACCGACAACATCGTGGCGGCCATCAACAGCCAGCAGTACGCGGCCATCATCTGCAACTATGCCAACTGCGACATGGTTGGCCACACCGGCATCTTCGAGGCCGCGGTGAAGGCAGTGGAAACGCTGGACGTATGCGTACAGCGCTGCGTGGACGCCATGCTGGCCAATGGCGGCGAAGTGCTGATCACCGCCGACCACGGCAACTGCGAACAGATGCACGATGCCGCCCACCACCAGGCGCACACCCAGCACACGCTGGAAAAAGTGCCGTTCCTGTACATTGGCCGCAAGGCCGGCATCAAGCACGGCGGCGCGCTGCGCGATATCGCCCCCAGCCTGCTGGCCATGATGGGGCTGGAAAAACCGGCCGAGATGACCGGCCAATCGCTGATCGAGTTCCAGTGAACAGACTGCTGTTGATCACCCTGCTTGCCACTGCGGCCAACACCGCAGTGGCGGCGGGCAAGCCCCAGACCGATCCCGCTGCCCCGCAGCGGGATCTGCAGGCCGTGCGCAAGGAAATCACCACCCTGCAGCAGGACATCGCCAAGAAAGAAGCGGTGCGCCAGCAGGCCGCCAGCGCGATCGCCGAATCGGAACAGGCGCTGGCACAGACGCACCAGGTGCTGAATGCTCTGGAGCAGAAAAAGGACACCTCCAGCAGCCAGCTGGAACAGCTGCAGCAAGAGCTGCAGAGCGTACGCTTCAAGGTGGCGGAAACCCGCCAGCGGGTGGGCCGGCTGCTGGCAGGCAGCTACAAGCGCGGCCAGCATGACGCCATGGCGCTGATGCTCAACCAGGCCGACCCCAACCAGGCCGGTCGCGACCTCACCTACTACACCCATATCACCCGCGCGCAGCAGGGGCAGATCGACAAGCTGCGCGAGCAGGAAATCCAGCTAGCCGCCATTGCCGAGCGGCTGGAAGACGAACTGGTGCGCCTGGGCCGCCTGTCCGCCGACAAGGTGCGGGAAAAACGCCAGCTGCAAGCCGCCAAGAGCCAGCGCCTGGCGCAGGCCACCCAGCTGGATGCCAGCATCCGCGCGCAGCAGGGCAAGCTCGCACAGCTGAAGGAAGACGAAAAGCAGCTGTCTGCGCTGATCCAGCGCATCAATGCCCAGCTGGAGCAACGCCGCCAGCTGGCACTGCGCCAGGCGGCAGAACGCAAGAAAGCACGCGAGGACGCGCGCCGTATCGCCGCGGAAAAACGCCGCCAGCAAGTAGCGGAAGCCAAAAAACAGGGCAAGGCGCCGCCGCCGGAACCGAAAAATCCGCCCCCGGTCGAAACCGTGGATGAGGTGGTGGATGCCGGCGCCAGCGGCAAGGCCTTCAAGAGCCTGCAAGGGCGGCTGAAGCTGCCGGTTGCCGGCGAGATCGCCGGCCGTTTCGGCGCGCGGCGTGGCGAGGGCAACAGCTGGAAAGGCATCTACATCCGCAGCAACCCGGGAACGCCGGTACGGGCGGTGGCCGATGGCACCGTGGTGTATGCCGACAGCTTGCGCGGCTTTGGCAATGCCATGATCATTGACCACGGTGGCGGCTATCTGACTGTCTACACCGGTTTCGGCACCATGGTGCGTGGCCAGGGCGCCAGCATCCGCGGTGGCGATGTGCTGGGCACCTCCGGCGCCATGGATAGCGGCGAAACCGGCCTTTACTTTGAATTGCGTTACCTCGGCCGTCCGATCAACCCGCTTTCCTGGGCCGGCTGATCGCCACGGCAGCACAACAATCGAGAACCAGACAATGAATACACGCATTCGCAAGCTGACCTTGCTGACCAGCGGCGCCATTCTGGGCGGCGCACTGACCCTCAGCATCCAGGCCTTTGCCGACAAGGGAGATGGCGTGCTGCCGCTGAGCGAGCTGCGCACCTTTGCCGAAGTATTCGGCCGCATCAAGCAGGACTATGTCGAGCCGGTAGAAGACAAGAAACTGATCAACGAAGCCATCCGCGGCATGCTGTCCGGCCTTGATCCGCATTCCGACTATTTCGATCCGGAGGCATTCAAGGAATTCCGCGAAGGCACCCAGGGCGAATTCGGCGGCCTCGGCATCGAGATCAGCAGCGAAGATGGCCTGGTGAAAGTGGTGTCGCCGATCGAGGACACCCCGGCACAGAAGGCCGGCGTGAAGAGCGGCGACTTCATCGTCAAGATCGACGACACCCCGGTGCGCGGCCTGTCGCTGAACGATGCGGTGAAGAGAATGCGCGGCAAGCCGGGCACCAAGGTCACCATCACCATCGCACGCAAGACCGAAGCCAAGCCCATCGTGCTGACCCTCACCCGCGCCGTCATCCAGACCAGGAGCGTGAAGGCGCGCATGCTGGAGCCGGGCTTCGGCTATGTGCGCGTGGCACAGTTCCAGGAGCACACGGTGGAGAACTTCGCCACCGAGCTTGGCAAGCTGTACAAGGACAACAAGGCACCGCTCAACGGCCTGGTGCTGGACCTGCGCGACGACCCGGGCGGCCTGCTGACCGGCGCGGTGGGTGTATCCGCCGCCTTCCTGCCCAAGGATGCGCTGGTGGTCTACACCGAAGGCCGCGTAGCCGACTCCAAGATGCGGCTGTACGCCAGCCAGTACGCACCGCGTGGTGGCAAGGATGTCTACGCCAATGCCCCGGCCGAACTGAAGAATGTACCGCTGGTGGTGCTGGTGAACGGCGGCTCGGCCTCGGCGTCGGAAATCGTGGCCGGTGCGCTGCAGGACCACAAGCGCGCCGTGGTGGTGGGTACCCAGACCTTCGGCAAGGGCTCGGTACAGTCGGTGCTGCCGCTGTCCAATGAAGGCGGCATCAAGCTGACCACCGCCCGCTACTTCACCCCGGGTGGACGCTCCATCCAGGCCAAGGGCATCACGCCGGACATCATCGCCGAGGATGGCAATGACAATGGCCAGGCCTTCCGCGTGCGTGAAGCCGACCTCGACAAGCACCTGGTGAACCCGAACGGTGGCGACGAGGCGCCGAAGGGCAACAAGCCGGCGGCCGCACCACAGCAGGGCAGCCAGCAACAGCCGGCCAAACCTGCCGCCAAGAATGGCGAAGCCGGCGACAACGGCAAGGTGGTTGACACCCAGCTGGACCAGGCCTTGAATGTGTTGAAGGTACAGCTGATTCTGCAGAAGAAAAACCCGTCCTGATCTGCCGGTCAACCCATGGCCGGCCCGCTCCGGAGAGCCGCCATGTCGTTAACCGACTGCCGCAAATGCCGCACCCTGCACCTGGCTGACCCACAGCAGGTGGACGGTGCGGCCTTGTTTTTGCGCGAGCATTTCGGCATGCAGGTATTGCCGTTGCCGCATCAGTCACGACTGATCCTGGTTTACGACCTGCCGCAATACAGCCTGGAGCATGTCCTGGGCAGCCTGCAACAGGCCGGCATCCGGCTGGCCGACAACTGGTGGCTGCGCATGCACCAGCGGCTGATCTGCTATAGCGAGGAAGTGCAGCTGGACAACCTGGGCTGCGACGTCTGCGCCAGCAAGGGACGCGAGGTGTATTGCCGGCTGTACCAGCAGCACCCGCACGGCGACCACGACGACACCCCGGAAGAGCTGCGGCTGGAACGCTAGGCCATGCGGCCAACCCTGACGGCCCCAACACTGCTGCATTCCTGCTAACCTTGCAGCTTTTGCGGCCCTACTGTCCGGAACCGAGCATGCTGCATCCCGATTTTGTACTGGCCTTTCGCGAGGCTGCTCCCTATATCAACAACTTCCGCGGCAAGACCTTCGTCATTGCCGTCAACGGCGAATGCATCGCCCGTGGCAATCTGTACGGCCTGGCGCAGGACATCAACCTGCTGGTGAGCCTGGGCGTGCGCATCGTGCTGGTGCACGGCGCCCGCCCGCAGATTGACGAACAGCTGCGCATCCGTGGCCTGTCGCGCCAGTTCCACCATGGCCGCCGCGTCACCGATGCCGCCACCCTGGATGCGGTCAAGGCCGCGGTAGGCGGCATGCGCCACGACCTGGAAGCGGTAATGTCGATGGGCATGCCCAACTCGCCGATGCATGGCGCCTGCCTGCACGTGGCGGGCGGCAATTTCGTTACCGCCCAGCCGCTGGGCGTGATCGACGGCGTGGACATGCAATACAGCGGCCGCGTGCGCAAGGTGGATACCGATGCCATCAACAAGCGCCTGGACCAGGGCGAGCTGGTGCTGATGTCGCTGATCGGCTACTCCCCCACCGGTGAAGCCTTCAACATGACCATGGAAGAAGTCGCCTGCCAGGCTGCCATCGCGCTGAAAGCGGAAAAACTGATCTTCATGGTGCAGAGCAATGGTCTGGTGGATAGCGACGGCGTGCTGCACAGCGCCATTTCCGCCGAGCAGGCCGAGGCCATCCAGCAACGCGGCGTGGACAGTGACGAAATCTGCGTCAGCCTGCCCTACGCCATCCGCGCCACCCGCGAAGGGGTTGGCCGCGCGCATCTGGTAAGCCATGCCGAAGACGGCGCGCTGCTGGTGGAACTGTTCACCGATTACGGCACCGGCACCATGATCGCCCGCGACTCGCTGGTGAAAGTGCGCGAGGCCAGCATCGACGACGTGGGCGACATCATGGCGCTGATCCGCCCGCTGGAAGAACAGGGCATCCTGATCAAGCGCAGCCGCGAGCACTTCGAGATGCGCATCCGCCAGTACTTCGTGGTCGAACACGACGAGCGCATCTGCGGCTGCGTGGCGATGTTCCCGTTCCCGGACGAAGGCATGGCCGAGCTGGCCTGCCTGGCAGTAAGCCAGGAGCGGCGCAAGGGCGGCTTTGGCGACCTGCTGCTGGGGCATGTAGAAAAACAGGCGCGGCTGCGCGGGCTGAAGAAGCTGTTCATCCTCACTACCCAGACCGCACACTGGTTCATCGAGCGTGGTTTTGCTCCCGCCGAAATTGCCGACCTGCCGGCGGCGCGCAAGGAACTCTACAACCACAACCGCCGCTCCAAGGTATTCATCAAGCCACTGGCTTGACCGCCGACAGCCCATGCGGGCAGCAAGGTTGGTGACCGGTCATCGCTGTGTCACAATTGGCGTCTACTGTGACGACACTTTTGTAAGGAATGCACCATGGCAAGAATGGTTAACTGTGTGAAACTCGGCCGCGAAGCTGAAGGTATGGATTTCCCGCCGCTGCCGGGCGCACTGGGCCAGCGCGTGTTCGAAAACGTTTCCAAGGAAGCCTGGCAGGGTTGGCTGCGCTACCAGACCATGCTGATCAACGAAAACCGTCTGAGCCTGGCCGACCAGCGCGCCCGCCAATACCTGGCCGCCCAGCTGGAGGCCTACTTCTTCGGCCAGGGTGCCGACCAGGTAGCCGGTTTCACCCCGCAGTAATAATGTGCCAGCCCCCGACAGGGGGCTTTTTTTACCGCTCGCCCGATCTAGACAGCATAAAAAATGACCACGCCAAACGACAATCTGCTCAACCGCGAACTGGGCCTGATCGAATTCAACCGCCGCGTGATGGCACAGGCCGAGGAAGAACGCCTGCCACTGCTGGAGCGGCTGAAGTTCCTGTGCATCGTGTCGTCCAACCTGGACGAATTCTACGAAGTGCGTGTGGCGTGGCTGAAAGAAGCAGCACAACTTACCCCCAACCGCATCCTGGCCGACGGCAGCACCCCCGGCGAAGTGCTGGCCCGCTTGTCGTTGGCCGCACACGACCTGGTACGCGAACAATACCGGCTGCTGCGCGAAGACATCCTGCCGTCGCTGCGCAAGGAAAACATCGTGTTCCTGCGCCGTAACGAGTGGGACATCTGCCATCGCGACTGGGTGCGCGATTATTTCTTCCGTGAGCTGATGCCGATCCTGACGCCGATCGGTCTGGACCCATCGCATCCTTTCCCGCGGCTGCTGAACAAGAGCCTGAACTTCATCGTCGAACTGGAAGGCACCGACGCCTTCGGCCGAGAATCCGGCATTGCCATCGTGCAGGCGCCGCGCATCCTGCCGCGCGTGATCAAGCTGCCGGCCGAGATCTGCGGCGGCAACCCGGATACCTTCGTGTTCCTGTCCTCCATCCTGCACTCGCATGTGCACGAGCTGTTCCCGGGCATGGCGGTAAAGGGCTGCTACCAGTTCCGCGTCACCCGCGACAGCGAGCTGAACGTGGAAGATGAGGATGTCAAAAACCTGCGCACCGCGCTGCAGGGCGAATTGCGCCAGCGCCAGTTCGGCGACGCGGTGCGGCTGGAGATCGCCGATACCTGCCCGCAGCATGTGGAAGACTTCCTCACCGGCACGCTGAACCTGAGCAAGGAAGACGTGTTCCGCGTCGATGGCCCGGTAAACCTGGTGCGCCTGATGCAGGTACCGGACAAGGTGGATCGCCCGGAGCTGAAGTTTGCACCGTTCCAGCCAACCCTACCCAAGCCGCTGGCCGACAAGGTGCCGCTGTTCGATGCCATCCGCCAGGAAGACCTGCTGCTGCACCACCCGTTCCAGAGCTTCCAGCCAGTCATCGACTTGCTGAACGAGGCCGCCACCGACCCGGATGTGCTGGCAATCAAGATGACGGTGTACCGCACCGGCACCGACTCGGTACTGATGGATTCGCTGATTGCCGCCGCGCGCGCCGGCAAGGAGGTGACCGTGGTGGTGGAGCTGATGGCGCGCTTCGACGAGGAGGCCAACATCAGCTGGGCCAACCGGCTGGAAGATGCCGGCGCCCACGTGGTATTCGGCGTGTTCGGCTACAAGGTGCACGCCAAGATGCTGCTGCTGGTTCGCCGCGAGGAAGGCCGCCTGAAACGCTACGTGCACCTGGGCACCGGCAACTACCACCCACGCACCGCGCGCCTGTACACCGACTTCGGCCTGCTGACCGCCAACGAGGAAATCGCCAGCGATGTGAACGACCTGTTCGTGCAGATCACCGGCCTGGGCCATGCCGGCGAACTCAAGCACCTGTACCAGTCGCCGTTCACCCTCAACAATATGCTGATGAGTGCCATCGACCGCGAGATCCAGCACGCGCAGGAAGGCCGCCCGGCGCACATCATCGCCAAGATGAACGCGCTGCTGGAGCCGCAGGTGATCAGCGCGCTGTACCGCGCCAGCCAGGCCGGGGTGAAGATCCAGCTGATCATCCGTGGCGTGTGCGCGCTGCGCCCCGGGGTGGAAGGGCTGTCGGAAAACATCACTGTGCGCTCCATCGTTGGCCGCTTCCTGGAACACACCCGCGTGTTCTACTTCCTCAACGACAAGGCGGAGAACCTGTTCATCGCCAGCGCCGACTGGATGGGCCGCAACCTGTTCCGCCGCATCGAGACCTGCGTGCCGATTCTCGACCCCAAGCTCAAGCGTCGCGTGATCAAGGAAGGCCTGAAGATCTACCTGGAAGACAACGCCAACACCTGGGAGATGCAGCCGGATGGCAGCTACCGCCGCCGCGTGGCGCGCGGCAAGGGCCGCTGCGCGCAGGAGATTCTGCTGCAGGAATACACCGGCTAAGAGCCTGTTCACGATCTGCTGCGCGTCGGCGATACGGCGTGAATTCGACTCAGGTATGCGCATTTACTCTGTGTAAACTCCGCTTCCTCAGTCGTTTTCGCCTTGTCTCGCTCTAGCTCGCTAGATCGTGAACACGCTCTAAGCCCTGGCTGAAAGAGGGCGGCCTGGCGGCACCGGCGGAACTATCCACCGGTGCCGTGTTCTTTTCTGCCGGTAACGTACATTGGAGCACGACATGGAATGGAGCTGGCTGGGCTATGCCCTCGCCGTAATCCTGATGCTGGCTGGCCTCGCCGGCACCATCTACCCCGCACTGCCCGGCTTGCTGCTGCTGGCCGGCGGCATGCTGCTGGCAGCCTGGCTTGGCGATTTTGCGCTGGTGGGCATGTGGCCGCTGATCGTGATCGCCGTGCTGGCGCTACTGGGCATAGTGGTGGAAAACCTGGCCGGCTTCTTTGGCGCGCAGAAAAGCGGCGCCAGCAAGCAGGCGCTGATCGGCGCCTTTGCAGGCGGGCTGGTGGGCATGTTCCTGGGGCTGATCGGCGCCATTGTCGGCCCGATCATCGGCGCCATGCTGGGCGAGTGGCAGGCGCGACGCTCCTTGCCACAGGCCGGCAAGGTAGGAGTGGCCACCTTTATCGGCTTTCTGGCCGGCACCGCGGTAAAGATCGCCTGCGCCTTTGCCATGCTGGCGGTGTTCGGCGCTGCGCTGATCTTCAGCGGCAGCAGCACCTGAAGAGATGGCTAAAACGGCGCCGGGCAGTGGATATCCAGCAGCTCGCCACTGAGCGGATGCGGCAGCTGCAGGCGGCTGGCATGCAGCATCAGCCTTGGTGCTGCGGCCAACCCTGCCGCCGTGGCGTACAGGCCATCGCCCAGTATCGGGTGGCCCAGCGCCTGCATGTGCACCCGCAGCTGGTGGGTGCGGCCGGTATGCGGTTGCAGCGCTACCCGGCTGCAGGCCTTGGCTGCATCGTAGTGCAGCGCCTGCCAGTCGGTGCAGGCACGCTTGCCCAGCCGCAGGTCCACGATCTGGCGCGGGCGATTGGGCCAGTCGCAGATCAGGGGCAGCGTGCTGCGCCCCTCTCCCGTCAACTTTCCCTCCACCAGCGCGGTGTAGGTCTTGCGTACCGCGCGGCTGGCAAACTGCAGTGACAGCACGCGCTGCATCACCGGCCCACGCGCCAGCAGCAGGATGCCGGAAGTGGCCATATCCAGCCGGTGCACGATCAGCGCCTCCGGATACTGCCGCTGCGCACGGGCAATCAGGCAGTCATCGAAGCCCGCGCCGCGCCCGGGCACGCTGAGCAGGCCGGATGGCTTGTCCACCAGCAGCAGCGTGTCATCGGCGTACAACAGTTGCAGCCCCTCGTCCGGCGGCGGGTTGTAGTGATCCAGGGTATGCAGCGACATGGTGGCTTCGATCGAAAAAACAGGCGGCGATTATCGCGCAAGCGGCAGCTGTCCGTCATGTCACTTGAAAAGCGTGACCTTCGCCAGCACTCTGTCATGACAAGCACCACAACAGCAGAGGACACCATGCCGGAACGTTTCTACATCGACCCGTACCAGAGAACGCTTGCCACCACGGTAGTGCGCCATGACGACGCCGGCATCGTGCTGGCCGATACGCTGTGCTACCCGCTGGGCGGCGGCCAGCCTGGCGACAGCGGCAGCCTGCTGCTGGCAGATGGCAGCAGTATCGCCATCAGCGACACCCGCCGCGACAAGACCACGCGCGAGATCGTGCACCAGGTTGCTGCCGATGCCCCAAGGTTGGCCGCCGGCACTGCGGTGACCCTGCAACTGGACTGGGCGCGCCGCCACCGCCACATGCGCATCCATACCTGTCTGCACCTGCTGTCCTGCGTGATCAAGGCCGGTGTGACCGGCGGCAACCTCAGCGCCGAATCCGGTCGCCTGGATTTCGACCTGCCGGAAGGCATGGAACTGGACAAGGAGCACATCGAGCGCGAGCTGAACGCGCTGATTGCCGCGGATCATGCGGTAAGCGTGCAGATGACCAGCGGCGCGGCGCTGAAGGCGCAGCCGGAACTGATCAAGACCATGTCGGTAACGCCGCCGCTGGAGCTGTCGGAGATCCGCCTGGTGGCCATCGACGGCATCGACCTGCAGCCCTGTGGCGGCACCCACGTACGCAGCAGCGGCGAAATCGGCCAGGTAGTGGTAAAAAAGATAGAAAGCAAGGGCGCGCGCAACAAGCGCGTGGTGATCGCGCTGGCCGACGCCTGAGCCCTGTCCTGCCGAGCCCCACGCAGCCGCCCGGCGCGCGGCTGCGGCCAACCCAGCAACCGGAGGCCGCCATGTCTGCCCGTCACCTGATTGCCTCGCTGCTGGCCGTGCTGAGTAGCGCGGTGCTGGCCGAAGACGCTGCCCGCGCCAGCCTGAGCGCGGATGGCCAGACGCTGCAGTACGAAGGCCTGCTGGCCTTACCCGCCATCCAGCAGCTGGAACAGCTCTACCTGCAGGCAGCGGAAAAACCGCGCGAACTGCTGATCAACAGCCCCGGCGGCGACTCGCGACTGGGCATGCTGCTGGGCTACCTGGTGCATGGCTGGGGGCTGGACATACGGGTGCGCGAACAATGTGCGTCGTCCTGTGCCAACTATGTGTTCCCGGCCGGCCGCAACAAGTATCTGGAAGATGGCAGCATGCTGCTGTGGCACGGTGGTGCGCTGCAGCCGGACTGGCAGGCCATCATCCGCGCCAAGTGGCCGCGCAACCCCGGCATGCAGCAGGCGGCGCGCGACGATATTGCGCTGTGGCAGCAACAGGAGCAGGCGTTCTACAACACCATCGGCGTCAGCCAGCTGATCACCGTCTGCGGCCAGCATGAACAGTGGCGCAAGGCAGTGCCGCAATCGCAGGGCTTCGACTACTCGCCGCAGGACATGGCGCGCTTCGGCATCCGCGGCCTGCAACTGCCACCGGGTGGCTGGCAGCCACACCGGCGCTGGAACTCGCCCGGCTTCTTCCGCGCTGCCTGGTGCGACACGCCGCCGCCGCCCACCGACGAAATACTGTGCGGCTGCAAATTCGACGACGAGCAGCCGGCGGCGGCCGGCGCTACACCCAGCCCAGCATCCCCATAAGCCCGCCGGCGGCCAGCAGCCACAGCGGGTTGAGGCGCAGCCGCCACGACAGCAAGGCAGATAGCCCGCACAGCGCCAGCCCGGCAGTGGATGGCGCCAGCGCCTGCAGCATCATGCCGGCCCCGGCCAGCACCAGCCCCACCGTCAATGGCGCCAGGCCACGCTCGATGGCCAGCGCCAGCCGGCTGCCCTGCACCCGCTGCCACCAGCGCGCCACGGCGAAGCTCAGCAGCGAGGATGGCAGGCAGATGCCCAGCAGGCTCACCGCCGCGCCGGCCACCCCGGCCATATGCCAGCCAATCAGGCTGACCACCAGCACATTCGGCCCCGGCGCCGCCTGGGCAATGGCAAACAGCTCGGCAAACCGCGCGCCGCTCATCCAGCCCAGCTCCTGCACCACCACGCGATGGATTTCCGGCAGCACCGAATTGGCGCCCCCCACTGCCAGCAGGGAAAACTGGGCAAACAGCAGAAACAGCGTCCACAGCATCATGGCGCCTCCTCCGGGCAATGCCAGGCCAGCCAGATCCCCAGCGGCGCCAGCAACAGCAACACCAGCAGCAAGGGCAGCTGCCATAGCGCCACCGCAGCCAGCGTGAGGCCAGCCAGCAGCCACGGTCGCCAGTGCCGTGGCAGGCGTGCGGCCAACTTGATGCCCATGCCGAAAATCAGACCGATTGCCGCCGGCGCCAGGCCACGCAGCAAGCCCTGCACCAGCACATGCTGCTGGTAGCCGGCATACAGTGCCGCCAGCAGCAATACCACGCCCAGTGGCGCCAGCAGCAGGCCGCCACAGGCGGCCAGCGCCCCGCTGGCACCATGAAAGCGCGCCCCTACCGCCACCGCCACGTTGACGATGTTCGGCCCCGGCAACACCTGCCCCAGCCCCAGCACCTCGGCAAACTGCTGTTCCGTCAGCCAGCGCCGCCGCTCCACCAACATGTGCTGCGCATGTGGCAGCACGCCGCCAAAGCCGGACAACCCCACCATGAAGAAACCGGCAAACAAGGCCCGCCGGTCGGGCACCACTAGCGTTGTCATGCCCGCAAGCTTAGTCCGTTACCACCCGCTGTCACAAACGAGTTTTTTCGCCATCGTTTGTGCCATAAACTCACAAGCATGAATCGCCGCCTGCCACCACTGAACGCCCTGCGCGTATTCGAAGCCGCCGCCCGACTGGAAAGCTTTTCCGCCGCCGCCGAGCAGCTCAGCGTTACCCACGGCGCCGTCAGCCGCCAGATATCGCAGCTGGAGGACTGGCTGGGCGTGGCGCTGTTTGTGCGCCACGGCCGCCGCGTACAGCTGAGCGAGGCCGGCCGCCAGTACCTGCCGGTACTGCAGAACGCCTTCGACAGCATTGCCACTGCCACCGAAAAACTCACAAGCAACCGGCCACGTTTGCTGCGCATCAACGTTACCCCCACGCTGGCGATGCACTGGCTGCTGCCGCGGCTCACCCGCTTCCAGCGTCGCCACCCCGGCGTGGAGCTGCGGCTGGCCACCTCGGATGCCGCCATCAACAACCAGCATGCCGATTTCGATATCGCCATCCGCCGTGGCAACGACCACTGGCACGGCTTCGTGTCGCACATCTTCCTGACCGAGCATGAGCTGCCGGCGCTAAGCCCCGCGCTGCTGGCGCGCCAGCCGCTACGCACTGCCAGCGATCTGGCGCAACACACCCTACTGCACTCGGAAACCCGGCCGGTGGCGTGGGAACGCTGGCTGGCAGCAGCCGGCCAGCCAGCACTGCAGGCGGCCGGCCAGCAACACTTCGACCACTACTACCTGGCGCTACAGGCCGCCATCGATGGGCTGGGAGTAACGCTGGGACCGCTGCCGGTGATCGAGGAACTGCTGGCCAGCGGCAAACTGGTGACGCCGCTGCCCGGCCCGCTGGTGCGGGTGCGCGGCTATTCCTGGGTACTGCCGCTGCCCCTGGCGGAAGACCCGCTGTGCGCCGACTTCTGCGCCTGGCTGGAGGAAGAAGGCGAAGGCTGAGGGCGGGTTGTGCAGACCGGTAGCCCGGATAAGCCGCAGGCGCATCCGGGGTTGCTGGCGTGCGGGCATGTGACTCCCCGGATGCGCTGCGCTTATCCGGGCTACGGGTGTGGCAGTGGCGGAAAATGCAGCCGGCGCATGTCCGGCAGACCGTCGGCAAAGGGCAGCGGCACCTCGCCAGCCAGCAGTGGCTGCAGCCAGGCGCGGCAGGCTGGCGTCACATCCAGCCCGCTGGCGGCAATGAATTCCGCCGGTAGTGCCCGCTCCAGATTGGCCACTGCGGCCAGCGGCTGCGGTAGCACTTGCCAGTCGCAACCATCGGCAGTCACCACCCGCGCAATGCCAGCCATCACCCCGCCCTGCCCGGCTACGGCCCACTGCACCGCCTTGCGGCCAACCTCGTAGGCCAGCCGCGCGTCCACCGCCGACAGCAGGTGCCGGGCAGCGCGCTGCAGGCAGTCGGCCACCGCCACGTGCGCATGCAGTTGCAGGCCCTGCTGGATGCGCTGCGCCAGCCAGTTGCCGGCGCCGCCCAGTTGCTCGTGGCCGTACACCTGGTCGGCATGCATCTGTGCCACAAAGCGGCCATCGGCACTGCGCAGCCCTTCAGACACCACGATGGCGCAGTAGCCCTGCGCAGCAACTTGCTCTTGCACTGCGGCGAACACGCGTTCCTCGTCGTAAGCCACCTCCGGCAGCAACAACAGCGGCGGCGCCTCGTCCGGCAGCGCCGCCAGGCAACCGGCAGCCGCCAGCCAGCCAACATGGCGGCCCATGGTTTCCAGGATGAACACCCGCCCCTGCGCCATGCTGCGCATGTCGAACAGCACCTCGCGCAGGCTGCTGGCCAGGTATTTGGCGGCGGAAGGGAAGCCGGGGCTGAAATCGGTGGCCTCTAGGTCGTTGTCTATGGTCTTGGGAATACCCACCACGGTCAGTGGCAGCGCAAAGCGCTCGGCCAGCTGTTGCAGCAGCAGCGCGGTTTCCATCGAGCCGTTACCGCCGTTGAGCAGAATCTGGCGAATGTCGTGGCGCTGCAGCACCCCTGCCAGCTGCTGCCACTCCGCCGGCGCCGCGTCGAACGGCGGCAGTATGTGGCGACTGCTGCCGAATGCCGCGCCCGGCTGGCGCCCCAGTGCCGCGAGATCGTCGGCAGACAAGGCATCGCAGTCCAGCAGGCGGCCGCCCTGCAGGCCGGCCAGGCCATCGGCGGCGGCGCACACCGACACGCCCAGCTCGCGGGCAGTTTCGATGACGCCCTGAGCGGAGAGATTGAGTACGGCGGTGGGACCGCCGGATTGCAGATACAGCAGTCGGGACATGATGCGGCTACACGAAGGAGATACTTCGATTGTAGCCGCCACCATAGGCTGCGGTCAGCGGCGGGCTGGACGGGTCTTGGCTAGCCAGGGTTGGCCGCACGCCACACCACCGGAAACCAGTCCTCGCGCAGGCGCTCACCCTGCTGCTGGTTGATACCGGGGAACGGTGGCGAGGTACGGCCCGGTCGCTGCTCGAAGCGCACGTCGTCGCCAAGGAAGCGCGCCGAAAACGCACGGCGGCGGTTGCCGCCCAGGTTGCCGGCGGCACCGTGTACGGTGTGGAAGTCGAACACCACCGCATCGCCCGGTTCCATTTCCGGCGCCAGGATGCGATAGCTGCCATCGTCCACATCCGGCATTTCCATGAAGTCGTCCTCGCCGGCAAAGTAGTTCTCGTTGCTGGCCCAGCGCTTGGGGCGCACCAGCTTGGGCCAGCGGTGCGAGCCCAGCACCACGCGCAGGGTATTGTCGCTACGCACCGGGTCCAGCGGAATCCAGTAGCTGGCGGTTTGCAGCCCGCTGACGCAGTAGTAGGGAATGTCCTGGTGCCACGGCGTCGGCTTGGCGGTGCCCGGCTCCTTCACCAGGATGTGCTCGTGGAAAATCTGCACCTGCTCGGCCTGCATCAGCTGGCCGGCAATGCCGGCGGCCGGCGAATCGTGAATGAAGCGGCTAAACGGCGCGATGCGCTGCCAGTTGCAGTAATCCTCGAAGAAGCGGCCGGATTCGCCATTACCGACGTTCTCGATGGCAAACGGGCCGGGTGCGGCCAACACCTGTTCGAAGCCGTCACGCAGGGGTTCGATCCAGTCGCGGAACACCCCGCGGAGGATGATGGCGCCATCGCGCTGGTAGTCGGCAATCTGTTGCGGGCTGAGGGTAATGGTGGACATGCAAAGCTCCGGTGGGTGGGTGGTGTGTGCAGTATCCGCGCGCCTTGGGTAATAATAAAAATACTCGTTTTCTATGCTGCAATATCGGAAAAAATGATCACTTTCTCGCTGCGCCAACTGGAGTACTTCGTCGCCACCGCCGAGCACGGCGGAGTGAATGCCGCCGCCCGCGCCCGCCACGTATCGCAGCCATCCATCTCGCAAGCCATTGCCGAGCTGGAACGCAGCCTGGGCACGCCGCTGTTCCACCGCCAGGCCAGCCGCCGCGTGGAGCTTACCGATGCCGGCCTGCGCGTGCTGCAGCAGGCGCGACAGCTGCTGGCACAGGCAGCGGCACTGGGCCGCCAGCCAGAGGCCGCCGGGCTGCGCGGCCAACTGTCGCTGATCTGTTTCCAGGATCTGGCCCCCTACTACGCGCCACGGTTGCTGGCCGGCTTTCGCCGCCAGTACCCGGAAGTGGAGCTGACACTGCTGGAAGGCGACCTCGCCAGCGTGCAGCGCGCGCTGCGCAGCGGCAAGGCCGAGCTGGCGCTGACCTACGAGCTGGCCAGCGAGCCACAACTGCCGCGCCAGGTGCTGGACGAGCTGCCGCCCTACGCGCTGCTGCCGGCCGATCACCCGCTGGCAGCGCAGCCGGCGGTATCGCTGCAACAGTTGGCCGCAGAACCGTTGATCCTGGAGGACATGCCGCACAGCCGCGAATACCTGCTGTCGCTGTTCTGGCAGCAGCAGCTGACGCCACGGATGGCACAGGCAGTGCAGAGCTTCGAGATGCAGCGCGGGCTGGTGGCGCATGGCTGCGGCGTGGCGCTGGCCTGCATGCGCCCGGCGGGAGACGCCAGCTACGACGGCGTGGCCATCGCCTGCCGGCCGCTGCTAGAAGCGCAAGCCGGAGTGCTGCCGCCGCAGCGGGTGGTGCTGGTGCAGGCGGTGGCATCGCCGCTGGCGCAGGCCTTCTGCCAGTGGGCCATCGGCCATGCCCAGCCAGCGGCATGACACCCTAACAAGCAGCTTGGGTTTCGCCCGCCGCTGCCTACACTGGAATGACCCGCTTTCCCCCAAGGAGACTGCCATGAGCACCGCCCCCAGAATCCTGGCCTTTGCCGGCAGCGCACGCCAGGAGTCGTGGAACAAGAAGCTGATCGCCATTGCCGCAGCCGGCGCCCGTGATGCCGGCGCCGAGGTCACCCTGATCGATCTGCGCGACTACCCGATACCGATCTACGATGGCGACGACGAGAGCGAACATGGCATGCCGGTGCAGGCGCAGGCGCTGCGCAAGCTGATGCTGAGCCACCAGGGCCTGCTGCTGGCCTCGCCGGAATACAACGGCTCGATCCCGCCACTGTTGAAGAATGTCATCGACTGGATTTCACGCCCGGTCAGCGGCCAGCCGGGGCCATCCCCCTACAGCGGCAAGGTGGCCACGCTGATGAGCGCCTCGCCCGGCGGTTTCGGCGGCCTGCGCGGCCTGGTGCATGTGCGTGCCATTCTGGGCAACCTCGGCATGATCGTGCTGCCGGAGCAGCTGGCCATCGGCTCGGCGCACGAGGCCTTTGCCGCCGACGGCAGCATGCACAATGCCAAGCAGCAGAGCGCGGTGGCGGAGCTGGGCGCCGGCCAGGCACGGCTGCTGGCCAAACTACTGGGCGTCACCCTGTCCACCGACTGCAGCGAACGCCGCCACGACCCGTCGCGGCTGCGCTAAGGGTTGGCCGCAAGGCACGCGGCCCGGTAACGCAAAATGGCCATGGTATGCACCATGGCCATTTGGCTTTTGCGAGCACAAGCGCAATCAGATATCCGCTTCCACCTCGTTACCCTTTTCTTCCATCCAGCTGCGGCGGCTGGAGGCCTCGCCCTTGCCCATCAGCTTGACGAACATGTCGCGGGTTTCCTGCAGCGCGCCGGGACGCACCTGCACCCGCGACAGGCGACGGGTATCCGGGTTCATGGTGGTGTCCTTCAGCTGCTCCGGGTTCATCTCGCCCAGACCCTTGAAGCGCGAGATGCTCCAGGCGTTTTCCTTCACCCCTTCGCTACGCAGGCGGTCGAGGATCGCGGTCATCTCGCCCTCGTCCAGCGCGTACAGCTTGCGCGGCGGACGGTTCTTGCCCTGCCCCGGCACATCTACGCGGAACAGCGGCGGCTGGGCGATGTAGATGTTGCCGTTCTCGATCAGGCGCGGGAAGTGGCGATAGAACAGTGTCAGCAGCAGCACCTGGATGTGCGAGCCGTCCACGTCGGCATCGGACAGGATGGCGATTTTGCCGTAGCGCAGGCCGGACAGGTCCGGCGTATCGTCCACACCGTGCGGATCCACGCCGATGGCCACGGCAATATCGTGGATCTCGGCATTGGAGAACAGCTGGTCGCGGTCGGTCTCCCAGCTGTTCAACACCTTGCCGCGCAGCGGCAGAATGGCCTGGTATTCCTTGTCGCGCGCCAGCTTGGCGGAACCACCTGCGGAGTCGCCCTCCACCAGGAACAGCTCGTTGCGCTCGATGTCCTCGCTCTCGCAGTCGGTGAGCTTGCCCGGCAACACCGCCACGCCGGAGCCTTTTTTCTTCTCCACCTTCTTCACGGACTTGAGGCGGCTCTGCGCCTGGCGAATGGCCAGCTCGGCAATGCGCTTACCGGCTTCCACATGCTGGTTCAGCCACAGCTCCACCGGGTCGCGCGCCAGGCTGGATACCAGTTTCAGCGCATCGCGGCTGGTGAGCTTGTCCTTGGTCTGGCCCTGGAATTGCGGGTCCAGCACACGGGCAGACAGCACGAAGCGCACCCGGCTCCACACGTCTTCCGCCATCAGCTTCACGCCGCGCGGCAGCAGGTTGTGGTGGTCGATGAAGCTCTTCACCGCCTCATACACCCCGGCCCGCAGGCCGGCTTCGTGGGTACCACCCACCGGGGTGGGAATCAGGTTCACATAGCTTTCGCCGCTGGCGCCGTCCTCGAACCAGGCCATCGCCCACTGCGCGCCCTCGCCGCGGGCGAACTGTTCGTGGTCGTCGCCGATATAGGCTTCGCCGGCGAACAGCGGCGCCACCGGCTCGTCATCGCCGCACAGCTCGGCGAGATAGCTCTTCAGCCCTTCCGGGTACTGCCAGACTTTCACCTCGTCGCCGCTGGAGCGCTCCACGGTGAGCGTTACCGCCACGCCGGGCAGCAGCACCGCCTTGGCGCGCAGCAGGCGCTCCAGCTCCTGCATCGAGTAGCGCGGGCTTTCGAAGTACTTGCCATCCGGCCATACCCGCACGCGGGTACCGCTGGTGCGCGGGCCGCAGTCGCCAACGCGGGCCAGCGGTTCGATCACGTCGCCGCCGGCAAACACCAGCCGGTGCACGCCGCCTTCACGTTTCACTTCCACTTCCAGCCGAGTGGACAGCGCGTTGGTCACCGATACGCCCACGCCGTGCAGGCCGCCGGAGAAGGCATAGGCGCCGCCATCCTTCTTGTTGAACTTGCCACCGGCGTGCAGGCGGGTGAACACCAGCTCCACCACCGGCACGCCTTCCTGCGGGTGCAGGCCCACCGGGATGCCGCGGCCGTCGTCTTCCACCGTCAGCGAGCCATCCTGGTGCACGGTCACCGCGATCTTGCGGGCGAAGCCGCCCAGTGCCTCGTCGGCGGCGTTGTCGATGACTTCCTGGCAGATATGGGTGGGGTCAGTGGTGCGGGTGTACATGCCGGGCCGCTCTTTTACCGGCTCCAGCCCCTTGAGCACCCGTACCGAGGATTCGTCGTAATTCTGTTGTGTCATGGCTTGTCTATTCAGAAATTCAGTAGCGCGCCGCACGCAAGGCGGCGAGTTGGCGGTTATGGCTCGGCGTCAGGATCAGTTGCGCCAGTACGGCGCCGCACAACGCCAGGAACATGTCCCACTGGGTATCCCACGGGTCGCCCTGGGTAGCCAGGAAAGCATCGGCCCCGGCGCCCAGCGCCAGCGCCGTCCACCATTCGATCAGTTCGTACAGTGCGGAGAACGCCAGGCAGAAACAGGTCGTCAGAAACGCCAGCCAGCCACCACGCAGCGGAGTCTTGCGGCTGAGCACCTCGCGCGCCAGCAGGGCAGGAAAGAAGCCCTGCGCCAGGTGGCCGATGCGGTCGTAATGGTTGCGGCTGAAGTCGAACAGCTCCTGCAGCCAGAACCCTACCGGCGTCAGCGCGTAGGTGTAATGCGCGCCCAGCAGCAGAATCATGGCATGCAGTGCCATCGCCCATGCGGCCAACCTCGTCCACGGGAAACGCGGCCACAGCAGCCACACCAGCGGCAGGCCGACCACCGCCGGCACGGCCTCCAGCCACCAGGTAGCCGGGTCGTAGGGCTGCCAGGCGGACCAGGCAGCAACAACGGCCACGGCTGCAAATGCAGCACGTGGCCGTGGGGAGGCAGAGTTCATCACGTGTGCGGTCACTCCGGGCTAGGAAGCGTCGCTCCCGCCCATCCGTTTCAGATAGTCGCTGTGGCTTTCCACGCCTTTCAGGAAGCGGGTCAGCTCGCTCAGCGCACGTTCATACACGTCTTTCTTGAATTCGATTACCGCATCCACCGGCGCCCAGTAGTCGTTCCAGCGCCAGCCATCGAATTCTGGGTGATTGGTAGCCCGCAGGCAGACATCGCTTTCGCGGCCAACCAGTCGCAACAGGAACCAGATCTGCTTCTGGCCGCGGTAGCTGCCGCGCCATTCGCGCCGCACCCAGTTGCTGGGCACGTCGTAGCGCAGCCAGTCACGGGTGCGCCCCAGAATCTTCACGTGTTGCGGCAAGAGGCCGACTTCTTCCAGAAGCTCGCGGTACATCGCGGCCTCGGGGCTTTCGCCAGGTTTGATGCCTCCTTGCGGAAATTGCCACGAGTGCTCGCGCACCCGCTTGCCCCAGAACACCTCGTTGCGGTTATTGACGAGGATGATTCCGACATTGGGGCGATATCCGTCCCGGTCCAGCATGGAAAAGCCTGTAGTTCGTTAGTTGGCAGGATTCTTGCACATTTCGCATGACCGCGCCACGCAGCCCGCTGCGCCACTTGTTGGCCGCAATACGCACTCCTGGCGTGATGTTGCACGGCAACGTTAAATAAAATTGACGCAACAGCCATTTTTCGAATAAAAAAATAGACACATCTGTTCCGCGGAGTCTTTCATGGAATCTCGCCTTGCCATTGCCGCGCCAAATCCGGGCTGCCAACTGGCATTGGGCGTGTTCGAACAGCCGCTCAGCGCAGTGGGAAACCGGCCGGCCAGCTGCCCGCCTTTCCCTGACAACTACGCTACGGACCCACTCCATGAAGCAGAACCTGCATGACTGGCTGCACACGCACGCCATCACCCACATCGAATGCCTGATTCCCGACCTGAACGGCCTGCCGCGCGGCAAGCTGGTGCCGGTCAGCCACTACCCCACCAACAGCCAGCTGCGCTTTCCGCAGGTGAGCCTGATCCAGAGCCTGATGGGCGAACCGCAACAGCAACTGGTACCGGACAATGATCCCGACATGGTGCTACAGCCGGATCTGGGCGCCCTGAGCAGCAAACCGGGCAACGGCCGCCGCATTGCCCAGCTGATCCATGACTGCTACTACGAGGATGGCAGCCTGGTGCCCTATGCGCCACGCAGCGTGCTGCGCCAGGTGCTGGCGCAATACCAGGCACTGGGTTTCACCCCGGTGGTGGCGCCGGAGATAGAGTTCTATCTGCTGGCTGCCGATGGCCGCCAGGCCGAGGCGGTAGGGCCGGCCTATTCGCTGGATCACAGCCAGCGCCATGAGGCGTTTTTTGCCGAGCTGGAGCAACACTGCCACCAGCAGGGCATCGCCACCGACATCCTGCTGCACGAGGTGGGCGACAGCCAGTACGAGCTGAACCTGCAACATGGCGATGCCTTGCAGCTTGCCGACCAGGTATTCCTGCTCAAGCGCACCCTGCGCGCACTGGCCAGCCAGCACGGGCTTACCGCCTGCTTCATGGCCAAGCCGTTTGCCAGCCAGCCCGGCAGCGCCATGCACGTGCACCAGAGCCTGCTGGACCACAGCGGCCACAATGCCTTCAGCCAGGCGGACGGCAGCGAGCACCCGCGCTTCGGCCACTTCATCGCCGGCCTGCAGCGCTACCTGCCTGCCGCCATGGCACTGATGGCGCCGAGCCCGAACGCCTACCGCCGCCTTGCGGCCAACACCGCGGCACCTATCAATGTGGAATGGGGCTACGATAACCGCAGCTGCGGCTTGCGGGTGCCTGCCTCGTCCGCCCAGGCACGGCGGGTGGAAAACCGCCTGCCCGGCATCGACGGCAACCCCTACCTGGTGCTGGCCGCCACACTGGCCTGCGGCTTGCTTGGTCTGCAGCAGGAGGCTCGCGCCACGCCGCCGCTCACTGGCAGCGCCTATGGGCGCGAAGCAACCCTGCCACGCGATTTGCCGGCAGCGTTGCAGGCGCTGGCGGATTGCCGCGAGCTGGCCACGGTGCTGGACGCAAAATTTATCGAAAAATATCTTGCCCTGAAACAGATTGAGTTGCAGCATTTCCAGCAAACCGTTACCCACTGGGAATGGCAATATCTACTGCCACAGGCATGAAGCATAGCTGGTCATGCTTTCGGTATTAACCGGTCGTAAAAGTTGTTTTCCGCCCCTTTGCGGGCTTTAATTGGCACGTTTACGGTAGGGTGCCTCGAAAACCCGGCTTTCTAAGCGAGACAAGGCGCGAACGAAAAATGTCGACGCAGCATATATTTGATATGTAAGGAGAAATTTTCCGTGAGCAACGCAGTATCGCAACGAAAGCGGGAGTTTTTCGCGGTACCCGCTAGCAAGCACGTACAAGCTTCGCAAGAAGCACGTCAAGGAGAAACCATGAAGAAAACCATCTTGTCCCTGTCGCTCGGTCTGGCCATGGTCGGCATCGCCGGCAATGCCGCTGCCGCCGGCAAGGAACTGAACATCTACAACTGGTCGGACTACATCGCCGAGTCCACCATTCCTGGCTTCCAGAAAGCCACCGGCGTCAAGGTACGTTACGACGTATACGACAGTAACGAAATCCTGCAGGCCAAGATGCTGACCGGCAAGTCCGGCTACGATCTGGTGCATCCGTCCAACACTTTCCTGGCCAAGCAGATCCAGGGCGGCCTGTACCAGCCGCTGGATCGCGCCAAGATCCCGAACTACAAGAACCTGGACCCGGAGCTGATGAAGCTGATGTCGGCATTCGACCCGGGCAACAAGTACGCGGTGCCGTACTTCTGGGGCATCAACACCATCGGCATCAACCAGGACAAGGTAAACAAGGCGCTGGGCGGCAAGCTGCCGGACAACCAGTGGGACCTGCTGTTCAAGCCGGAATATCTGTCCAAGCTGAAGAGCTGTGGCGTGAGCATGCTGGACTCCCCGGCGGAAGTGTTCCCGGTAGTGCTGCACTACATGGGCAAGAGCCCGGCCAGCACCAGCGAGGCTGACTACAAGGCCGCCGCCGCGTTGCTCAAGCCGCTGCGCAGCAGCATCACCCGCTTCTCCTCCTCCGGCTACATCAACGAGCTGGCTGGCGGCTCGCTGTGTGTGGCACTGGGCTACGGCGGCGACATGAACATCGCAAAGACCCGTGCCGAAGAAGCCAAGAACGGCGTGAAGATCCAGCCGCTGGTACCCAAGCAAGGCGTGCCGATCTGGGTGGACAGCATGGTAATGCCGAAAGATGCCAAGAACGTGGATAACGCCTACGCCTGGATCAACTACATGCTGGACGCCAAGGTAGCCGCGGCCAACGCCAACGCGGTTAGCTACGCTCCGGGCAGCCTGCCGGCACGCCAGTTCATCAACAAGCAGAACCTGGCCAACCCGTCGATCTTCCCGGGCAAGGATGTCGTGGCCAAGAGCTTCGTGATGCCGAGCATGGATCCGAAAATCCAGCGCCTGACCACCCGCCTGTGGCAGGAATTCAAGACCGGCAAGTAAGCCGTTCGCCAGCATAGCCACCGGGCAGTGATGCCCGCTGGCGGCAAGCCAGAGCCCTTGCGCAGCGCGCAGGGGCTTTTTGCTGCTGCCCCCTCGCCCATCGGCCAGCCCATTGTGGCGGTACAAGTGGTAGCATCGGCTTTTGCCCGATCTGCGATTCGCTCATGCCGTTCTTCTCGTCACGACCCGCACTCGACCAACTACCCGGCTTTGCCCTGCCTGCCGACAGTCTGCAGACGCTGCACAGCGCCGCAGCATTCCGCCACACCCTGCTGGCACTAATCCGTGGCGCCAGCCGGCGCATCCACCTGGCAGCACTGTACCTGCAGCAGGACGAAGGTGGCGCCGAGATACTGCAGGCGCTGTACGACGCCGCCCGCAGCAAGCCGCAGCTGGACATCCGGATATTCGTGGATGCGCACCGCGCGCAGCGCGGCCTGATCGGGCAAGGTCGCCAGGCCGGCAATGCCGCCTGGTACCGCAGCCTGGCCGAGCAGCAGCCACTGACCAACCTGGCCATCTACGGCGTATCGGTACAGAGCAAGGAACTGTTCGGTGTGATGCACCTGAAGGGCTTCGTCATCGACGACCAGGTGCTGTACAGCGGTGCCAGCCTGAACAATGTCTATCTGCACGTGGGCGAACGTTACCGTTTCGACCGCTACCACCTGCTGCAGCATGCCGCGCTGGCCGACAGCCTGTCGCACTACCTGGTGTCGCAGCTGGCCACCGATCCGGCTGTGATCCGGCTGGATCGCCCGATCCAGCTTGACCGCCGCCAGCAGCGGCGGGAAATCAAGCAGTTCCGCAGCAAGCTGGCGCAGGCCGGCTACCGGCTGCCAGGTGCGCCGGACGGCACACCCAGCATCCACCCGCTATGCGGCCAGGGACGCGGCAATGCCTTCAACCGCCAGCTGCTACAGCTACTGCGCGACACCCGCCGGCAGCTGACCATCTGCACGCCCTACTTCAACCTGCCACGCCCGGTGCTGCAACAGATCGACCGCCTGCTGCAGCAAGGCGTTACGGTTGAGATCATCGTGGGTGACAAGGAAGCCAACGATTTCTACATCCCGCCGGAGCAGCCATTCAAGATCATCGGCTGCCTGCCCTACCTGTACGAAATGAACCTGCGGCGCTTCGCGCGCAAGCGCCAGGGCTATATCGCCAGCGGCCAGCTATGCCTGCGACTGTGGCGGCACGAAGCCAACAGCTACCACCTGAAAGGGCTGTGGCTGGACCAGCGCTACATGCTGATCACTGGCAACAACCTCAATCCGCGCGCCTTCAACCTGGACCTGGAAAACGGCCTGCTGATCCACGACCCGCAGCAACAGCTGGCGACGCAGCGCGATGCCGAGCTGGCGGCAATCCGCGAACATACCCGCGTGCTGCAGCACTACCGTGAACTGCAGAAGCTGCATGATTACCCGGAAAAGGTACGCAAGCTGCTGGGCCGGCTGGGCAAGTTGCGCATCGACCGGCTGTTCTATCGTCTGCTGTAAGGTCTGGCCGTGGTGCATTGAAAACAAAAAGCCCTTTCGCATGGCGAAAGGGCTTTGTTTTATCAACTGGCAGGCCTCAGCCCGCCGTGGACGGCCAATCTGCCGGCGTGCAGCTGGACCACTGCACTCCCGGTCGGTAGAACAGCGCTGCCTGGCCACGCGACAGCTGCAGGAAGGAAGGCTGCTGCTGCAGGCTGATCCGGCCCTGTTGCACCAGGTAATCCACCGAGTAACGCGGGTAGGCCATTACCAGATCCTCGCCAAGGAAATTCACTTCCTCGGGCAGCAGAATGGCCGCCAGCCGGGCTTCTTCGTCACCTGGCTGCAGCTGCGCCAGCGCGTTGGTCACCTCGTCGTCGTGCGCACGCTGCTTCAGATCCTGCCGCGACTTGTTCAGCGTCTTGAAGATGTTCAGCGGGTTCGTGCCCATGTCCAGCAGCGATTTCAGCTGCCCCAGCAGCGGGTTTTCTACGATGGACTGGATACTCTGCAGCGCGGACTTACCGCTGAACACCAGCTGCACACTGCTCGCCGGCTGCATCTGCTGCTGCAGCGTGGCAACCCAGGCGCCAGCCTGCTTGCCCCAGTACTGCTGGTTGGCGGTGGCAAAACCGCGGCAGGAATAGAACGCATCCGCCAGCCGACGGCTGACTACCCCAGCCAGACGATCATTCACGAACACCACGCCACCGGTATCGCCCTCGGTAAGGCCGACATAGGCCAGCCGGCCTGCCGGGCCATTGGCTACCACGAAGCGCTCCAGCGCGGCTCCGGCCGGGATATTGCGCAGCACCTCGCCGGCAAGGCTTTGCTGGTCTATCAGCAGGCTGCCGGCACTGCTGGCTGCGGTAGCTGCTGGGTCGGCAGCACTGGCAGGCACAGCAACCAGGGCGCACAACAGGAGCAGGACAGGATTACGATGATGTTGCATGCGAACCTCCTCGGAGCTGGACAGGGATGAATGCCTGACAAGGGCAAACCGACACCTTAGAACGCCACGGCAGGAGCCATTTCAAGCAATCGTCATTACCGGCAGGCGGCGCGGCGCCGTGCGGCCAACCCCGGCGTAGAAAATGACAGTCCAACGGGAAGTCACATCACCACGAAACAAGCAGCAGTTTTGCAGAACTCGCAGCCACCGGAAAATGAGCGGCGGGTGGCTGCACAGCAGTCACGGTGCTGCCAGCTGTGGTAGTTGGCCGCAGTCACCAACTCGAACAGCACCAAGATCATGGCCGCCACTTTCTCGACCACGACCATCTTCAGCTCGCCATTCATCATCGCCGCCATGCCACAAAACAAATGCCGCCCACTGCTGACAGTGAGCGGCATCGTGCACCGGGACAGCGCCACCAGCGGCCAAGCCCGGCCGCTGCAGCTTAGTGGCTGCCTTTCTGGATGAACTCGATCTTGTAGCCGTCCGGGTCCTCCACGAAGGCGATCACCGTGCTGCCATGCTTCATCGGGCCAGCCTCGCGTACCACCTTGCCGCCCTTGGCGCGCACCGCGTCACAGGCGGCATAGGCATCGTCCACCTCCACCGCCAGGTGGCCAAAGGCGTTGCCCAGCTCGTAGCTGTCGGTATCCCAGTTGTGGGTCAGCTCAATCACGCTATTGCCGGCTTCGTCGCCGTAGCCGACAAAGGCCAGGGTGAAGCGGCCATCCGGGTAGTCGTGCTTGCGCAGCAGGGTCATGCCCAGCACTTCGGTGTAAAACGCCAGCGAACGCTCAAGGTTGCCGACACGGATCATGGTATGCAGCAGGCGCATGGAGTTCTCCGCAAAAAAGGTTGGCCGCACGCGGCGGCAGGTTTTCAGATCGGACAGATGCGGGCAAATGCTTGCCAGGCAAGGCTGCAGGCGGCAAACACAGTGTTCAGCCGTGGCGGAACAGGTTGTCGCCATGCTGCTTCAGCCACTGGCGCGCCGCCTGCCAGCCGGGGTAGAGCCGCTCCACTTCCGCCCAGAAGGCCTTGGAATGGTTCATGTGCAACAGGTGCGCCAGTTCGTGGGCGATCACGTAATCGAGTATCGCTGATGGCGCCTGCACCAGCCGCCAGTTCAGCCGCACCACGCCCTGGCTGGAACAGCTGCCCCAGCGGCTGCGGGCACTGGACAGTGCCCAACCGGACAAGGGCCGTGCCGCGCGTGGCAGCCACAGCTGCAGCCGCTCGGCAAAGCGCCGTTTGGCTTCGCGCTGCAGCCAGGACACCAGCGCCGCCTGGCGCCGCGCCGGCTGCTCCAGCTGCGGGCCGGCCAGGTGCAAGGCCTCGCCCTCCACCCGCGCACTGATGCGCTGCGCGGCGTGGCAGTGCAAGCGCAGGTTTTCGCCGGCAAACAGCACCATGTCCGGGTGTGCCTGCTGCTGACCGGCGCTGGCGCGGTGCCGTGCCAGGTGGCCGGCGATCCAGTCGCGCTTTTTGGCCAGCACTTCCTGCAGATAGGCCAGGCTGACGCCTGGCGGCGCGATGATTTCCACCTCGCCACGCTGGATGCGAATGCCCACGCTCTGCCGCTGGCGTCGCGTCAGGCGTACCGCTACCTGGCCGTCAGGCAGCGCGAGAGTGAGCGTGCCGTGCCTTGCGTTCATCGGGATGGGCAAACGGGCCAACGCCGCCGATCTCGCGCTGACGCGCTTCGATCCACTCTTCGGCGGCACGGGTCATGGCTTCGGGGCCGGCGTAATCTTGCGGCCGGATCGCCGGGCCGATCACCACGGTGATCTCGCCGGGGTGCTTCAGGAAGGCATTGCGCGGCCAGAATTCACCGGCATTGTGCGCCACCGGCAGCAGCGGCATGTCCAGCTGGCGCGCCATGCGCGCGGCACCCAGCTTGTACTTGCCACGCAGGCCCGGACGCACGCGGGTGCCTTCCGGAAACACGCTGATCCAGAAGCCGTGCTTCTTGCGGTTCAGCCCCTGCTGCTGCATGCGGCGGTTGGCATTGCTGCGGTCGGAGCGGTTGATGGTGATCGGATTCATCAGCGCCAGACCCCAGCCGAAGAACGGAATCCACAGCAGCTCCTGCTTGGCGACAAAAATCTGCGCCGGAAAGATCTGCTGCAGCGACAGCGTTTCCCAGCCGGACTGGTGCTTGGCACAGATGACGCCCGGTTCGGCAGTGATGTTCTCCGCGCCGATCACCCGGTAGCGCAGGCCGACGATATGCCACAGCGCCCAGGTAAGCAGTTGTGCCCAGCTCTGGCCAATGACATGGCGCTTGCGGCGTGGCAGCGGTGCGGCCAGCAGCAGCAGGATGAAGAAGATGGGCGTGGTTACCAGCACCAGCAGCCAGTACAGCAGGTTTCTAACAAGCAGCATGCGTATCAGTCTTCGTGATTGATCAGGTAGTCGGCGGCTTCGAACAGGTCGTCGAACACCACGGTGCCCTCCGGCAGGCCACCCTTGTCCAGCGTGCGCAGGCCTTTGCCGCTGCGCACCAGGATAGGCCGGCCGCCAACCGCGGCCACCGCCTGCAGGTCGCGCAGGCTGTCGCCGATCAGCGGCAGACCTTCGCCACGCACGTTGAAGCGTTCCATGATCTCTTCCACCATGCCCGGCTCCGGCTTGCGGCAGCGGCAATTGTCGTCGGCCACATGCGGGCAGAACACCACCGCGTCGATACGGCCGCCGGCCTGGTTCACCAGCCGGTGCATCTTCTCGTGCATGGCATTGAGCGCGTGCATGTCGAACAAGCCGCGACCGATGCCGGACTGGTTGGTGGCCACCACCACGTGCCAGCCAGCCTGGGTAAGGTTGGCAATGGCGTCGCAGCTGCGTGGCAGCGGCTGCCACTCCATGGTGTTCTTGACGAAATCGTCGCGATCTTCGTTGATCACGCCGTCACGGTCGAGGATGACGAGTTTCATAGTGGAGAGTAGGGAGTAGTGAGTAGGGAGTGGCAGAGCCGGCGTGGGCAGCAGGCATCCCTACTCCCCACTCCCGACTCCCGGCTTTACTCCGCCAGCAGCGAAATATCCGCCACGCGGTTGAACAGTGCGGCCAGCTTTGCCAGCAGCGCGATGCGGTTGCCGCGCACTGCCAGGTCGTCGGCCATCACCATCACGCCATCAAAGAACGCATCCACCGGCGCGCGCAGCGAAGCCAGCTGCGCCAGTGCACCGGCAAAGTCGTGCGAAGCGAACTTGGCATCCACGGCCGGTGCCAGCGCTTCCACCGCGTCGAACAGCGCGCGCTCGGCGTCCTCGGCAAACAGCGCCGGGTTGACGGCGGCGATCTCGCCCTCGGCCTTTTTCAGGATGTTTTTCACGCGTTTGTTGGCCGCGGCCAGAGTGGCCGCTTCCGGCAGTGCCTTGAAGGCAGCCACCGCGGCCAGCACCGCCGGCACCTCGTTCAGCACACTGGGCGCCTGTGCCAGCACGGCGTCGATCTCGTCGGACTTGTAATCGGCGGCCAGGTAGTTCTTCAGGCGCTCCAGGCAGAAGGCATGCACCTCGTCCACCACACTGGCGGACAGCAGGCCGGCCGGGAAGGCGGCAGCGGTGGCGGTCAGCAGAGCCTTCAGGTCCAGTGGCGCTTCCAGCACCATGCGCAGTACACCCAGCGCGGCGCGGCGCAGTGCGAACGGGTCCTTGTCGCCGGTCGGAATCAGGCCGATGCCCCAGATGCCGACGATGGTTTCCAGCTTGTCGGCCAGCGCCACGGCGGTGGCAATCGGGCCTTGCGGCAGGCTGTCACCGGCAAAGCGCGGGTGGTAGTGGCCTTCGATGGCGTCGGCCACCACCTCGTCCTCGCCGTCCAGGCGGGCGTAGTAGCGACCCATGATGCCCTGCAGCTCGGGGAATTCGCCCACCATGTCGGTCACCAGGTCGGCCTTGGCCAGGTAGCCGGCGCGGCCGGCCAGCGAGCTGTCGGCACCCAGTTGCTTGGCAATGCTGGCGGCAATGCTGGACAGGCGGGTAACGCGCTCCAGCTGGTTACCGATCTTGTTGTGGTACACCACGTGTTCCAGGCGCGGCAGGCGGCTGTCCAGGCGCTGCTTCTGATCCTGCTCGTAGAAGAACTTGGCGTCGGACAGGCGCGCGCGCAGCACGCGCTCGTTACCACCCACGATGTAGCGCGGGTCGGCGGTTTCCAGGTTGGATACCAGCAGGAAGCGGTTGATCAGCTTGCCCTGTGCATCCAGCAGCGGGAAGTACTTCTGGTTCTGCTGCATGGTCAGGATCAGGCATTCCTGCGGCACGCCCAGGAATTCGGCCTCGAAACCGGCTTCCAGCACCACCGGCCATTCCACCAGTGCGGTCACTTCATCGAACAGCGCGTCCGGCGCGGCAATGGTGGCGCCAAGCTTGGCGGCGGCCTCGGCTAGTTTGTGGCCGATCAGCTCGCGGCGGGCGGTAAAGCTGGCAATCACCTTGCCCTGTTCCGCCAGGGTGCGAGCGTAGGCATCGGCATTGGCTATGGTGACATCGCCTTCGGACAGGAAGCGGTGGCCACGGGTGAAGTTGCGGCTCTTGAGCCCCAGCACTTCGCCATCGATCAGCGCATCGCCATGCAGCATCACCAGGCCGTGCACCGGGCGTACGAACTGCACGTCCAGATCGCCCCAGCGCATCAGCTTGGGTGCCGGCAGCTTCTTCAGCGCGGTGGCCACGATGCCGGACAGCACCGCGGACAGGCTTTCGCCGGCCTTGGTGGATTCGTAGGCGTACACGTCCTGCTTGCCATCGTGCGCGGTGGTGAGCTGGCTCACTTCCACGCCGCAGGAGCGGGCAAAGCCGGCCAGCGCCGGGGTGGGTTGGCCATCCTTCATGCCGGCGGCTACCGCCGGGCCACGGCGCACGATGTGCTGGTCCGGCTGGATGCCGGCCACGGCCGGAATCTGCACCGCCATGCGGCGCGGGCTGGCATAGACGTTGGCCGCAACATCGGCAGCCACGAACTGCAGTTTTTTCAGTTCGTCGGTAATGGTATCGGCAAAGCTGCCCGCCAGTTTTTCCAGCGCCTTCGGCGGCAGTTCTTCGGTGAGCAGTTCAATCAGCAGGGTCGCGGTTTGGGTCATGATCATTCAATGTTCAGTCGGGGCGCTTCGGGGGCCAGGCGGCAGACGGTCTGCAGCATGGTTTCGGCAATGGAACCCGGTTCCACCGGGACAAAGCTCCAGTTGAATCGCTGCAACTGGAACATCTGGGTGTAAACGTGCTTGCCTTCGGCCGTCCAGTAGGAGGTATTCACGAAGGCGTATTGCTGCTTGTCGCAATCTGCACGGCCTTCCAGGCGGCGTACCTGGTAGCTGATGCCCAGGCCGGGCTCCTGCTTGCTGGTGGAGAAGCGCTCCTGGTTGACGAAACGGACAAAGCCTTCGTTTACGTTAGCAATGGCGTCCAGATCCAGCGCCAGCTCCAGCTTGTCACTGGACTGGTACACCTGGAACTTGCCGCTCTGGCTGGGGTTCTTGTCCCAGCTGGGCAGATACCAGCTGAGCCCGGCCAACACTGCCAGGATGACGAAGATGCTTGCCCACGTCTTCATGCCATCAGGCTTTCTTGCACATCGGGAAGCCCAGCGCTTCGCGGGCGTCGTAATAGGCTTGCGCCACGCCGCGTGCCAGGTTGCGGATGCGGCCGATATAGGCGGCGCGTTCGGTCACCGAGATGGCGCCACGGGCATCCAGCAGGTTGAAGGTATGGCCGGCCTTGAGGATCAGCTCATAGCACGGCAGCGGCAGGCCGGCTTCCAGCATGCGCTTGGCTTCGGCTTCGTAATCGGTGAACTGCTGGAACAGCAGCTCGACATTGCTGTGCTCGAAGGCGAACTTGGACTGCTCGAACTCGTTCTGGAAGAACACGTCGCCATAGGTCACCGGGGTGCCGTCCGGCAGGTAGGTCCAGATCAGCTGGTATACGTTCTCGATGTCCTGCAGATACATCGCCAGACGCTCCAGGCCGTAGGTGATCTCGCCCAGCACCGGCTTGCAATCCAGGCCGCCCACCTGCTGGAAGTAGGTGAACTGCGTCACTTCCATGCCGTTGAGCCACACCTCCCAGCCCAGGCCCCAGGCGCCCAGGGTCGGGTTTTCCCAGTCGTCTTCCACGAAGCGGATATCGTGCACCGCCGGATCGATGCCCAGCTCACGCAGCGAGCCCAGGTACAGGTCCTGGATATTCGGCGGCGACGGCTTCAGTACCACCTGGAACTGGTGATGCTGGAACAGGCGGTTCGGGTTCTCGCCGTAGCGGCCGTCCTTCGGGCGGCGGCTAGGCTGCACGTAGGCGGCACTCCACGGCTCCGGGCCAAGGGCGCGCAGGAAGGTGGCGGTATGCGAGGTGCCCGCGCCCACTTCGGTATCGTACGGCTGGAGCAGGATGCAGCCCTGACGGTTCCAGTAGTGCTGCAGGGTGAGGATGATTTCCTGAAAAGTGAGCATGTGGCGCAAAAATGATGGATTGAGAGACAGAAAGGGATTCTAACCGTTTACGCAAGGCTGGGAAAACCGTTTGCACGCGCCAGCCCTGGCGATGGCAGACAGCAGGGCTGCATGTCATTTCTGATACAAATCCGTTATTTATCAACATGCCAAACGCATTCAATACCTCACAACGTGAAATTGCATGGTAAAGTGCTCCGCTTCCAATCGGGTCACCGCAGATGAACAACAGCCAGACCATACTTGTCGTCGATGACGTCGAGATCAATCTGCACCTGCTGCAAGGATTGCTGCAGCCGGATCATCGCGTGCTGACCGCCGACAACGGCCCGGATGCCCTGCGTATTGCGCTGGAGCAACAGCCGGACCTGATCCTGCTGGATGTGATCCTGCCGGGCATGGATGGCTATGAAGTGCTGCAGCGCTTGCGTGCCGACGTGCGCACCAAGCACATCCCGGTGATCTTCGTCACCGCGCTCAACAGCGCCGAGGAAGAGGCGCGCGGGCTGGAATTCGGCGCCGTCGACTACATCACCAAGCCGCTCAACGCCATTACCGTACGGGCGCGCGTTGCCACCCACCTGAAACTGGAACGCCAGCGGCGCATGCTGGAAGCGCTGGCCAATATCGACGGCCTGACCGAGCTGCCCAACCGCCGCCAGCTGGATAGCAAGCTGCAAGCGGTCTGGGATCATGCCGTGCGCAGCGGCAGCGAGCTGTCGGTGGCGGTAATCGATGTGGACTGCTTCAAGCAATACAACGATAGCCAGGGCCACGCCCGTGGCGACAATGTGCTGCGCCTGGTGGCGCGCACCATTTCCAGCAGCCTGCAGCGCAGCACCGATTTTGCCGCTCGCTACGGTGGCGAGGAGTTCGTGGTGCTGCTACCGGCCACTCCGACCGACGGCGCCTGGCTGCTGATGGAAACCCTGCGCCGCAATATCGAGCGGCTGGCGATTCCCCACCCCGGCTCCACGGTATCCAGTGTTGTCTCCATCAGTGTCGGCGTGGCCGGCTGCACTCCGCTGCCGCAACAGCGGGCGGCCAGCCTGCTGCAGAAAGCCGACCAGCGCCTGTATCACGCCAAGCGCAGCGGCCGCAACTGCGTGGTGGGCGATGGCCTGCACAGCAGCTTCAACAGTGGCGCGCTGTTCAGCCCCGACCTGCCGCTGGACTTCCCCGGCCTGTAGGGCGGAAGCCCCGGCAAGCCGGGGCGTTCCGCCAACGTTGCTACCCAAGAAATCGCCACCGGAACAACACACCTAGCTGCTACGCCGGCGTAGCGCCGCTATGCGGGCTTCCACCCTATCGATCGTGCATGAAAAAAGGCATCCACTTTGCCAAGTGAATGCCTTTATCGCCTTCGCTGCGGCCAACGTTGGCCGCAGGAGTTTTTACTGCCAGTCCAGGATCACCTTGCCGCTCTGGCCGGACAGCATGGCGGCGAAGCCTTGCTCGAAGTCATCCACCTTGAAGTGGTGGGTGATGATGGGGCTGATGTCCAGGCCAGACTGGATCAGCGCCACCATCTTGTACCAGGTCTCGAACATCTCGCGGCCGTAGATACCCTTGATTTCCAGACCCTTGAAGATCACCTGGTTCCAGTCGATGGCGGTATTGGCCGGCGGAATGCCCAGCAGCGCCAGCTTGCCGCCGTGGTTCATCACCTCCAGCATCTGGCGGAACGCCTGCGGGTTGCCGGACATTTCCAGGCCCACGTCGAAGCCCTCGGTCATGTGCAGCTCCTGCATCACCGCTTTCAGGTCCTGCCTGGCCACGTTCACCGCACGGGTAGCGCCCATTTTCTGCGCCAGCTCCAGCCGGTAGTCGTTGACGTCGGTGATCACCACGTGGCGCGCACCGACATGCTTGGCAATGGCCACCGCCATGATGCCGATCGGGCCGGCACCGGTGATCAGCACATCTTCGCCCACCAGGTTGAACGACAGCGCGGTATGCACCGCATTGCCGAACGGGTCGAAGATGGATGCCAGGTCGTCGGAGATATCGTCCGGAATCGGGAAGGCGTTGAAGGCCGGAATCACCAGGTATTCGGCGAACGAGCCTTCGCGGTTCACGCCCACGCCGGTGGTGTTGCGGCACAGGTGACGACGGCCGGCGCGGCAGTTGCGACAGTGGCCGCAGGTGATGTGGCCTTCGCCGGACACACGCTGGCCAATCTTGAAGCCCTGCACTTCCGAGCCCATGCCGGCGACTACGCCCACGTATTCGTGGCCAACGTGCATCGGCACCGGAATGGTCTTCTGCGCCCAGTCATCCCAGTTCCAGATATGGATGTCGGTACCACAGATGGCGGTCTTGCGGATCTTGATCAGCAGGTCGTTGTGGCCGACTTCCGGCATCGGCACATCAGTCATGGAAAGGCCGGGAGCGGCCTGCAGTTTGGCAAGTGCCTTCATTGTTCAACCCCATTGGTTTGCCACGGAAACACGCGGTAAAACACGGAAATATCCGATACCAGACAGCAAGATACTCCTGCTGCAACACAAATGGCATATCCAGATGCACACAAGGCCGCCCCCGCTGTGGCAAGCAGCGCTTTCCGTGCTGTTCCCTTTGTTTTCGTGGCAAGAAATCAGTTAACTAGATCACGCCCAACTCGCGGCCAACCTTGATGAAGGCCGCCACTGCCCGCTCCACCTGCTCCAGGCTATGCCCGGCCGACATCTGGGTGCGGATGCGCGCCTTGCCCTTGGGCACCACCGGGTAGGAGAAGCCGATCACGTACACGCCCTCTGCCAGCAGCGCCGCCGCCATTTCGCCAGCCAGGCGGGCATCACCCAGCATTACCGGGATGATGGGATGCTGACCCGGCACCAGGCTGAAGCCGGCCGCGCTCATGCCCCGGCGGAACGCCTCGGCATTGCGCTGCAGATTGGCGCGCAGTTCGGCCCCCTCGCTGCCCTTGAGAATTTCCAGCACCTTCAGGCTGGCGGCGGCAATAGCCGGGGCCAGGGTGTTGGAGAACAGATAGGGGCGCGAGCGCTGACGCAGCAGGTCGACGATAGGCTGGCGCGCGGATACATAGCCGCCGGAAGCGCCACCCAGCGCCTTGCCCAGCGTGCCGGTGTAGATGTCCACGCGGTCGCTGACGCCACACAGTTCCGGGGTGCCGGCACCGGTTTCGCCGATGAAGCCCACGGCGTGCGAATCGTCCACCATCACCAGCGCGCTGTAACGGTCGGCCAGTTCGCAGATGGCTTTCAGGTCGGCAATGATGCCGTCCATGGAGAACACGCCGTCGGTAACGATCAGCTTGAAGCGCGCGCCGGCAGCTTCAGCCGCCTGCAGCTGCGCTTCCAGGTCGGCCATGTCGTTGTTCTGGTAGCGGAAGCGCTTGGCCTTGCACAGGCGCACGCCATCGATGATGGAGGCGTGGTTGAGCGCGTCGGAGATCACCGCGTCCTCTTCACCGAGCAGGGTCTCGAACACGCCGCCATTGGCATCGAAACAGCTGGAATACAGGATGGTGTCGTCGGTGCCGAGGAAGCCGGAAATCGCCTGCTCCAGATCCTTGTGCACCTGCTGGGTACCGCAGATGAAGCGTACCGAGGCACAGCCATAACCGTAGTCGTCCATGCCCTGCTTGGCGGCATCGATCAGGCGCTGGTCATCGGCCAGCCCCAGGTAGTTGTTGGCGCAGAAGTTCAGCACGTGCTGGCCGCCGGCCAGGTCGATGTCGGCGCGCTGCGGCGAGGCGATCACCCGCTCCGGCTTCTCGTAACCCTCGGCACGAATCTGTGCCAGCGTAGCCTGCAGGTGGGCAAGGTAGGTGTGGTTCATCCTGTGTTCCTTGAATGGCGCCCCCTGCCGGATCGCGGCAGGCATGGCGATACTGTCACCATTGTAGATGCCGGCATGACAGACGTTCAGATACAGTTGCCAACGATTTTGCGCCAGCCGGTGTTACCGTGTCCTACAGCATAGTCGCTGTGCCATGCGACAATGTGTAATTGCCCTGTTGCCGCCGATCGTGAACCGCTCCACCCCCACCGTGCATTGCCGCTTCTGCCGCCACTACTACATCACCCACGATGTACGCTTTCCCTATGGCTGCCGGGCCATGGACTTCAAGAGCAAGCGCCTGCCGCTGCAAGACGTGCGCGATGCTACCGGCCGCGATTGCCAGACGTTCAGCCCCAAAGCGGCGCGCAACAGCGGCTGACGGCGACACAAAACAACATGCCGCACACACTGGTGTGTGGCGGCATGTTGTTCAGGCTGCTGACAAACTACCCATATACGCCTCATCGGACCCGGCAAAGCCGGGCCGCTCCTGTTAAGCGCTTGAATCGGCAGCCTTTCTGTTTACAAAACAAAGTCCTGTTGCGGGGCAAAAGGACTTTGTCACCACTATCAAAAACATGCCGCACTGCGAGGCCTGGCTAGGAATCAGCCGGCGCCGGCAAGCGCCTGGCATGCACAATATGCTGATGAACGTGATGCTGCGGCGTATGGTGCATAGACAGCGGCCGCAGCAGGCCGGCCCTCAGCAGTGGATGCCCGGCAGGTGCCGGCTGCGGCGGTGTCAACGCGATACTTGCCGGCACAAGCAGCAGCAGCGCAATCCCCGCCGCAAGCAAGCGGTACATGCGTGGCCTTATTTGGCGGCGGAGGCGGCTTTCTTCATTGCCACCTTGTGATGACGGGCTGCGGCCTTTTTGTGATGCGCCTTTTTGTGCAGCACTTTCTTGTGGACCATTTTTTGCGCCGCCGCCTGGGTGGCAACCGGCTTGGCGGTAGTTACCGGCTTGGCGGCATCGGCGGCAAAACCGGCCATGGAGCTCAGGCCCATAACGGCGGCAACGGTCAGTGCGGTGAAGGTTTTCATGCTGTTTACTCCTGGGGTGGTGAACACGTATCCGGGTAGCGGCGATCCGCCTTGCCCTTGACACCATGCTAGGCGTCCACCGCGCCACGGTCTGTTGGGCATCTGTTTCCGGGTGTTATCGCCGCCGCGCCAGTGTTACCCCGCGTTACAGCACCCCAAAAAGCTTGCGGCCAACCCAGAGAGGTTGGCCGCATCGCATGTGGCTGGTTGCCGACGGCAGGCGCGCTTAGCCCTGCTTCAGCAGTCGTGCCGCATCCAGTGCAAAGTAGGTGAGAATGCCGTCGGCACCGGCGCGCTTGAATGCCAGCAGGCTTTCCAGCATGCACTTCTCTTCATCCAGCCAGCCGTTCTGGGCGGCAGCCTTCAGCATCGCGTATTCGCCGGACACCTGGTAGGCGTAGGTCGGTACCTTGAAGTGGTCCTTCACGCGGCGGATCACGTCCAGGTAAGGCATGCCCGGCTTGATCATCACCATGTCGGCACCCTCCTCCAGATCCATCGCCACTTCGTACAGCGCCTCGTCGATATTGGCCGGGTCCATCTGGTAGGTGTACTTGTCGGCCTTGCCCAGGTTGGCCGCGGAGCCCACCGCATCGCGGAACGGGCCATAGAAGGCGGAGGCGTACTTGGCGCTGTAGGCCAGGATTTTGGTATGGATGAAGCCTTCGTCTTCCAGCGCGCTGCGGATAGCGCCGATGCGGCCATCCATCATGTCGGACGGGCCAAGCACGTCGGCGCCGGCAGCAGCGTGGCACAGGCCCTGCTGCACCAGGATCTCGGTGGTTTCATCGTTCAGCACGTAGCCGCTGTCATCCAGGATGCCGTCCTGGCCATGCACGGTGTACGGGTCCAGCGCCAGATCGGTCATGATGCCCAGCTGCGGAAAGCGCGCCTTCAGTTCGCGCACCACGGTAGGCACCAGGCCATCCGGGTTGAAGGCTTCCTCGCCGGAATTGTCCTTGCCGGTTTCGATCACCGGGAAGATCGACAACATCGGGATACCCAGCTGCACCGCCTGTTCCGCGGTGTACAGCAGCTTGTCCAGGCTCTGGCGCACCACGCCCGGCATCGACGCCACCGGCTGCTCGCGGCCCTCGCCTTCCAGCACGAATACCGGGTAGATCAGGTCGTTGCTGGTCAGCACGTTTTCGCGCATCAGGCGGCGGGAGAAATCGTCACGGCGCATGCGGCGCAGGCGGGTAGCGGGAAAGTAGCGATTGGTAAACATAGGCAGCGCTTTCGGCAATGGGATAACAAATCGGCAAGCAAGATAACAAAGCTGGACCACATCGCCCAGCCCTGGTTCCGGCTTTCTTGCTGCGGCGCAAACTTGGCCGCGACAACAGCGGCAGCTAGGGCTTTTTCTGCGGCCAGTCGTCGTCCTCGTCATCGTCCTGCTTGTCGGTGGCGTAGGTACCCGGAATCACCCCCGGCGGCAGCTTGATCGGCCCCTGCTTCTTCGACAGACGCGCCAGTGTGCTGATCACGGTAACGATGGGGCCGACGATGATCAGCACCCAGAACCAGGTGGAATGCAGCAAATCCATGATGTTGGCCCGAAATGAAAAAACGCCGGGAAGCCCCGGCGTCAAAGTTGTTTACGCGGATCGCGGCAAGGGTATCACAACACCTTGTCGTATACCGGCTGGCCGCCGTGCTTGCGCTCTTCGTCCAGGTTGTCTTCCGACTGGTGGCCGGCCCAGTAGTCGGCATTCTTGATGCCGAGCTTTTCCGGGTGGAACACCGGGTCCAGGCCCTGCGCCTTCTGTGCTTCGTAGTCGCGCAGCGCAATGAAGGCCGGTTTCTGCAGCAGCAGAATGGCGGTGATGTTCAGCCATGCCATCAGACCCACACCGATATCGCCCAGGCCCCAGGCCAGGTCGGCAGTCTTCACGGTGCCATACACGGTGGAAGCCATCAGTGCCAGCTTCAGCACCAGAGTCAGCCACGGGCGGTTGATCTTGCGGTTGATGTAGGCAATGTTGGTTTCGGCAATGTAGTAGTAGGCCACGATAGTGGTGAAGGCGAAGAAGAACAGCGCCACTGCCACGAAGATGGAACCGAAGCCCGGCATGATGTTTTCCATCGCCGTCTGGGTGTAACCCGGGCCGGCAGCCACACCGGCAATACCGCTGTACAGCGCCTTGCCATCCGGGCCCTGCACGTTGTACTGGCCAGTGATCAGCAGCATGAAGGCGGTAGCGGAACACACGAACAGGGTGTCAACGTATACCGAGAACGCCTGCACCAGGCCCTGCTTGGCCGGGTGAGATACAGCAGCGGCGGACGAGGCGTGCGGGCCGGTACCCTGGCCAGCTTCGTTGGAGTAGACACCACGCTTCACGCCCCACTGGATCGCCATGCCGAGGATGGCGCCAAAGCCGGCGTCAAAACCAAATGCGCTGTTGAAGATCAGCGACAGCACATGCGGCAGTTCACCGATATTCAGCGCCACGACCACGCAGGCCACCAGGATGTAGCCCAGCGCCATGAACGGCACCACGATTTCGGCAAAGGAGGCGATACGCTTCACGCCACCAAAGATGATGAAGCCCAGTACCAGTGCCAGTACCGCGGCAGTCACGTTCGGGTCGATGCCCAGCGCGTTCTGCAGACCGGCAGCAATCGAGTTGGACTGGGTGCCCGGCAGCAACAGGCCGCAGGCAAAGATGGTGGCAATGGCAAAAACCAGCGCATAGCGCTTCATGCCCAGGCCTTTTTCGATGTAGAAGGCCGGACCACCGCGATATTCGCCGTTGATCTTTTCCTTGTAGATCTGGCCGAGGGTGGATTCCACGTAAGCGGAGCTGGCGCCGAGGAAGGCAACCATCCACATCCAGAACACGGCACCGGGACCGCCGAAGGTGATGGCGGTGGCAACACCGGCAATGTTACCGGTACCCACGCGGCCTGCCAGAGTCATGGCCAGTGCCTGGAAGGAGGACACGCCGCTGTCGCTGGACTTGCCATCGAACATCAGGCGGATCATTTCGCCAAAGTGGCGTACCTGCGCAAAACGGGTGCGCAGCGAGAAGAACAGGCCAACGCCCAGGCAAAGGAAAATCAGCCCTTTGCTCCAGATCCAGCCATTCAGGAAATCTACGATTTCTTGCATGAATACTCCTAACGATTCAGTGTTGTGCTGTCCCGAAACGGGAGGCCCCCTGTCAAGGAGCCGGTTTCGCGCGAGTCTTGTTGCCCGCTGCGAAGGCGCAACCATACTGAAACATTTGCAGTCGCACTAGGTAGGCTGGATACATTAGCCATTATTTGTCAGACAATCGGCGTTAGGCCGCACAACATTGCGTTACAAAAGCAGATCGCGCCGCCTGCAACGCAGTACGGCGCGATCTTTTTGCAACACCATTACGGCTGACTTAGCCGAAAAAGTCTTTCAGCTTGTCCATGAACGACTTGGTGCGCGGGCTGTGGGTGGCAACATCGCCCTGGCTGATGGCCTCGAACTCGCGCAGCAATTCCTTCTGCCGCTCGGTCAGCGCCACCGGGGTTTCCACCACCACGTGGCACATCAGGTCGCCGTAGTCGCTGCCGCGCACCGACTTCACCCCCTTGCCACGCACACGGTACACGCGGCCAGACTGGGTTTCCGCCGAGATCTTCACCTTCACCATGCCGTCCAGGGTCGGAATCTCCACCTCGCCGCCCAGCGCCGCGGTGGCAAAGCTGATCGGCATTTCGCAATGCAGGTCGCGGCCGTCACGCTCGAACACGCTGTGCTTCTTGACGTGGGTAACCACGAACAGGTCGCCCGGCGGGCCGCCGTTCTGGCCCGGTTCGCCCTCACCCGCCAGGCGGATGCGGTCGCCCTCGTCCACGCCGGCCGGAATCTTCACGTTCAGCGTCTTGTGGGTCTTCACCTGGCCAGCGCCGTGGCACTTGTGGCACGGGTCGGTGATTTCCTTGCCGCTGCCGTGACAGGTCGGGCAGGTCTGCTGGATGGAGAAGAAGCCCTGGCTCATGCGCACCTGGCCGTGACCGCCACAAGTGCGGCAGGTCTTGGGCTGGGTGCCCGGCTTGGCGCCGGAGCCATTACACACATCGCAGTTCTCGTGCGACGGAATGCGGATCTGCTTCTCGCAGCCACGCGCGGCTTCTTCCAGCGTGATTTCCATGTTGTAGCGCAGGTCGGATCCGCGATACACATTGGAACGGCCGCCACCACCACGCGCGCCACCGCCGAAGATGTCGCTGAAGATGTCGCCGAAATCGAAGCCGCCAAAGCCGGCACCACCGCCGCCCATGCCGGCCTGCGGGTCCACCCCAGCGTGGCCGTACTGGTCGTACGCTGCGCGCTTCTGGTTATCGGACAGGATCTCGTAGGCTTCCTTCACCTCCTTGAACTTGTCCTCGGCTTCCTTGCTGTCCGGATTGCGGTCCGGGTGGTACTTCATCGCCAGCTTGCGATAAGCCTTCTTGATGTCGTCGTCCGAGGCATCGCGGTTGACGCCGAGTACCTCGTAGAAATCCTTTTTCGCCATGCTGTATCACCTTGCGCCAACCGTAAGGGTTGGCCGAGCTTGTTTACCAAGCCCTGCCGCCTGGCGGAAGGGCTTTGTGATGAAAACAGGAAGGCTGCCGAAGCCAGGGCTTACCAGGAGCGGCCCGGCTTTGCCGGGTCCGGTAAACACCCCGGTAGGAACGTAGTCAGCAGCCTGTGCCAACCCAAGGGTTGGCCGCATATCAAGGAAAAGGCACAGCACCCCGTAGGGCCTGTGCCTTGATGCCGGTAGTGAAGCTTACTTCTTCACTTCTTCAAACTCGGCATCGACCACGTTGCCGTCGTCCTTCTTGCCATCGGCCGGCTGGGCTTCGGCGGCGCCTTCTTCGCCTTTGTCGGCGTACATGTGCTCGGCCAGCTTGTGCGAGGCGGTCATCAGTGCCTGAACCTTGGCATCGATGGCTTCCTTGTCGTCGCCCTTGATCACTTCTTCGGCTTCTTTCAGCGCGGCTTCGATCGCGGTCTTCTCGTCGGCGGAGATCTTGTCGCCGTACTCGGTCAGCGATTTCTTCACGCTGTGGATCAGGCCTTCACCCTGGTTGCGGGCCTGTACCAGCTCGTGCAGCTTCTTGTCTTCCTCGGCGTTCAGCTCGGCGTCACGCACCATCTTCTGGATTTCCTCTTCGGACAGACCGGAGGAAGCCTGGATGGTGATGTTGGCCTGCTTGCCGGTGGCCTTGTCCTTGGCGGACACGTGCAGGATGCCGTTGGCGTCGATGTTGAACTCAACTTCGATCTGCGGCACGCCACGCGGTGCAGCCGGGATATCGCCCAGGTTGAACTGACCCAACGACTTGTTGGCCGCAGCCTTTTCACGCTCGCCCTGCAGCACGTGGATGGTTACCGCGGTCTGGTTGTCATCGGCAGTGGAGAAAGTCTGCGATGCCTTGGTCGGGATGGTGGTGTTCTTGGCGATCAGCTTGGTCATCACGCCGCCCAGGGTTTCGATACCCAGCGACAGCGGGGTAACGTCCAGCAGCAGCACGTCCTTGCGGTCGCCGGACAGTACCGAACCCTGGATAGCAGCGCCCACGGCCACGGCTTCGTCCGGGTTCACGTCCTTGCGCGGCTCCTTGCCGAAGAAGGCCTTCACGGCTTCCTGTACTTTCGGCATACGGGTCTGACCGCCCACCAGGATCACGTCGGTGATGTCGCCCAGCGAAACGCCGGCATCTTTCAGTGCCACGCGGCACGGCTCGATGGAACGTTCGATCAGGTCATCCACCAGGCTTTCGAACTTGGCGCGGGTGATCTTCATCGCCAGGTGTTTCGGGCCGGTGGCATCCATGGTGATGTACGGCAGGTTCACTTCGGTCTGGGTAGCGGAGGACAGCTCGATCTTGGCCTTTTCCGCGGCTTCCTTCAGACGCTGCAGTGCCATTACGTCGTTCTTCAGATCAACGCCCTGTTCTTTCTTGAACTCGGTAACGATGTAGTCGATCACGCGCTGGTCGAAGTCTTCACCGCCCAGGAAGGTGTCGCCGTTGGTGGACAGCACTTCGAACTGGTGCTCGCCGTCTACGTCGGCGATTTCGATGATGGATACGTCGAAGGTACCGCCGCCCAGATCGTATACGGCGATCTTGCGGTCACCCTCCTGCTTGGCCAGGCCAAAGGCCAGCGCGGCAGCGGTCGGTTCGTTGATGATGCGCTTCACTTCCAGACCGGCGATGCGACCGGCGTCCTTGGTGGCCTGGCGCTGGCTGTCGTTGAAGTAGGCCGGTACGGTAATCACGGCTTCGGTCACTTCTTCGCCCAGGTAGTCCTCGGCAGCCTTCTTCATCTTGCGCAGCACTTCAGCGGAAATCTGCGGCGGAGCCATTTCCTTGTCGCGTACCTGTACCCAGGCATCGCCGTTGGAGGCTTTCTTGATCTGGAAAGGCATCAGGTCGATGTCTTTCTGCACTTCCTTGTCTTCGAAGCGGCGGCCGATCAGGCGCTTCACCGCGTACAGGGTGTTCTTCGGGTTGGTTACCGCCTGGCGCTTGGCCGGTGCACCCACCAGGATTTCGCCGTCTTCCATGTAGGCGATGATGGACGGAGTGGTGCGTGCGCCTTCGGCGTTTTCGATCACTTTCGGCTGGCCGCCTTCCACTACTGCCACGCAGGAGTTGGTGGTGCCCAGGTCAATACCGATGATTTTGCCCATGTTCAATCTTCCTATGCTTTTTAACTGGTATTTGGCGCCGCGAACGTTGGCCGCAGCCGCCGGTTGAGTTGTCAGATATTGGCTATCGCCACAATTTCAAGAGGGACTTGAGTGGCCTTCAGGCTTTCGGCTTGGCTACCACCACCATTGCCGGGCGCAGGATGCGGTCGGCCAGCAGGTAGCCCTTCTGCATCACGCGCAGCACGGTGCCGCTCTCGGCATCGGACTCCTCCTGGCTGATGGCCTGGTGTTTGTGCGGATCCAGCTTCTCGCCCAGCGGGTTGATTTCGCTGATCTGGCCCTTCTCGAACGCCGACACCAGCTGCTTCAGGGTGAGGTCCACGCCGAACTTGAGGTTTTCGAACTGGCCGGACTGGTCCAAAAGCGCCATTTCCAGGCTGTCTTTAACTGCCAGCAGTTCGGAGGCGAACTTCTGGGTGGCAAATTTCTGTGCGTTGACCACATCCTCGGCGGCGCGGCGACGCATGTTTTCGGTTTCGGCCTTGGCGCGCAGACACTGGTCTTTCCACAGCATCACCTCGGCTTCCAGCGCGGCAATGCGCTGTTCCGGCGTCTGCTCCACCGCGTCAGCGGTCTGCCCGGCGGCGGCATCATTCTGTGCAAGCACTTCTTCTGCTTGGGGATTCTGGTTTTCCTGCATGGCGCATCCATTTGGGTGAAGTCATAAACACCTTCGCCATATAAGGCCATCGCCGGACATTTCAAGCCCCGGACTTTACAAACTAAATGCTCGTTTAATTACATTTTTTTTCGCATTGCACAAAAACCACAATGCGAAAATATTCGTTTTTGCACACACTTGTTAGCTTTTGAAAACAAAGGATTTTTTTTGTGCTGCAGTGCACACAAGGCAAAATTTCTGTGATTAAATGACCTCACAACAGCGCTACTGCACGGCCCGCCAGCCCCTTTACCCGGGCGGTTTCCGGCAGTAAAACCCGCCGCAAAACGGCAGGTGCGGACGCATAGACAAGCCGGCAAGACCGGCATGCAACAGAAAACTGGGAGCGCCGGAATATCCGGCAAAACGAAACTATCAAGTGAAGGGTTCATCACCATGACGACTCGTGAACAACGCATCGCCGCCATCCAGAAAGACTGGGACGAAAATCCGCGCTGGAAGGGTATCAAGCGTGGCTACACTGCCGCCGACGTGGAGCGCCTGCGCGGCTCCGTACAGGTTGAGCACACCCTGGCCCGCAATGCAGCCAACAAGCTGTGGAACCTGGTGAACACCGAGCCCTACATCAACTGTCTGGGCGCCCTGACCGGCGGCCAGGCCATGCAGCAGGTAAAGGCCGGCATCAAGGCCATCTACCTGTCCGGCTGGCAGGTTGCCGCCGACAACAACGAATACGCCGCCATGTACCCGGACCAGTCGCTGTACCCGGTTGACTCGGTACCGAAAGTGGTTGAGCGCATCAACAACGCCTTCACCCGCGCCGACGAAATCCAGCATTCCAAGGGTATCGAACGCGGCGACGCTGGCTACATCGACTACTACGCGCCGATCGTTGCCGACGCCGAAGCCGGTTTCGGCGGCGTACTGAACGCCTACGAACTGATGAAGGCGATGATCCGCGCCGGTGCCGGTGGCGTGCACTTCGAAGACCAGCTGGCATCCGTGAAGAAATGCGGCCACATGGGCGGCAAGGTACTGGTACCGACCCAGGAAGCAGTTCAGAAGCTGATCGCCGCCCGTATGGCTGCCGACGTATACGGCGTGCCGACCCTGGTGATCGCACGTACCGATGCCGAAGCCGCCGACCTGCTGACCAGCGACTGCGACGAGCGTGATCGTCCGTTCCTGACTGGCGAGCGCACTGCCGAAGGCTTCTACAAGACCAAGAAAGGTCTGGAGCAGGCCATCAGCCGCGCCGTATCCTACGCCGAGTACGCCGACCTGGTATGGTGCGAAACCGGCACCCCGGATCTGGAATTTGCCCGCAAGTTCGCCGAGGCAGTACACGCCAAGCACCCGGGCAAAATGCTGGCCTACAACTGCTCGCCGTCTTTCAACTGGAAGAAGAACCTGGACGATGCCACCATCGCCAAGTTCCAGCGCGAGCTGGGCGCCATGGGCTACAAGTACCAGTTCATCACCCTGGCTGGCATCCACAACATGTGGTACAACATGTTCGATCTGGCACAAGACTACGTGGCTCGCGGCATGTCCGCCTACGTTGAGAAGGTGCAGGAGCCGGAATTCGCGGCCCGCGATCGTGGCTACACCTTCGTGTCGCACCAGCAGGAAGTGGGCACTGGCTACTTCGACGACATCACCACCGTGATCCAGGGCGGCAAGTCCTCGGTTACCGCGCTGACCGGTTCCACCGAAGAAGAGCAGTTCCACTAAGCCGTACACCTTTCGACATCAAACGGCGACTCGACCCCGCCGTCTGCGTCAAAAGCAAAACCCCCGTCTCCAGACGGGGGTTTTGTCTTTTGCAGCTTGCGGCCAATTTTGGCCGCAAGCATCACGCCTTGTAGTAGGCCATCGACAAGGTGTCGCTGGTGGGCACGCTACGCTTTGCCCACCCTACGGGCTGGCAGAACCAAACCGACTCGCCCCAAGCCCGTTGGCGCGAGCCGGGCAAAACGGTGCGCCCCAGGTCTTAAGCCGCCGCATGTCTGAGCCGCGCGACGGTAGCGCGCGGCGAGTTCGGCGGCGCCTGGGGCGTGCCATTTTGCACGGGGTTTCGAGCAGTCCCAATAGATATCAGGGGGCGCCTTTTCTTTGGGTACTTTCTTTTGGCGACGCAAAAGAAAGTACCCCGTCCGCCGGGCGGAACCGGCGCCAAAATCATCATCCGCGCAGCGGATTCAACACCAGCATCAACATCCACCAAAGAAAATGCCGCCCACTTATTAAGGTGAGCGGCATTGCTGGCTGCAGGCATGCGGCCAACCTTGGCCGCATCGCGCATTACGCCTTGTGCAGATGCGAACGCTGGCGCGAGTAGCCGAAGTACACCACCAGGCCGATCACCAGCCAGGCCACGAAGCAGATCCAGGTCAGCGCCGACAGCTGCGCCATCAGGAAGCCGCAGAACAGCATCGCCAGTGCCGGTACATACGGTACGCCGGGGCAGTGGAACTTGCGCGGCAGGTCCGGTTCGCGCTTGCGCAGCACAATGATGGCAGCGGCAATCAGGGTGAAGGCGGCCAGGGTGCCGATGTTCACCAGCTCGGCCAGGGTGCCCAGCGGCACAAAGCCGGCGATCAGCGCGATGATGCTGCCAATCAGCCAGGTAGCCTTGTACGGCGTGCCGTACTTCGGATGCACCTCGGAGAACACCTTGGGCAGCAGGCCATCGCGCGACATGGCGAACAGGATGCGGGTCTGGCCGTAGGTCATCACCAGGATCACGGTCAGCATGCCGAGGATGGCACCGAGATCGACGAAACCGGCGAACCAGTCCAGCTTGGCCACCTGCAGCGCCAGCGATACCGGGTGGTCGATGCCCTTGAACTGCATGAACGGCACGATGCCGGTCATGATGGCGGACACGATCACGTACAGTAGCGAGCAGATCGCCAGCGACCACAGCACGCCACGCGGAATATCCTTCTCCGGGTTCTTCACCTCTTCGGCCGCGCAGGTCACCGCGTCAAAACCGAGGAAGCTGAAGAACACGATGGCCGCCCCCTGGAATACCCCGCTCATGCCGTACGGCAGCGCCGGGTTCCAGTTGGCCGGCTGCACATGCCACACCGCGATGATGATGAACAGCAGCACCACGGCCACCTTGATCAGCACCACGATGTTGTTCACCTTCTTCGATTCCTTGATGCCGAATGCCAGCAGCGCAGTAATCAGCAAGGCAATGGCGAAGGCCGGCAGGTTGAATACGGTTTCCACGCCGGGGCGCGCGCCGGCGGCGGCGGTCAGCGCATCCGGCAGGTGGATGCCAAAACCGGACAGCAGGCTCTGGAAGTAACCGGACCAGCCTACCGACACTGCGGCCGAGGCCAGCAGGTATTCCAGCATCAGGTCCCAGCCGATCATCCAGGCAATCAGCTCGCCCAGCGTGGCATAAGCATAGGTATAGGTGGAGCCGGACACCGGCAGCATGGAAGCGAATTCGGCATAGCACAGCGCGGCAAAGCCGCAGGCGATGGCACCGATCACGAAGGACAACACCAGCCCCGGGCCGGCCACGGTGGCGCCGGTACCGGTCAGCACGAAAATGCCGGTACCGATGATGGCGCCAATGCCCAGCATGGTGAGATCAAAGGCGGATAGTTCCTTGCGCAGCACACCCGCGCCCTGCGATGCCGCCAGCATCTGGCGTACATCTTTCTTGCGTAACAAACTCATGTCTTGTCCCTTTTCACCAGTCGTACAAGCTCTTAGAGCCTGATAGCGCTGTTGTTTGTGATGTGATGGCGACGCGCTGGTCAGACGCATCGCGCAGGGGCGCGACTATGCCGCAACGCAACAACGGCTTCAAGCGGCCAACTGCGGTCGGTATTTTGTATCCATACTACAATAAACCAGTTTATCGGGCAGAAATGCCCGTCGACAGCAAATGTGACGACACATCGCGCCACGATATGCCAATTTGCAGCAGATCACTGCAAATGTGTCAGCCATCGTGCAACTGCCGTTTTTGTGCGACGCCAGGCGTTGGCGCTACGCGGAGAGCACGGCACTAGGCATAAAAAAGTAAAAGATGTTGTCGGCAACAGCGTATTTTTCCGCCACCGGCATGGCGGTAAACTACTGTCGGACAAGCAAGAGTGCGCCAGAGCGCACCAGGCCCGGCCAGCGCGCCGGACGGACAATCAAGGAGAGACAATGGCACTGCAACTGCAGCCGGGGCTGGAACTTCTCGCGCCGCTCAAACCCGCGCACCAGGCCCTGCTCAGCACCGAGGCGCTGGCCTTCATCGCCATGCTGCACCGCCAGTTTGAGCCACGCCGCCGCGCGTTGCTGGCGCTGCGCCAGCAACGGCAGGCCGAGCTGGACGCTGGCAAGCTGCCGGACTTCCTGCCGGAAACCGCCGCCATCCGTGACGGCGACTGGCAGATCGCCCCGCTGCCGGCCGAGTTGCTGGATCGCCGCGTGGAGATCACCGGCCCGGCCGAGCGCAAGAGCATGATCAATGCGCTGAATTCCGGCGCCAGCTGCTTCATGGCCGATTTCGAAGATGCCATGAGCCCTGGCTGGGCCAACATCATCCACGGGCACCAGAATATGTGCGATGCCTGGCGTGGCAGCATCAGCCACCACGCGCCGGATGGCCGCCACTACCAATTGAATACCAGCCCGGCCACGCTGATGCTGCGCCCGCGCGGCTGGCACCTGCCGGAAAAACACCTGCGTATCGATGGCCAGCCGGTGTCAGCGGCGCTGTTCGACTTCGGCCTCAGCTGTTTCCACAACGCCACACTGCTGCACGGTCAGGGACGCGGCCTCTACTACTACCTGCCCAAGCTGGAAAACCACCTGGAAGCACGCTTGTGGAACGAGGTGTTCCTGGCGGCGCAGCAGGCACTGGCGTTGCCGGTGGGCAGTATCCGTGCCACGGTGCTGATCGAGCACCTGTTGGCCGCATTCGAGATGGACGAGATCCTGTATGAGCTGCGTGAGCACAGCGCCGGGCTGAACGCCGGGCGCTGGGACTACATCTTCAGCTGTATCAAGAGCTTTCGCCAGGTACGCCACTTCTGCCTGGCAGACCGCGAGCAGATCGGCATGACAGTGCCGTTCATGCGCTCCTACGCGCTGCTGCTGCTCAAGACCTGCCACCGCCGCGGCGCGCCGGCCATCGGCGGCATGTCGGCACTGACGCCGATCAAGCACGATGTTGCGGCCAACGAGCGGGCATTGGCGGCGATCCGCGCCGACAAAGAGCGCGAAGCGCGTGATGGCTACGATGGCAGCTGGGTAGCGCACCCGGCACTGGTGCCGTTGGCGTTCGAAGCCTTTCGCAGCGTAATCGGCGATGCGCCCAACCAGCTGCAACGCCAGCGCGAACACGTGGTGGTGACCGCCGCCGACCTGCTGAACTTCCAGCCGGAGGCACCGATCACCGAGCAGGGGCTGCGCAACAATATCAGCGTCGGCCTGCAGTACCTGGGCGCCTGGCTCAGCGGCAATGGCTGCGTGCCCATCCACAACCAGCTGGAAGAGGCCGCCACCGCCGAGATCGCCCGCGCCCAGCTGTGGCAATGGCTGCACAGCCCCAAAGGCATGCTGGATGATGGCCGCAAGGTCAGCCCGGCCCTGCTGCGCGACCTGGCCACCGACGAGATCAATCGCCTGCAGGCGGAGTACGGCAGCCGCTGGAGCCGCCATTTCGAGGATGCCGCCCAGCTGTTCGACCTGCTGATCACCAGCGAGGAATTCATCGATTTCTTCACCCTACCCGGCTACGAGTACTTGGATTAAGCCGGCACCAACCGCGGCGCTGTATCCGCGCGACTACATAATTCGCCAGCATCCACCCGCCTGCGCACCCCGCGCTGGCGGGTTTTTCTTTCCAGGCGCCAGACCGGGGCAGATCGCACCAAATGGATACAATATTTGAAATAATATTGCTTTGCACAATCTGAAACACCGGGCACTTTGGAATATGATTGCGCATCATCGCATCGCAACATTCCAAAGGAATATCCATGCACGCCGTATCCCGTCGCACCCTGCTGGCCCTGACCCTGGCTGCCAGCCTGTCGCCGTTTGCCCTGGCTGCCGAACAGAAATCGGTAGCGGTAACCGCCATTGTCGACCACCCGGCACTGGATGCCGCGCGCAAGGGCATCGAAGACGAGCTGAAGGCGGCCGGTTTCGAACCGGGCAAACAGATCAAGTACCAGTACCAGAGCGCGCAGGGCAACCCGGCTACCGCCGCGCAGATCGCCCGCAAATTCGTGGGCGATGCCCCGGACGTGATCGTGGCCATCGCCACCCCCAGCGCCCAGGCAGCAGTCGCAGCCACCCGCTCGATTCCGGTGGTATTCACCGCGGTGACCGACCCGGTAGCCGCCAAGCTGGTACCGGGCTGGAGCGCCAGCAAGACCAACGTGACCGGCGTATCCGACAAGCTGGTGCTGGCACCGCAGATCGACCTGATCGGCAAGGTGAAGCCGGGCGCCAAGCGCATCGGCATGGTGTACAGCCCGGGTGAGGTGAACTCGGTGGTGGTAGCCAAGGAGCTGAAGGCCGAGCTGGCCAAGCGCGGCATGAGCCTGGTGGAAGCGCCGGCACCGCGCACCGTGGACGTGGCCCCGGCCGCCAAGAGCCTGATCGGCAAGGTGGACGCCATCTACACCAGCACCGACAACAACGTGGTTTCCACCTATGAATCGCTGGTGGCCGTGGCACAGCAGGCCAAGCTGCCGCTGGTAGCCGCAGATACCGATTCGGTTAAGCGTGGCGCCATTGCCGCGCTGGGCCAGAACTACTACGACATCGGCCGCCAGACCGGCAAGCTGGTGGTACGCATCCTGAAAGGCGAGAAGCCGGGCAACATTGCCCCGCAACTGGGCGAGAAGCTGTCGCTGTCGCTGAATCCGGCCGCCGCGCAGAAACAGGGCGTAAGCCTGAGCCCGGCACTGCTGAAGCAGGCACAGGAAACCGTGAAGTAACACCGCACCGTTGGCCGCATACCCTGCGGCCAACCTGCCAGACAAACGCGCAGCCCGCCGCTGCGCATTTTCATTTCTTGTTGTCTGAAAGAAAGTCCTATGACACTGATCGCGCTGATGGGCGCGCTGGAAATCGGCCTGATCTTTGCGCTGGTGGCGCTGGGTGTGCTGATTTCCTTCCGCATCCTCGATTTCCCCGACCTGACCGCCGACGGCAGCTTCCCGCTGGGCGGTGCCGTGGCCGCCACGCTGATTGCCGGCGGTCATGACCCGTGGCTGGCCTGTGGCGTGGCCACGCTGGCCGGCGCCGCTGCCGGCCTCACCACCGCCTGGCTGAACGTGCGGCTGAACATCCTGCAGCTGCTGGCTTCCATCCTGGTGATGATCGCGCTGTACTCCATCAACCTGCGCATCATGGGTGCGCCGAACATGCCGCTGATCGGCAGCCCCACCATTTTCAGCCCGCTGATCGGCGATAACTTCGATATCGCCTGGCAGGTGCAGCCGGCACTGCTGGCGGCAGTGATCGTGGTGGCCAAGCTAGGGCTGGACGTGTTCTTTGCCTCGCAGACTGGCCTCGCCATGCGTGCCACCGGCGCCAATGCGCGCATGTCGCGCGCGCAAGGCATCGCTACCGAGCGTATGGTGCTGGCCGGCATGGCACTGTCCAATGCGCTGATCGCGCTGGCTGGCGCGCTGTACGTGCAGACCCAGGGCGGCGCCGACGTATCGATGGGCGTAGGCACCATCGTGGTGGGGCTGGCGGCGGTGATCATCGGTGAAACCCTGCTGCCCTCGCGCAAGCTGTGGGTGATCACCCTGGCCACCGTGCTGGGCGCGCTGCTGTACCGGTTGCTGATCGCGGTGGCGCTGAACGCCGACTTCATCGGCCTGCAGGCACAGGATCTGAACCTGATCACCGCATTGCTGGTGGGCTTTGCCCTGGTATTGCCGAAACTGAAAGCCAAATTTGCCCGCAAGGCCGGAGGAAAGCACTGATGCTGCGCGCCGACAATCTGTTCAAGACCTTCAACCCAGGCACACCGATCGAGAACCCGGTACTGCGCGGCCTGTCGCTGCAGATCGACAGTGGCCAGTTCCTCACCGTGATCGGCAGCAATGGCGCCGGCAAGTCCACCTTCCTCAACGCACTGGCCGGCGACGTGATCGTCGACAGCGGCAGCCTGAGCATCGATGGTCAGGACGTGACGCGCACCCCGGGCTGGCAGCGCGCCGGCATGGTGGCGCGGGTATTCCAGGACCCGATGGCCGGCACCTGCGAAAACCTCAGCATCGAGGAAAACATGGCGCTGGCCTATGCCCGCGGCCGCAAGCGCGGCCTGGGCGCAGCGCTGAACCGCGAGCTGCGCGAACTGTTCCGCGAGCGGCTGGCCACGCTGAAGCTGGGGCTGGAAAACCGCCTGCCGGATCGCATGGGCCTGCTGTCCGGCGGCCAGCGCCAGGCGGTAAGCCTGCTGATGGCCAGTCTGCAGCCGTCGCGCATCCTGCTCTTGGACGAGCACACCGCCGCGCTGGACCCGAAAACCGCCGCCTTCGTGCTGGAGCTGACCGACCGCATCGTGCACGAGAACAAGCTCACCGCGCTGATGGTCACCCACTCCATGCGCCAGGCGCTGGATCACGGCCATCGCACCGTGATGCTGCACCAGGGCCGCGTGGTGCTGGACGTGGCCGGCGACGAGCGCGCGCGCATGCAGGTGGCCGACCTGCTGGCGATGTTCGAGAAAACCCGCGGCGAAGCCATCGACGACGACGCGCTGCTGCTGGGCTGACGTGCCCGGCAAGGTCGGTGTCGCCCCGCTGCGGCACCGGCAGTCCAGCCCTCAGAACATGCATGTCTGTTGCGGCCAACCGCAGCGCAGTTGCAGGAAACACCGTTCCATGCCGTGGACATGGCGCGGTATGATGCCAAGCAACGTGGCCGCAACCAGGTGTGCAGCAGCCCGCCATTGTTGATGGCATCGCTGCCGCAGTGAACCTGTCATCCCCGGCTGCGGTCTGACTGCGCTCAACCTTATCCCGGGAGCCCTCATGCATACCCTGATCCGCGGCAGCCTGCTGCTGTGCTGCCTGCTGCCCGCCACCGGCGCTCTTGCCGACAACGGCACAATTCTCAACCTTTCGGCCAGTGCGCAACGCGAACTGGCCAACGACGAAGTCACCGCCAGCCTGTACATCCAGGATCGCCAGGCGCAGCCGGCACTGCTGGCAGACCGCCTCAACAAGGCACTGGCACGCGCCCGTGCCGAATCCGCCGCCTTCAAACAGGTGGAATTCAGCAGCGGCAGCTACAACAGCTGGCCGGACTATGGCCGCGACGGCAAGATCCAGGGCTGGCAAGGTCGCGCGCAGATCCGCCTCAAGAGCAGCGACTTCACCGCCAGTGCCGAGCTGGTGGCGCGGCTGCAGAAATTCATGCTGCTGGAAAACGTGCAGTTCGGCGTGGCGGATCGCAGCCGCCGCCTGGCCGAAGACCAGCTGATCCCGGAAGCCATCGCCGCCCTGCAGGCACAGGCCGCAGCTGCCGGCAAGGCACTGGGGCGCAACCGGCAGCAGGTGCTGGAACTGAGCATCGGCAATGTGCAGGCACCGCCGCCACAACCGATGCTGCGTGCCAAGGCCATGCTGGCGGATGCACAGGCGGCGGAAGTGACTGCACCGGACTGGCAACCGGGCAACAGCCAGGTACAGCTGAGTGTGACGGGTCGTATCGAATTGCAATGATATCCGGCATAAGGATAATCAACGCCGGCCTTTTGATTGGCCGGCGCTTACGCTAAATTAGACCCTGGTCCCCCTCACCGCCACACGTGTCCCACACCATGAAACTGATCGCCTCGCTTACCAGCCCCTATGCCAGAAAGGTCCGCATCGTTCTGGCGGAAAAGAAGATCGACTGCCCGCTGCAGCTGGATATTCCGTGGGAAGCCGGTTCCGTTGTTACCGACTTCAACCCGCTGGGCAAGGTGCCGGTGCTGGTAATGGATGACGGCAGCACGCTGTATGACTCGCGCGTGATTGCGGAATACCTGGACGGCAGCTCGCCGGTAGCGCGGCTGCTGCCGCAGGACAACAAGCGCTTGTTGATCGAAACCCGTCGCTGGGAAGCGCTGGCCGATGGCATTTGTGATGCTGCGGCCAACATCGTGCTGGAAAACCGCCGCCCCGCCGCGCAGCAAAGCCAGGAATGGATCGCCCGTCAGCTGGGCAAGGTCAACCGCGGCCTGGAAGCACTGTCTGGCATGCTGGGCGAGCGCAGCTGGTGCAATGGCGAAGCCTACAGCCTGGCCGATATCGCCACCGGCTGCGCGCTGGGCTACCTCGACTTCCGTTTCCCGCAACTGGACTGGCGTAGTGACTACCCCAACCTTGCAGCGCTGGAGGAAAAGCTGGCGGCTCGGCCATCATTTGCGGAAAGCGTGCCACCCGCCGCCTGAATGGTAGCGCTGCCGATTTTCAATCAGCCACCCGGCAAAATCATGCTGCTTCAATGAAGCAGCATTTTTTACGTGCATTTTTTCTGCACCCGTCTATGCTGAATTCAGGTTAGGGTCCCTCGAAAAACCCAGATTTCTAAGCGAGACAAGGCGCGAACGAAAAATGTCGACGCAGCATATGTTTGATATGTAAGGAGACATTTTTCGTAAGCAACGCAGTATCGCGACGAAAGCGGGAGTTTTTCGAAGTGCCCGTTAGCCACAAGCAAGCATACGCGGGAGCTGACATCATGAGACTCGAACACTTCAATCACGTTGCCAACCTGATCGGCCTGAAGAAAAAATCGCGCGAAGCCGTGTGGCTGATGGAGATAGACGGCATGACCGGCTATGCCGCCTCCAAGCAGCTGGATATCAGTCAATCTACCGTCTCGCGTGCCCATGCCCGCTTCCGGCGGGCGCTGAATGAAATCAACGCGCTTTCTCCCTACCTGCCCTTGTAACACCAGCCGTGAGGCCACCCGCCCGTGGGTGGCCTCACGGCTTCAAAACACGGCACTACGCACCGTACCGTCAAACTGCAGACAGTCGTCCACCCGCCGTCTTTGCACCACTCCCAGCTCCGCCAGTGGCCAGTAGCGCCAGGTCAGATGCTCGTCACTGAGCCGCAGCCGTGCTGCTACCGGCAGATGGCAGCGAAAGATGCACACCTGCGATTGATAGGCTGCGTGGTAGTAGATGCCGGAAAGGTAGGCGATGCTCACCTCTAACCCAAGCTCCTCGCGACATTCACGCAGCAGCGCCTGATGCACGGTCTCCCCCGGCTCCAGTGCGCCACCAGGCAGGCCCCAGCTACGGTCGCCATAGCTAGCCTGCAATAGCAGCACCCGGCCCTGTCCATCGGTAATCACTGCATGGCAACTCATGCGGAATTTGTCTTCAAATGCCATAAACCCACCGCAGCCTATCGATACCTTGAGGATAATGTCGTATTCCGGCCACTTGGAAAAATTCAGGCACGGACAGCACACTTTTTTCACAAAAACTATTGACGCGCCAGGCATCGATCCGTATAGTTCGCGTCTCTCGCAAGTCAACGACAAACGAGAAACAGCGCACCCGTAGCTCAGTTGGATAGAGTATCTGGCTACGAACCAGAGGGTCGGGCGTTCGAATCGCTCCGGGTGCGCCAGCTGTCCCCATCGTCTAGAGGCCTAGGACACCGCCCTTTCACGGCGATAACCGGGGTTCGAATCCCCGTGGGGACGCCAACAACGCACCCGTAGCTCAGTTGGATAGAGTATCTGGCTACGAACCAGAGGGTCGGGCGTTCGAATCGCTCCGGGTGCGCCAGCTGTCCCCATCGTCTAGAGGCCTAGGACACCGCCCTTTCACGGCGATAACCGGGGTTCGAATCCCCGTGGGGACGCCAGGATTCGACAATCAAGCCACCGCAAGGTGGCTTTTTTGTTTGCCATTCCCCTGTTCCGATGCGGCCAACCCTGCCACCACCATATAGCCAGCAAACCGCATTGCTGCGTCCTTTCATAGCATAACGATATATATATTCAGTCTTTTGCTAGCCGCCGCCACTCCGGTACATTGCCACTGCCGGACAATCCGGCGGCCGCTGCGGCCTGTATCGAAGTCAACTGATCAAGAAACGAGTGCCACGATGAAAATCAGTCAGGAAAGGCTTACCCACCTCAAGCAACTGGAAGCCGAGTCCATCCACATCATCCGCGAAGTCGCCGCCGAATTCGAAAACCCGGTGATGCTGTACTCCATCGGCAAGGATTCCGCCGTGATGCTGCATCTGGCACAGAAAGCCTTCGCCCCCGGCAAGCCGCCGTTTCCGCTGATGCACGTGGACACCACCTGGAAGTTCAAGGACATGATCGCGCTGCGCGACAAGCAAGCACGCGAACACGGCTGGGACCTGATCGTGCACGTGAACCAGGAAGGCGTGGACGCCGGCATCAACCCGTTCACCGCCGGCAGCGCCAAGCACACCGACGTGATGAAGACCGAGGGCCTGAAGCAGGCGCTCAACAAGTACAAATTCGACGCTGCCTTTGGCGGCGCGCGCCGCGACGAGGAAAAATCCCGCGCCAAGGAGCGCGTGTACTCCTTCCGCGACAAGAACCACCGCTGGGACCCGAAAAACCAGCGCCCGGAGCTGTGGAACATCTACAACTGCCGCATCAACAAGGGCGAAAGCATCCGCGTGTTCCCGCTGTCCAACTGGACCGAGCTGGACATCTGGCAGTACATCTTCCTGGAAAACATCGAGATCGTGCCGCTGTACTTTGCCGACGAGCGCCCGGTGATCGAGCGTGACGGCACGCTGATCATGATCGACGACGATCGCATCCTGCAGTACCTGAGCGAGGAAGAGAAGGCGAAGATCCAGACCAAGCGCGTGCGCTTCCGCACCCTGGGCTGTTACCCGCTGACCGGCGCGGTGGAATCCTCCGCCACCAGTCTGCCGGAGATCATCCAGGAAATGCTGCTGACCAAGACCTCCGAACGCCAGGGCCGCGTGATCGACCACGATTCGTCCGGCTCGATGGAGAAGAAGAAGATGGAAGGCTACTTCTAAGCCGCCGTTTCCTTACCACGCATACCGAATTCCAGAGGTTGGCCGCAAGCGGCCAACCTTGCTGATGCAAGGCACTAGCTCATGGCACACCAATCCGACCTGATCTCCAGCGACATCCTGGCCTATCTGAAACAGCACGAAAACAAGGACTTGCTGCGTTTCATCACCTGCGGCAACGTCGACGACGGCAAATCCACGCTGATCGGCCGCCTGCTGCATGACTCCAAGCTGATCTTCGAAGACCAGCTGGCCGCCATCCAGCGCGACTCCAAGAAGTACAACACCACTGACCAGGAAATCGACCTGGCACTGCTGGTGGACGGCCTGCAGGCCGAGCGCGAGCAAGGCATCACTATCGACGTGGCCTACCGCTACTTCAGTACCGACCGTCGGAAGTTCATCATTGCCGACTGCCCGGGCCACGAGCAGTACACCCGCAACATGGCCACCGGCGCCTCCACCTGCAACCTGGCGGTGATCCTGATCGATGCCCGCTACGGCGTGCAGACCCAGACCCGCCGCCACAGCTACATCGTGAGCCTGTTGGGCATCAAGCACGTGGTAGTGGCCATCAACAAGATGGACCTGGTGGACTTCGACCAGACGGTGTTCGACCGCATCCGCGCCGAATACACCGCCTTTGCGGCCAACCTGGACATCCCGGACATCCGCTTCGTGCCGATCTCCGCCCTGCGCGGCGACAACGTGGTGAACCGCACCGACAGCGCACCGTGGTACGACGGCCAGACGCTGATGGACATCCTGGAAAGCGTGGAGATCGACCACGACGTGAAGCTGCCGGCCTTCCGTCTGCCGGTACAGTACGTGAATCGCCCCAACCTGGACTTCCGCGGCTTCTGCGGCACCGTGGCCGCCGGCGAGATCCGCCCCGGCGACCGCGTGCGCGTGCTGCCGTCCGGCAAGGAAAGCAACGTCAAATCCATCGTGGTATACGAGGGCGAGCTGGCGCTGGCCCATACCGGCCAGGCCATCACCCTGACGCTGAGCGACGAAATCGACATTTCGCGCGGTGACACCATCGTGCGCGCCGACGAGCAGCAGCCGGAAGTCAGCCAGGGCGTGGAAGCCCACTTGGTGTGGATGGACGAGGCCCCGCTGCAGGTAGGCAAGGAATACCTGTTCAAGCTGTCCGGCAAGAGCGTTACCGGCCGCGTGGAGCGCATCGTGCACCGCGTGGACGTGAACACCCTGGACGCCTTCGAAGCCGAAAAACTGCAGCTGAACGAAATCGGTCTGGTGCGCATCGGCTTCAACACCCCGGTGGTATTCGACCCCTACCGCGACAGCCGCGCCACCGGCAGCCTGATCGTGATCGACCGCCTGAGCAACGCCACTTCCGGCGCCGGCATGATCCGCAGCGCCGCCAGCGTAGCCGGCCCCAGCGAGCATGACGAGCTGGCGCGTTTCAAGGCATTCGAAGTGGAACTGAACGCACTGGTGCGCAAGTACTTCCCGAGCTGGGAAGCGCGCGATATCAGCAAGCTGCTCTGAGCGCAGCGCAATTCAGACCGAAAGGCGGAATCCAGGCGGATTCCGCCTTTTTCTTTATTGGCCGGCCTGCCTGCTCCCGGCCTGAGCTGGCATCACCGCACAACACGGTACGCAGTGCTTACCCGCAGTTGCGGCACATGCTGGTAAACTGCCGCCCTTTCCGGGTCACAACACGACAGAGCACAAAGGGCAACGCCGCGCCCCGGAACGCGAGCCTGCGCCCGTATTTACAGGATTCCCCATGTCCACCAAACGCCTGCTACCCACTGTCGGCGCGCTACTGGCCGGCATGCCGCTGCTGGCCCACGCCGGCGTGAACGGCGCCGAGCTGTCCGCCATCTGGGCCGTGCCTTTCGCCGGCATGCTGTTGTCCATTGCGCTGCTGCCACTGTTTGCGGCCAACATCTGGCACCACCACTTCGGCAAGATCGCCGCCGGCTGGGCCCTGGCCTTTGCCCTGCCGTTTGCCAGCAGCCACGGCCTGGGGCTGACGCTGCATGAAATCGCCCACACCCTGGCGCTGGAATACGTTCCGTTCATCATTCTGCTGGTGGCGCTGTTCACCGTGGCCGGCGGCATCTATGTGCGCGGCAACCTGCATGGCTCGCCGCTGCTGAATACCAGCTTTCTCGGCATCGGCACCCTGCTGGCCAGCTTTACCGGTACCACCGGCGCCTCCATGTTGCTGATCCGCCCCCTGCTGCGGGCCAACGACAACCGCCGCTACAAGACCCACGTATTCGTGTTCTTCATATTCCTGGTCGCCAATATCGGCGGTTCGCTGACGCCGCTGGGCGACCCGCCGCTGTTCCTGGGCTTTCTGAAAGGCGTGGGCTTTGGCTGGACCATGCAGCACATGCTGTTGCCGATGCTCAGCGCCAGCGCCATCCTGCTGCTGGCCTTCTATCTGCTGGATCGCCACTACTACCACAAAGAGGAAGACCTGCCGCCACTGCCGGACCCGACGCCGGATTCGCGCGTCAGCCTGCTGGGCAAGGTGAATCTGCTGCTGCTGGCAGCCATTGTCGGCGCCGTGCTGCTGTCCGGTGTCTGGAAGCCGGGCATCAGCTGGCAGATTTTTGGTCTGGACATCGAATTGCAGAACGTGGTGCGGGATGTGCTGCTGCTGGCCATCGCCGGCCTGTCACTGTGGCTCACCCCCGGCAACTGCCGCCAGGCCAATGCCTTCAACTGGGGGCCGATGCTGGAAGTGGGCAAGTTGTTCGCCGCCATCTTCATCACCATGATCCCGGTGCTGGCGATGCTGAAAGCCGGCCAGCAAGGTGCCTTCTCCAGCCTGGTGGGCATGGTGAGCCAGGCTGACGGCAGCCCGGTGAACAGTGCCTATTTCTGGCTCACCGGCGCGCTGTCCAGCTTCCTCGACAACGCCCCGACCTACCTGGTGTTCTTCAACCTGGCCGGTGGTGATGCGGTACAGCTGATGGGCCAGGGCGCGCAGACCCTGTTGGCAATCTCGGCCGGCGCGGTATTCATGGGCGCCAACAGCTATATCGGCAATGCCCCCAACTTCATGGTGAAGGCCATTGCCGAGGAACGCGGCGTGCGCATGCCCAGCTTCTTCGGCTATATCGGCTGGGCGCTGTGCTGCCTGATTCCCACCTTTATCCTGCTGACTTTCCTGTTCTTCTAAACGCTTGCGGCCAAGCAGATAGTTGGCCGCAAGATGCAACAAAGCCGCCATCAAGGCGGCTTTGAGAGTGTTGACAAAGACCTTTTGCACCGCAAAAGGTCTTTGTTTTGTAAACAGGAAGGCTGCCGATGCAAAGACTCAGCAGGAGCGGCCCGGCTTTGCCGGGTCCGGCGGCATGTAAATGGGCAGTTTGTCAGCAGCCTTAAGCCGCCATCAAGGCGGCTTTGTCATATCTGGCAGCAAGCCGTTCAGGCGCGGTAGCTGGTGCTGGTCATCAGCCGGGCGCTAAGCTTCATCATGCCGCGCACCGGTGCCGGCAGTTTGGCCGCGCCGAACGCATGCGCCATGTCGGCATGCTTGAGCTCGTCTTCGTGCATCTGCGCCACGATGGCGCGACTGCGTGCATCCTGCGATGGCAGCTCGCTCAGGTGGCTCTGCAGATGCGCGCCCACCTGGTGCTCGGTTTCTTCCAGGAAGCCCAGATTCCACTTGTCACCCAGCATGCCGGCAGCCACACCGATGGCCAGGGAGCCGGTATACCACAGCGGGTTGAACAGGCTGGGGCGGCCACCCAGCTCGCGGATACGCTGCTCGGTCCACGCCAGGTGCTCCACCTCCTCGAAGGCTGCATGCCGCAAGGCCTCGCGCGCGGCCGGGTCACGCGCAGTCAACGCCTGGCCCTGGTACAGCGCCTGCGCGCAGACTTCACCGCAGTGATTCACGCGCATCAGCCCCAGTGCGTGCTGCTTTTCTTCTTGGCTCAGCTCGGCTTCGGCCACTTGGTGATCCGGATGCGGGCGGGCACTGTGTGCCGGCGCAAACAGCGTGCGCAGGCCACGGTCGAATTCGGTAATCAGGGTATCTAGCATCATGCACGGTGATGAAGGTCATCAATAGTGGCAATTATACCCTGCCCTGCCTGCTGGTATAATCCCGGCGTTATTGTTTTCAACCTCGCGCAAAAGGACTCCTCGCATGAACATCGACCTCATCGGCCCGGGCAAAGACATGCCGAACGACTTCAACGTCGTGATCGAAATCTCCGCCAACGCAGCGCCGATCAAGTACGAATTCGACAAGGAAAGCGGCGCCATCATGGTTGACCGCTTCATGGGTACTTCCATGATGTACCCGGCCAACTACGGCTTCGTACCGCAGACCCTGGCTGGCGATGGCGATCCGGTTGACGTGCTGGTGGTAACCCCGTTCCCGCTGCCGCCGGGCGTGGTGATTCGCGTTCGCGCACTGGGCATGATCAAGATGGAAGACGACGGCGGCGTGGATGCCAAGCTGGTGGCCGTGCCGGTGGAAAAGCTGTGCCCGATGTACAAGGACATCCAGAAACTGGAACACCTGCCGCAGCTGCTGCGCGACCAGATGGTGCACTTCTTCGAGCACTACAAGGATCTGGAAAAGGGCAAGTGGGTGAAGATCCAGGGCTGGGGCTCGCTGGAAGACGCCACCCGCGAACTGGTGGAAGGCATCGAGCGCGCCAAGCAGGCCTGATCGCTGCAAGGTGCAAGAAAAAAGCCGGAGCATGCTCCTAATGCCGTTCACTTAAGCAAGTGGACGGCATTTTTCATGGTGCGAATCTTGCTCATATCCCGGCCAAGTTAACTCTGACACTCTGGCTCCAATGGTTGGCAA